>CAZKQR010000178.1:295-8576 GCA_964554965.1 uncultured Cytophagia bacterium | reverse complement strand
ATTCTGGTTCCCTTTTGTGTCGAATCCGCGCTGTCGGGCATAAAACAATCTGTAAGCGCAAGCCAGGAGATGCTGTACCGTCGTTTTTTCGCCATCCCTGAGGCATGGAAAGGTAAGAGGATTTTGCTGAATTTTCAGGCGGTCGACTATATGGCTAGAATATGGGTAAACGGCGTTTTTATCGGAGCGCACAAAGGCGGCTATGACGCTTTTCACTTTGATATCACCGACGCCCTTGGGGCGACTCATAATCATGAATTAGGCGTGGTGGTCTGGGATCCCTCTGACGCAGGCACACAGCCTATCGGCAAACAGGCTGTCGCCGGACTGAGTAAGGGCCATTATACCGCGACCAGCGGCATTTATCAAACGGTGTGGCTTGAACCGGTTGCCGCTGTTTCCATCGACAGAATAAAGATAACGCCGGACAGCGGTCTTGGCGCTGTGTCGATGGAGACCACCTTAAGAGGGTGGGAGGATCATCATGTGATTAAGGTGAGGGCGTTCGATCATGGAAAGCAAGTGGCTTTGAGTGAAGGGAACTCACAAAGGCCGATCACGCTTAAAATCGACCGACCCAAGCTGTGGAGCCCGGATTCGCCATTTCTCTATGACCTGAGAGTGAGCCTACATCATCGCGGTCAGGTCATCGACGAGGTGGAGAGCTACTTTGGGATGAGAAGGATTTCTACGGCCCGTGATGCGGCCGGATTCTTGAGAATCCGGCTGAACCGACAGGAGCTCTTTCAATTTGGACCGCTTGACCAGGGGTACTGGCCCGACGGACTACTGACTCCACCCTCGGATCAGGCCCTTCAGTTTGACCTCGACTATCTGAAAAAGACCGGCTGCAATATGGACCGGGTCCACATCAAAGTCCAGCCCGAACGGTTTTATTACCATTGCGATAAAGCCGGAATTCTGCTGTGGCAGGATATGATCAGCCCGGTCGGCCATCTGCTGCGCTCGGAGGTCGGCGGGGGCAAGGCCTGGGAGGCGGAGTGGGACGCGATCATAGATCAGCTCTACAACCATCCATCCATCGTGCAGTGGATCGTGTTCAATGAATCGTGGGGCCAGTTTGATACTGAGCGCATCACAGACTGGACGCAGAAAAAGGATCCCACTCGACTGGTCACCAATGCCAGCGGCTGGATCGACAGAGAGTGCGGAGACATCAGGGATTTTCACGACTATACGCTTTATCCATCTGTGGGCTGGGTGCCGGTGAAATACCCACGGGCTATGGTGTTGGGCGAAGCGGGGGGCCACGAGCTTGCAGTGAAGGGCCATCTCTGGCAACCTGACCTTGGATTGGTCGAACGCATTGATCGAGCGGGCGATCTGATGCGCGAGGTGGTCCTAACGACGGAGGATCTCGATGAGCGCTACAGCCTTTGGATCCATAACCTGTCCGAACTCAGAAAATATGGTTTGACTGCTGTGGTGTACACGCAACTGAGTGATGTAGAGAACGAGCTTAACGGCTGGCTGACCTATGACCGACAAGTCAGTAAACTGCCGGTCGAAAGGCTGGCAGAGCTGCATGGCAGGTTGTTCCAACCATACCCCGCTGATCAAAAGATCATCATACCCCTCTCCATGAACTCGCCACAGGAGTGGATGTATCTAACAGAGGCGCTCAATGCAGGATGGTATAGACAGGACAATCAGGAGAAATGGCGCACCGGCTTGGGGCCTTTCGGCGTTCCCATGTGGAACATGCCGGATGTTCGCACCCTGTGGAACAGCGGCACTTTGTATCTGCAACGTGACTTTACGCTTGCGTCGGTTACAGCGGAATGGTCGGTTGTGCTCTATAATCATGGAGTGACTGATCTCTACATCAACGGGGAACACGCCATGCAGATCAGCAACCTGCGCAGATGGGATCCGGAGATCAAGGTGAGCCAAGCGCTGTTGCCGAAAAAAGCGGCGGCTCTGCTGAGAGAAGGGGACAATCATCTGGCGATTAAATATGAGTTCGGCTGCATTGTGCAAACGAGCGTCTATGGTCCCCAGGCTACCCCTTCTCATTTTTTTGATTTGGGTCTCATCGCCCATTGAGCGGGTCGGTTTGCCGGTCGTCCTGTTTATGCAGCGGCCAGGGCCGAAAAAAAGTAAAAAAACGCACCCTGTCAACGTGACCGCATCACGCTGCGGACGATTTCGAGCTGATCGCTGCGATCGTTTCCCGCATGGCAGTAAAATGCGGTTGTCTATGGCATTCAAAACCGCTATGTTTGAATAACACCTGCATCGCAGCGTCATGGCACTTGTCTGATGCGAAGGTCCATTGATTATGAATCGGCTCTTTTGTTTTTCAGCCCTTGTTTTATTCTTCTGCAGTTTTGCAGAGTCAATTTTTCAAAAATCAGGCTGCGAGGCTAAAGATCGTTCGAATCACTCGTTCTTTTTCTGCCATTGTCCTGCACTGATGCTTAACCGCATAAAAAGATTGATCCAAAATTCGAGCCCGAAGCTGTTCGATCATATCTTTCATACTGGGATTCACTTTATGCCTGTACCATGGCAAGGGCTCCCAGAATTCCGGCTGGCGCTCCGATGCTTGTTGAAGACTCCAGAGCGTTAACAGGGTGGCCGCCGAACAGGTCAGCGTAGCGGATCGGCAGACGGCCTTTTCCACGCGACATTGCCAATGCGACCAGCCCAATTGTTCTTTGAGATCTTGGAATGTATTTTCCAGGCTCCATCGAGCGGCCACGCGCGTGAGAATATCTTTAACGGATTAAGACAAATCCGTGCAGAAAAAGAAGGCTGGTTTGCTTTGCTGTCCATAATCGACGATTAAAATTTGAATTAGTTGCCCAGCCGGTTTCCAGATGGCCTCCACGCATTTAACCCGGACATGGCGTTTTTTGCCGTATAATATAAAATTAAATTCACTGAAGCCTTTTTTAGCTTTGGCCAAGTGAGTTAAGGATGGTAGTCTTTCTCCAAAGCGCTGTGGTCGTCCTCGTCGTTTTGCTGCAGGCGTGTGCTTGGCATAAAGTGCCGCATTGGATTGCAGGCGACTGATTAAAGGAATGGACCGTTCTCTACATGTTTTAAGCAGTCTTTCCTTGGCAAAAAACCCGTCTCCGACCAGGAGAACCTTTTGTTTTAGATGATCTTGAACATAACAATGCATTTCACATGCCATTTCAATGGAACTTTGGTAGGGGTGTTCCGACGGCACATATTTTTTAGGCACGAATAATTGCGCCAAAAAGGGAAAACAGATTTGTTTATCAAATAATGGGGAATAGTAAAGCAGTCCCATGATTAACCATTCATGGTCCCAAATATATTTGGAAAAGTTTTTCTTTTGATCACTATTGAAATGGAAACCGCAACTGAATATTTTTGAGCAAAATTTACTGAGCAGAGTGGAATTGACAGCAATGGTCAATGTTTTACTGTTGAGGCTTAAAGTTTTAATGACCAAGGTAATGACCGCCATACCCAATTCCCATGGATTCCAAACGTATGCACTGACAAATCGATTGACATTGGAAAAGTGCTGTTGCAACTTGGCCATCTTGGCGGCTGCCGTAACGGTTTTTCGAACGGCTCTGTAGAATGCCAAGAAGGAGCGTTTGGAAATATTGGAAACTGGGGTTGGTGAAAACCGGCTCTAACTTGTAAAGTAACGTAAGAAAAAGCTCAGGAAGTTGTATACTATTCATGGCTCTTCCCTTTCAATTACTTGTTGTAAAAACAGAGTGATAGGCTAATGAAAGGTAAGGGCCTTTTTTATTGTTGTCAAATCCTTATTTTAAAAGTGCAAAACTGCAGTTATATAAAACCTGTTGAAACAGGGCAAAGGAACTGAATTTAAAATCAACCATATTGCCTTTAATCAACCTATTCCGCCCTATCTGTTCACCAAGGCGGCGCTGAAGCAATAAGGTTTTTTAGCCGGGGAATGACTCGACCCGGGAAAAGCCTGAATGCGAGCCCTTCATTTTTTTCAATGTTTATTCTTGTGCTAATTTTTCATCGATTCCTTGCGGCAGCCTGGATAGATATAGGCGGCTTCATCATACAGGGATGGGTTGCCCAGAAGGGCCTCGATCTCGCTGATGTGTTGGGCGACCTTGGCCTGATAGATCGCACTGGTCGCTTCATCAAAATAACAAAAAGGACAGTAAGAGGTTTGGGTCTTGATGTTATTGACCGAGATCTCGAAACGGCCGAGAGTGGCGTCCCAGGTGCCCGGGTTGCCCAAGGTGTCGCCGGTGGCGATGACATCGTTCACCGCAAAACGGGGATTTTTCACGTGATCGTAACAGACCGCCCAGTCTGCATCATAGGTTGATTGCACGAGCAGTTCATAGTCCTGGGTATCCGTTTGATAGGTTTTAAACAGCACCACGCCGTCGGCCAGCGCAAAAACAAAGGCCTCCTTGCGGATTTTGTATTCAAAGGTGGGCAGTTCCTTGGTCTTGCCGCCGCCGGCATTGACCACGGCGGCGAATTCATAAAACACTTTTCCGTAGCTGCTCTTGAAAATGAAATCTCCCGCCCGTTTAGTCGTCGGATTAAAAGGGGCAAAGGTGACGCCGAGGTTATAGATGGCGAATTTCGGTTTTTCCTCTGTATAGACGCTCGGAAGCGATTCAGCGCAGCAAGCCGGCTGAATCTGATTTTCATCGTAGAGAGCGCTACTCTCTTTAAAGGTCTCCCAGTCGCGCATATGCTGCGCTAAAGCGTTGCGCAATCCGGCCGCCACATCCGAGGCAAAGTGGGAAACAGGGCAATAGGCGAGACCGG
The DNA here is from genome assembly GCA_964554965.1 of uncultured Cytophagia bacterium. GTDB lineage: Bacteria > Zhuqueibacterota > Zhuqueibacteria > Residuimicrobiales > Residuimicrobiaceae > Anaerohabitans. The sequence goes on along the minus strand of CAZKQR010000178.1, from coordinate 3,800 downwards.
TGGCGAAATTTTTCAACAGTACGGCGACGCGGCCTAGCGAAGCGTTCCACACGCCCGGGTTGCCGAGCACATCGCCGGCCTTGACCGTATCCCCGGCGGCGACGCGCACATGGGTGAGGTGTGAGTAAATGAGCTCCCATTGTCTGTCGTCCAAACAGACCATGGCGATCTCCTGATCCGTTCCATTGGGGTGCGGGCCCACTCGTTCGATGATCCCGTTCGCCATCGCCGTCACCGTTGCCTCTTTGGGGAGCCGGTATTCAAAGCAGGGCAAGCGGCCGGAAGGCTGCAGCGAATCGCCGAATTCCCTGAACACTTTGCGTTCAGCGGCGGTAAAGAGAAACGCTCCGGCGCGGTTGCTGGTACGGTTCCAGGCCGCAAAAGGGACGCCCAGATTCCGAATAAAACCGGTCACAAGCGCATCGTCATCGATAATGATGTGGGGACCCTCCTTACCCTCGCTCTTTGTTGGATCCTTGCTCTCAGAACAGGTCAGGCTGAGGAGCAGGGGCAGAGAAAATAAGAAAAGGCCGACTGATAGGGTCGACCTTTTCGTATAGGCGAAATTTTTTGAATGGCGGTTCTTTGAAAGAAAATGCGATGGCAGGCTCATCAAAGGACCCTCCTATCTATCCTTTGCAAAATAACCATTCAAGCTGTTAAAATCAAGTGCATTTCCGCTCGTCACCAAGCAGAGCTTGGTGACGAGAAACAAGGATTCCCCAGGCGATCGTTGACACCAACTCTATTGCCCTTTTTTCCCCCTCAATTCAGCCGCACTCCCATATAAAACCGCCGGCCCGAGGTCGGTCCCCAAATCAGCGAAGAATCAAAGTAAGGGCTGAACGGCTCATCCCAGGCCAGAATCGGCTGCTGTTGACGAAAACCGGTGAGATTTTCGCCGCCAAGATAGAGTTCCAGCTTTTTGAATTTGCGCGTGACCTGGGCAAAGAGCTGCACATAATCCGGTGAATGCTCCCTCAGTCGATACCTTTCGGGATTGTCCGCTGTGTTGGGCAGCCGCGTCTGGCCGTTGTACTGGGTGGTGACGTCAAACTGCCACTTGCGATTGGGAAAAGCATTGGAGAGAACCAACACACCCTTGTGGCGCGGATTGAGCGGCAGTTCTTTCAACTGGTCCACAAAGGTCATACGCACGTCGTTGAAGCGATAGGCAGCAGTCACATCCACGCCTCTGACGGCTGTCGCCGTGACTTCGATCTGGCCGCTGTTGGAATAGGAACGGCCGTCGAGGTTGTAGAGCAGGATAGCCTGTGGATTTTGCTCCAGATCCACCACCGTCTGCTGCATAAACTCGGTGCGATAGAAATCGATCATCACGTTTCCGGGACGGTCCGGCCCCAGGAAAAAATCACGTGTGATCTGCACGCCGGCGTTCCATGCCTCCTCAGCCTCGAGTGATTCCCGGAAGATCACCTCCCTGGCGCTGGCCAAAATTGAGGGATTGTCCATAAACAGATGAGGCACGCGATAACCCTTGCCCGCTGAAAGCCGCAGGGAGGTCAACGCATCCATCTGATATCTGAGATGAAAGCGCGGAGTGTAAAAAGCGCCGTATAGATTATGGCGATCGTAACGGAATCCGGACATGACGCTTAGCTGCGAGACGGGCTTGTAGGTGTATTCGACGAAAACGCCGGGCACTTGCTCGTGTGTGGCAAAGATCTGCCGCTGATAAACCTCGTCGCGCTGGTCCATTCTGAAAGAGATTCCGGATGAAACCGTATAGCGCTGCGCAGATTTTTCATAGATCAGGTTGGCGTGAAGGCTCTTTTCATCGCCGTCATAGCTCTTGGTGCCCCAGAACGACTCCTGGCGATGGTAGAATCCGGAGAGGATCAGGCCAAGACTGCTGCCGTTTGCCAGTGCGCTGCCCGCTTTGGAAAAAAACTCGTAGCGCTGGATTCGGTTGCGTGAGCCGTAGAGCGGATTGGCGGATGGTGGACGGTCAAAGTCGAAATGAGACTGACCGCCGTCGCGGCGATCCTGCAGGATTTTAATACCAATCTGGCCGTCCCGGTTTTCGCCGCTGTACTTCCAGCGATTCATCAGGCTGAGATGGGTCACCAGGGGCATGTCGAGAAAGGTGTCGTTGTCCTCGTCCCAGCGCTGCCGGCTATAGCCGGCATAGGAGAGGAGCATGGTGGAAACCCGGGGCGACACTCTGGTTGCGCCGGTGAAGGTCAGCTCGGAACGGCCCATGCTGTTCTGAAACGCGTTGAACGAGACCGGTTTAGCCTGTTCAGGCTTGGCCAGTTCGATGTTGATCTGGCCGGTGAGGGATTCATAGCCCGTGGCCACTGAAGCGGTGCCCTTGGAGATATCGATGGCGTCTATCCAGAACCCTGGAATGAACTCCATGCCAAAAGGGCTGATCAGGCCGCGCATGACCGGATTTTTTTCCACCAGCACCTGGGTGTAAAAACCGGCGAGTCCCAGCATCTTGATCCGCTTGGCGCCGCTGACTGCGTCGCTCTGCTCCACGTCCACTGAGAGGCTGTTCTCAAAGCTTTCGGCCAGATTACAGCAGGCCAGGGTGCGCAGGCCCTGCCGGGTGATGATCTGAGTGTTCACCTCCGCCTCGTGCAGGTGATGGGTGTGCGGTTTCTCTCCAGTGATGGTCATTTCGCCATGCCGATGATCCGGCTGAAGATAGATGGCCAGACCGTGCATGCCCGGTTGCACGCTAAGCGTGTCGGCCGCAAAACCGACATAGTCCGCCACCAGCCGATCGCTCGCCGCCGATAGGTCGAGCCGGAAAAAACCCTGGTCATCGGTGGTGGCGCCGGCCACGGTGTTCAACCAATACACATTGGCATGGATCAGTGGAAGGGTGTCCTGATGGGTTTCATGATAAGCGATCCCATAGATGTGACCGCAGGTGTAGGTGTCCTTTTCCTGGGCGAACAGCGCGGTGCACGCGGCCAGCCAGATCGTTAACACAAGCATGAATGCTTTCATGGCAAACCTCTCTCATGAAAAATGAACGGTTTGATGCGATGGCCGTCGAATTTTTGCCGGCCTGTTTTTGAAAACGAGAGATTTGCTTGGCGATCAATTAAGCAGAGGAAGGCGGAGCTGTGGAGCAGCTAAGGGAAATAGAGTGCGAACGGAGAACTCGGCTGCGCTGTTTTTCTCCGCAGGGAGTAAAATGAAAGCGGTAACCATCGTGAGCAGGGAAGGGGATGGCGCTGAAGGCGCGGTCTCTTCCACCCGGTTGAAGCGGCTGACCAGCTCGCAGCAATCTGGCGTGGAAAAAGACGGACCGCTGGAAACTAGAGTATTGGGTGTCCCAGGAAACACGGGAACACAACAGGAAGCTTGTTCTTCTGAAGGCTCTGTTGCGCAGCAACAGTGCTCCGAAATACTCCGCACTTGGGGATGCTTCCGGCAGTGGTGTTCGATCCCGGCAAAGCCGATGGAGGCCATGAGATGGATCAGGGCGATCATCGCCGGCAGGGTTTTTTTACTGAGTTGTCTGATA
>CAZKQR010000178.1:0-285 GCA_964554965.1 uncultured Cytophagia bacterium | reverse complement strand
CTTTTCAATCAAAAATAGTAATTTCGGCCTTAAAGGTAAACAGTATTTATGCAATTACAGGGTAGCTGCCGAAAATTGTGGCAGGAACTTGGCCGGTTGGGCTTTGCTGGTTTTTTTGAACCAGAACAGCGGATTCGAGTCCTCGCCGATGCAGGTGGGGGAAATAGGTTAAAACAATTTAGTTGATTTCAAAATTCGTCGACACCTCATAGTTTCCGGTCGTTTTAGCCATCTCGAACGATGTCCTGTGGCCGTTCTTTTTTAAGGAAGGAGCGTGCAGAGAAG
>CAZKQR010000177.1:2615-8585 GCA_964554965.1 uncultured Cytophagia bacterium | reverse complement strand
GCAAGTCATGGCATTCTCATCGACCGTGATGTTGCCGCGTTGATCGAGACACAGACCGGCCTCTTGCACCAAAGGCCCGTGCTCGACATGCACGAACCCCATGGCCAGCAACACCAGATCCGCTTCCAACAACCGTTCGGATCCTTTCACTTCCGAACACTCACGGCCGCGCCATTGCAGGTCAACCACCTTAATTCCACGCACATGGCCGTTCTCGCCGACGAATTCTTTGCTGGCCACGCTCCACAACCGTTCGCACCCTTCTTCCTGGGAGCTGGAGGTGCGCAAGATATGGGGCCAGGTGGGCCACGGATTATCCACGCTCCGCTGCTGCGGCGGTTTGGCCAGCAGCTCCACCTGGATCACCTGGCGGGCGCCCTGACGAATGCTGGTACCCACGCAATCCGAGCCGGTGTCTCCCCCGCCAAGCACCACCACACGTTTGTCCCTGGCGCAAATCGTCGGTTCCGCGACGCCGTTCAGTTTCCGGTTCTGTCCCTTGAGAAAATCCATGGCAAAATGAATGCCTGTCCATTCCCGGCCGGGGATCGGCAGATCCCGCGGCGTGGTGGCGCCCATGGTCAGCACCACGGCGTCAAAAGAGCGCTGCAGATAGCGCACGGAGAGATCCTCCCCGGCGTTGACTTTGGTCTCAAAGATCACGCCTTCCGCTTTCATCTGCTCCAACCGCCGATCGATGAGGCTCTTATCCAATTTGAAATCCGGAATGCCGTAGCGCAGAAGGCCGCCGATGCGGTCATCCCGCTCAAAAACGATCACCTCATGTCCTCTGCGAGCCAGCAGCTGAGCGGCCGCCAGTCCGGCCGGCCCAGAGCCCACCACCGCCACCCGTTTTCCGGTTTTGATGGCCGACGGCTGCGGCGTGATCCACCCCTCCTGCCAGCCGCGCTCCACGATCTGACATTCAATGTGACGAATGGTCACCGGTTCCTGCAGGATCATCAACGTACACGCGGTCTCACAGGGCGCGGGACAAATCCGGCCGGTGAACTCTGGAAAATTATTCGTGCTGTGCAGCAGCTGGAGTGCGCGGCGCCACTGCCCGCGATACACCATCTCATTCCAATCCGGAATGCGGTTCAGCAGCGGGCAGCCGAACGCATGACAATGAGGCACGCCGCAATCCATGCATCGTGCCGCCTGCTGGGTGAGCTGCTCAACCGGCAGCGGCCGTTCGAACTCGAGAAAATCGTGAATCCGTTTCGCTTTGTCGCGCTTGCCCGGTTCGCAGCGCTGATATTCGATAAAACCGGTGGTTTTAGCCATGGAACACCTCCTCTGTCGCGGCCACGGTCTCCTTGTCCTGATCCTCGTACAGCTTCATCCGCTCCAGCGACTGGCGGTAATCGATGGGCATCACTTTGACGAAAAGCGGCAGATGCGCATCCCAGTTCTCCAGCAACATCTTGGCGCGCGGGCTGTTGGTGAGCCGATAGTGATCCTCCAAGATCGCACGCAGTTCCTGCACATCCGAGCGCTTCCACACCGGCTCCAGATCCACCATATCGAGATTGCAGCGGGTGTCGAACAATTGGGATTCGTCATAGACATAGGCGATGCCGCCGCTCATGCCGGCGGCAAAGTTATTGCCGGTTTGACCGATGACCACCACCGTGCCGCCGGTCATATACTCACAGCCATGGTCGCCCACCCCTTCGACCACGGCGCGGGCGCCGCTGTTGCGCACCGCGAACCGTTCGCCGGCCACACCGTTGATGAACACCTCGCCGCCGGTGGCGCCGTAAAGAACCACGTTGCCGACAATAATATTCTCATGGGGCTGGAACGTGGCGCCGATGGGCGGCACCAGCACCATGCGGCCGCCGGACATGCTCTTGCCGAGAAAATCATTGGCATCGCCCTCAACGCGCATGCTGATCCCGGGCGCCAGAAACGCACCCAAACTCTGTCCGGCGCTGCCTTTGAAATAAAGCTGAATGGTCGAGTCCGGCAGACCTTTGCTGCCGTATCGCCGGACAATCTCACCGCTTAATCTTGCCCCCACGGTGCGGTGCACATTGCGGATGGGGAGGTCGATGCGCACCTGCTGCATGCGCTCCAGCGCCGGTTCACTCCTGCGGATCAATTCATGATCGAGCAGATCAGCATGATCCGCTTCGCGTACAGCCACACAGCGACGAACCGATTGGTCCGGTTCCGTCTTTAACAACGGCTGCAGATCCAGAGTGGATGCTTTCCAATGATCGACGTCCTTCGCCACCTCCAAGCGTTCGGCATGACCGATCATCTCATCCAGAGTGCGAAATCCCAGCTCCGCCATATATTCCCGCAACTCCCGGGCCATGAAGCGCATGAACCGTTCGACGTATTCTGGTTTGCCTTTAAAGTGAGCACGCAGCGCCGGGTCCTGGGTAGCGACTCCGACCGGACAGGTGTTCAAATGACATTTGCGCATCATCACGCATCCCAGCACCACCAACACCGTGGTGCCGAAACCGAACTCTTCTGCGCCGAGCAAAGCGGCGATCGCCAGATCCCGGCCGGTCTTTAGTTGTCCGTCCACCTGCACGCGAATGCGGCTGCGCAGCCGGTTACGGATCAGAGTCTGCTGTGTTTCAGCCAATCCCAGCTCCCAGGGCAGCCCGGTGTGCTTGATGGAGGTGAGCGGCGATGCGCCGGTGCCGCCGTCGTGGCCGGCGATGAGCACCATGTCCGCTTTGGCTTTGGCCACGCCGGCCGCCACCGTACCGACGCCCACTTCAGAGACCAGCTTGACCGACACGCGCGCCCGTGGATTCACCGCCTTGAGATCATAGATCAACTGCGCCAGATCTTCGATGGAATAGATGTCGTGATGCGGCGGCGGAGAGATCAGAGTGACGCCGGGAGTGGTGTGACGCACCACCGCGATCTCGGCGCTGACTTTATGACCGGGCAGCTGGCCGCCCTCGCCGGGCTTGGCGCCCTGGGCGATCTTGATCTGCAGCTCATCGGCGGTCACCGCGTATTCCGTGGTCACGCCGAAGCGGCCGGAAGCGATCTGCCGGATCGACGACCGTTTGCTGTCGCCGTTGGCCATCGGCGTGTTGCGGCTCGGATCCTCACCGCCCTCGCCGGAATTGCTGTGGCCGCCCAACCGGTTCATGGCGATGGCGATGGTCTCATGCGCCTCACGGCTGATGGAACCGAAGGACATGGCGGAGGAAACAAAGCGTTTGACGAGCGCTTCCTCCGGCTCCACCTCTTCGATGGCTATAGGTTGCACGCGCTTGAACTGCAACAGGCTGCGCAAGGTGACCCGTTCGCTCGATTGCGCGTTGATCAAAGCGCTGTACTCTTTAAACGCGGCATAGTCGTCGTTCCAGGCAGCCTGTTGCAATTTGTAGATGGCCGTTGAATTCCACAAATGTTTTTCGCCGCCGTGGCGCACATGATAGTCACCGCCCGGCTCCAGCAGAGGTTGCGGTGCGGCCTGCGCGGGAAAGCCGTGGCCATGGCGCAGCAGCGTCTCCTTCGCCAGCTCCTCCAGTCCCAGCCCACCGATGCGCGAGGCGGTGCCGCAAAAATAGCGGTCCACCAGCGCCCGGCTCAAACCCACCGCCTCAAAGATCTGCGATCCAAAAAAGCTGTGCAACGTGGAGATGCCCATTCGGCTGAAGGTTTTCAGCAGCCCCTTCTTGATCGCGGTGATGTAGGCGTCCATCGCCTCCTCCGGCTTGAGCGGCTTTTCCAACAGATTGGCCTCAGCCAGATCGCGGACGGTCTCAAACGCCAGATAGGGGCAGATGGCGTCGGCGCCAAAAGCCAGCAGCAGAGAAAAATGGATGACCTCGCGCGGCTCGCCGGATTCGATGATGATGCCGGCCCGATTGCGCAGCCCTTGGGCGATCAGATGGTGATGCAGTCCCGAGACCGCCAGCAGCGAGGGAATGGCGGCCTGCGCAGCCTGAATATTGCGATCGGTCAAAATCAGCAGATTGCAGCCGCCTTGGATGTAATCGCAGGCCTGCTGAAAAACATGCTGCAGAACTTTTTCCAGATCCGTGCCGGTGCCATGGCTGGGAAAAAGGATGTCGATAAGGCCGGCCTGAATGTCCTCGTGCCGGGCCGCAGCCAAGCGCTCCATATCGTCCATGGTCATGATGGGATGCGGCAGTTTTAAACCAAAGTTGTTCTTCGGCTGTTCCTCCAGCGCATTGATCTGGCGGCCGACAAAACTTTCCAGAGACATGACCAGTTCTTCGCGCAGCGGATCGATGGGTGGATTGGTCACCTGAGCAAACAGCTGTTTGAAATAAGCGAACAACATCTGCGGGCGGTTGGACAACACCGCCAGCGCCGCGTCGTTGCCCATGGAACCCACGGCCTCCTGACCGCGTGAGGCCATGGGGGCGATCACCATGCGCAGCTCTTCATCCGTATAGCCAAAGGCATGTTGTTTGGCCAGCAGGGCCTCTGGCTCTTCATAGGGAACCGCCGCAGGCGTAAACAGGCCGCGCAGTTCAATGCGATTATCCTTCACCCAGCGCCGATAGGGTTTTTGCCGGGAAATCTTGGCCTTGATCTCATTGTCAGGAACCACGCGATGCTGCTCCAGATCCACCAGAAACATTTTGCCCGGCTGCAGCCGGCCGCGCCGCAAAATGCAGGGATCCGGGAATTCGATGACGCCGGTTTCAGAGGCCAACACGATCATGCCTTCCCGAGTGATCGTATAGCGTGCCGGCCGTAGACCGTTGCGGTCCAGCGTGCCGCCGATATAACGGCCGTCGCAGAAAATCATCGCTGCCGGGCCGTCCCACGGCTCCATCAGCGCCGCATGGTATTCGTAAAAAGCGCGCTTGTCCTCGCTCATCTGAATTTTCGGCCCGCAGGCCTCCGGGATCATCATCATCATGGCATGGGAAAGAGAGCGCCCGGATAGGAGCAAAAGCTCCAACGCATTGTCAAAAATCGCGGAATCGCTGCCGTTTTCCACCAGAACCGGTCTGATCTTTTCCAAATCGTCGCCCCAGCACGGCGAAGCGAGCATCGACTCGCGGGCGTGCATGCGGCTGATGTTGCCGCGCAGGGTGTTGATCTCGCCGTTATGCGCCACATAGCGAAAGGGCTGCGCCAGGTTCCAGGTCGGATTCGTGTTGGTGCTGTAGCGCTGATGGACCACGGCGAATGAGCTGGTGCAGTGTTCCAGAGTCAACTCGGGGAAATAGGGCGCCACCTGAGTGCCGGTCAACAGGCCCTTATACACGATAGTCCGGCTGGACAGGCTGCAGATGTAAAAATCATGGGCCTGGGCTGCAGACAGCTCGGCGATGCGCTTTTCGATCACACGACGGATGACATAGAGCTTGCGCTCGAACTGGCGCAGCGCCACCCGACCGGTTGCGAGAAAAAACTGTTGTACGCCGGGTTGTGAGGATTTGGCCAAATCGCCGAGATGCCCGTCCTGGGTCGGCACTCGGCGCCATCCCAGCAGCTGAGTCCCCTCCTCCTCAACCACCTTCTCGACCATGCTCCGGCATTGATCGGCAGCGGCATCATTCTGAGGCAGAAACGCCATACCAACGGCATAGTGCCCGGGCTCCGGTAAATCGAAGGTGGTGATTTCCGAGCGGAACAGCTCATCCGGTATTTGCAGCATGAGCCCGGCGCCGTCGCCGGTGCTGGTGTCGCCGCCCACCGCGCCACGGTGCTCCAGATTGATCAGCGTCTGCAGGGCCAGTTGCACGATCTCGTGTCGGGCGACGCCGTCCAGCCGGGCGAGAAAACCGACTCCGCAACTGTCATGCTCAAATCGTGGATCATACAATCCTTCCACGGTACCGGATGATGTGTGAGGTATCATCTTATCAGCCTGATGTTAAAAAGTACATGCCCTCTTACAGGGCGTTTTACAGCAAGAATTATAATTTTTTCGCTACAAGGGAAATGAGGAGCGCCCATCTCACTGGATCGGCCGGGCTCCCCGGATTTGCCGTCGCCAACGAT
>CAZKQR010000177.1:0-2605 GCA_964554965.1 uncultured Cytophagia bacterium | reverse complement strand
AGAGTAAGCGGCTTCTTACGGAAGGGTTGAATATGTGCTCTTAATGGCAGCAAACGCTGGTATGCCTTATTTTTATTGAATGAAAAATCAATATGAGAATATTTTATAAAAGTGTCAAGAAATTTTTCCCGAAATGGCTCAAGCAGACCACATCGCTTTCCACTGGACAACCTCTTTGGCATAATACGAGAATTTTCTTGCTGATCTCGATCAGGCGCCAACGCCGCCGGCGGTCCATCGTTCGCGCCTTTAGGGCGGAGTGACAAGGCCGGACGCCGGACCGGGATAAACGCTTCGGTCCGGCGCCGGCCGACTGTTCAAGCCTCGTTGGTCCTCTTACAGCGTGTCGCCTCGGGTTCAATCACCTGGCAGACGGCTTCTTGCTAATGCGTCGCTGTCTCCCCTTCCCCCTGCAGCTTGCGCATTTTGAGCCGATCCCCGGTGTCGTCGGCGATGCGGCGATACCAGGAAGCGGGATAGCCGATGTGCTGCACCTTTTTCAACTCATCCTTGGTGTTGCCGTCCATATATTTCACCAGCAGGTTCTGTCCCAGCTTGCGCCAGCGGACCACGGTCCGCTCGGTCTGCGCCACGCTATAGTTGGTCAGATAATCGCGCGCAGACTGCGGGGAGTTTCTGAAAAGTGCGACAGCCGCGGCATCGATCTCCGGCTGATCGGCGACAAAGCTGCCCTCCAGCTGGCGTTGCACCACCAGAACATCCTGGATCATCTCGCTGTACCGGGAATAACAAAAATTGGCAACCCAGTTGAACACCCAAAAAGCCGAGTCCCAGCTGAATTCGGTAAAAGAGCCGGTGCCCACGGCGAAAGGATACGGTGCCTGTTGAATACCGCAATACATGGGCACATACACCGTCGAATAGGTGTCATCGACGCCGAACCAGAGCACGCCGCCCACCGGATCCGGCAGCCAGCTGCGCGACTGGGTGACAAAGGAGAACCCGGTCTGCTGAGTGGAAATCGCCCGTTCGTTAAAATAGGTAGTGCTGTCCACTTTCCAGGTCAACGGCCGCCAGCGATAGGGCAATCCATAGGGCCCGGCGCCGACGTCCTGGGACATGTCCAGCGACGTGCCCTCAAAGTGATCCCGCATCAAAGCCATGGCGTCCTGGACCGACAATTTTTTGTCCGGTTTGATCCACAAAGGCAACCGTTCTGCACCGGCCACGCCCTGGACAAAATCTTCGTTCCAGTTCATCGAAGGAGCGGCGCGGCGGAACATCGCCCAAACCCGCGCTTCGCAGAAACGCACGGCGTCAAAGGTAAGCGGCGCATAGGCGTCGCAAAAACTGAAATCCGCATCCTTGCCGGCATAATAGCCCTTTTGCCTGGCGAATGTGATCACATCCGGCGAATAGAGACAATTCAACTTGTCGTTCAGCGGGAATCGCCCGATGCGCGCCTGGTTGGCATGGCCGCAGATAGAGCCATCCGGAACACGCTGCGCCACCCAGACGGCGCCCTTGCTGCCAGGGCCTTTGCCGATCATCTCCATGATCCAGACCTCCTGGGGATCGGCGATGGAAAAGGACTCGCCGCTGCTGCAATAACCATACTCAGCCACCAGATCGGTCATGACTTTGATGGCCTCCCGCGCGGTTTTGGCGCGCTGCAAAGCCAGAGACATCAGGCTGCCATAGTCCACGCCGCCTTTCGGATCCTGCAGCTCCTCGCGGCCACCGAACGTAGTCTCGCCGATGGCCAGCTGAAATTCGTTCATGTTGCCCACCACCTGATAGGTCCTGACCGCCTGGCGGATTTTGCCGAGGTATTTCCCTGAATCCCAGTCATAAACATCGACCAGCGAGCCCTCTGCATGAACTCCACGGGGCAGGAAAACCAGCTCTCCATAAAGCGTATGCGAATCCGCCGAATACGTGATCATAGTGGAACCATCCAGCGACGCGCCTTTGGTGACCATCAGATTAGTGCACGCCCAGGCGCTGACACTGCCCAACCAGACCATCCAGACCAACATCATGCTCTTTCTCATATCCGTTTCCTTTAACTCGTTTAAACCAGGCCAGCGCTAAAGTAGGAAAATTTCCCCATTTTTACAACAGGATCGTGCGCTCTGGACCCAGGCGGCCGGAGATTAGCGGGAAACATCCTGCACAACAAGGCTTGATAAAATTCTGTTTAAAAATCGCATTTTGTTATGTATATTCCCTAAATGAGGAATCACCAAGTCGACGCAGGCATGTATGAAAATTTTACTCTTTGACATCGACGGCACGCTTCTGCTCACCGGCGGCGCCGGCTTGCGCGCTATGAATCGCGCGTTCGTTCATCTCTATGGAATTGAAGAAAAATTCAGCGGTAAGAATCTGGCCGGCCGGACCGACACCTCGATCTTCCGCGACGCGGCAGAGGAGTGCGGGTTTCCCTATGACGCCGACTCCCTGGAGGAGTTTAAAGAAGAGTATTTTGCCGCGCTGCCTCAGGAGTTGAATCCGCCGGCACGGGATAAACGGCTGATGCCGGGGGTGCAGGAACTGCTCACTGCGCTGAACACCCGCGACGACGTGTACCTCGGCCTGCTCACCGGCAACTGGCAGAAAAGCGGCTACCTCAAGCTGGCCG
>CAZKQR010000176.1:897-8611 GCA_964554965.1 uncultured Cytophagia bacterium | reverse complement strand
TGTTCAAAGGACTTCCCAAAGGATTGATCGTCGCGTTTTTCGCCAACATGGGCGAACGGTTCGGTTTTTACACCATGGTGGCGATCTTTATTCTCTTCCTGCAGGCCAAATACGGGATGAGCGCCGCCTCATCCAGCCAGGTCTATGGCATCTTTATGTCCTTCGTCTATTTCTTTCCGCTGCTGGGCGGCCTGCTGGCGGATCGGGTGCTGGGCTACAGCAAAACCATCAGCATCGGCATGATCGTCATGTTCTTGGGCTATCTGCTGTTGGCCATCCCCACGACCATGGGATCGGGCTTCGGCTTGATCATCCTCGCCCTGGCCACGATCGCCATCGGCACCGGCCTGTTCAAAGGCAACCTGCAGGCGCTGGTGGGCAGAATGTTCGACGATCCTCAGTATGAGGGTAAACGCACCTCCGCCTTTAGCATCTTTTACATGGGCATCAACATCGGCGCCATGCTGGCGCCGACCGCGGCGGAAGCGATCAGCAACTGGCTTTTGCAAAAGCATCAGTTTTTCTACGACGGCCGCTTGCCCGCCATGGCCAACGCATTTTTAAAAAACCAGCTGGCGGATGTGCCGGACTATCTCGCCCTCGCTCAGACTCAGGACAGCCGCGTCACACTTGCAACGCTCGGCGAGTTCTCGACCAACTATATCAACGCCCTGAGCGAGTCCTACCACTATGGTTTTGGCATCGCTTGCTTCAGCCTGATCGCCTCCATGCTGATCTTCTGGATCTTTCGCAAACATTACAGACAGGCCGACCAGATAGGAACGCAAAAAACCGTGACCGCCACGAATCAGCCGGCTTACAACGAGGCGGAAACCCGGCCCCGGCTCATCGCGCTGGGCTTGATCTTTACCGTGGTCATCTTTTTCTGGATGTCCTTTCATCAAAACGGCGTCACCATGACTTATTTCGCCCGCGACTATACGGTGACTCATGTCGGCAAAGCAACCAACCTGTGGTTCGATCTGTTCGGTCTGCTGCCCATCTTTCTTGCCGCGCTCTCTGTGTTCTACCTGATCAGACGGGGAACCACCACCATGCAGCGGCTGTTGGCCGCCGTCGGCGTGGTGGTTTTCGCCGTCCTGGCCTGGTGGCGCTACCAAGGCTATTCCGGCTCCAACCTGTTCACGCCGCAAAAATTTCAGCATTTCAATCCCTTTTTCATCGTCGCGCTGACGCCCCTGGTTTTGGGTGTTTTCTCCTGGCTGCGAGCGAAAAAAAAGGAACCGTCCGCCCCGCGCAAAATCGGCATCGGCATGATTATCACCGCTGCCGGCTTTGCCCTGCTGGTGCTCGCTTCCCTGGGCCTGCTGAGCCCCAAGGACATGGCGCCCGGCCAGGCCGTGCCGCTGGACAGCCGCGTTTCCGTTTACTGGCTGATCGGCACCTATTTTGTGCTGACGATCGCTGAGCTGTTCATCAGCCCCATGGGCATCGCCTTTGTCAGCAAAGTGGCGCCGCCGCGGTTAAAGGGCGTGGCGCAAGGAGGCTGGTTTGCAGCCACCGCACTGGGCAATTATTTATTGAGCGTCATCGGCTATCTGTGGGATAAAATCGCCCTCTGGCAGTTGTGGACCATTCTGGCGGTGTGCTGCCTGCTGTCCGCAGCGTTTATCTTTACCGTGATGAAGAGATTGGAGAGATTCAGTTGAAAGGATAAAGGCCTCACGCCCCCTCTTGAGCGGAAGAGGGGGCGAAGGCCGGCTGGGCCCGGCGTGCGGCGATCGAGATCGGACCGGCGGCCGGATCATCTCGGTCGTTCATGAAATCCGGATCAGGAACAAAGTCATTTAAATCTTGCCATACTTTTTCAAGCAGCGGTTCAACCGGCCGGAGGGCTGACCGGCCTTCTACCCAGCCTAGTCCCTCTTGACATCCACGACGTCCTCCCCCTCCTCGCATTTTTCCCCGCCGAAAAAGTTGGGTGTATCGATGCACTTTTCATAGAGCACGGTGGCTTTTATGTCAAAGTGAACGGCCATCAGCAGCCGTTTTCCGGCCGGCAGAGTGGTGCCGTAGAGCACGATTTCAATATCCGCGTCGTTGAGCCGGTTCACATGATCGTTGATTTTAGTCTTTAAAGCGGTTACACCCAAATTGACCAGTTTTTGCAGAGGTACGCGGACGCCGTAACCGACATCCACCCCGGTGGTCAAGTTGATGGAAGTTTCTTTAAACAGCTCCACCTCATGGCCCTGATCCTTGATTGTTCCACTCACCTTGACCTCGGTCGCCGCATTGCCGGCCTTGGTCTCGGGCACGATCGACAGGGCTTCGATGTCCACCTGTTTGATGGTGCCGCCCTCGGGCACATTGAGGTTATTGCGGATCTGTGCGGCTGTGATCGTGCGTACGGTTTTGAACGCTCCGCTATGATCAACGTCAAAATCCACGGTCTTGTTGAGCGTGGCGACGAACTGAAAACGCCGGCTTTCACAGGACGACAGCCACGCCGCCGCGGTTAAAAGGGCTATTAAAAGAATCACTCGTTTCATGGCAAGCTCCTTGCGAAAAGTTTAGTGCGGGCTACCAGCCGAAACCGATGCCTGCACACAGAGTTTTTTGGGAGGCTATGTTGTAATCAGCATGAATTTTCAAAAAGACCAAATTCAAACCGACGCCCACCGTGAAACGCAGCTGATCCTCTGATTTCATGTCAAAGGACACCCGGCTTGATTCAACATCCTTTTCTTGATCATATGTAACCGTGACCTCCGTGGACTCGTAGCCGGCGCCTCCGTACAGGCAGAGAATGCCCAACGTCTTGCCGATCTGCGCCCCATAGTAGACAGCCCGGGACTCCACCACCTCGCCCACAGAGAATTTCTGGGTAAAATAACCAACGGACAAATCGATGGGAAGAAGCGGCAGATACTGGCTGATGCTATGGCGAACACCAATGCCGGCCAGTTTGAGATCGCCGATGTCCTCACCGAGATTGGCCATAAAATAGCGCACCGTGGCCTCTGTGCCGAGCAACGTGCCGATGGTCGCCTGCGGAATCACCAGCGGCATCATGTCCATGTCGAAACCGCCGGGGAAATTATACACCGTTCCGCCCACGCCGGTCACCGAAACCGCTTCGTCCTTGCCGAAAATCGTCGGCACTTTTGCCGTCTGCGTCGGGCTGAAGGGTTCTTCGGTCGTGGCCGTGAAGGTTCTCAAGTCGTCGCCGATTCTCGCCATCACACCCTTGACGCCGATGGTCAGGTGAAAGCCGGCCTGGGACAGCCTGCTGCCTTGGAACAGACCGCTGTTGAGATCAGCGCCGAATACATCCGCCAGAGGCTGCATATAGCCCTTGCCGTTTTCAGCGGTGTATTTGGAAATATAATCGCCGATCTCCTGGCCGAGCGCCCATTGGCTGGCGGCGAAAAGCGTCAGCAGACATAAACGGATTTTCATACACACCTCCCGATTAAAGTAACAATGAAGCAAGCAGTTCGGTGCAGCCGGTCTCCAGACCCTGCTCGAGTTGCCGGACCGACAGCGGGTAGCCCTCCTGCGCCAGGCTGGTGACAAAAGATTCATGCCCGCGGCCCTGGCGGTAATCCGGCTCCCTGGAAGGGTGACGCAGATAGCGTTCGATCAGATCCAGGTTCGGCTGCACCAGCAGGGATCCCTGATACAGATAACGATGCCGGGATTTATGCATGGAACAACCGAGTATCTTTCTTTCGTTGATCACCAGATCGCTGATGCCGGCGGTTCGAACGTCAGGCACTTGAAAAACATGTGCCATTTGCTCGACGAGAAAATCGTTGATCTTTTGGAAGAAATGGTAGGGCGAATCACTTTGCTGGCTTATGAACGCACACGTCAGGCACAGAATCCCGGGCATCAGCACCACTGCGCCGCCGCCGCCGCGCCGCCGCATCACCGGCACCCCGTCCCGGCGACAGCGGTCCACATACACCTCCACCGCAGGCTGCTGTGAATAACCCACCACCACGGCCACCGACGCAGGCTGCCAAAAAACCGCCCGCAGGGGAGCCGCGGTCGACAGCCCGTCCATAAGATCATCGTGCAGATTCACCGTGTATCCCGTCGTCTTTCCCGCTTGCCCCCAATCCTGTCTGATAGTGTTTAAACCTGATCATACTTCTTTTTTATTTTCCAGTCAAGCGGAATATCAGCGATTTGTACCTTGGTCACAATTAGATAAAAAAGAGGGCTGCAAAACCAGGGGTTGAAATGGTCCTCTTTTTTAGCTACATTGAAAGGGGCAAACCAGAGGACCGCGAATGAACCGATCCATCAACAGCAGAAAAAAGCAGCACATCGATGTGGTGCTGGCGGACACCAACATCGACAGACGTAAAAATTACTTTGACCAAATTCTGTTGGCGCACCGCGGCCTGCCGGAAATCGACCTGGAAGAGGTGGACACCTCGGTCCGTTTCATGGGCAAACAACTGAGCGCGCCCCTGCTGATCTCTTCCATGACCGGCGGAGATGATCCGCTCGTCCGGGTGATCAATAAAAATTTGGCGCTGGCTGCACAAGCCACCCAGGTGGCTATGGCCGTGGGTTCTCAGCGTGTGATGTTCACCCATCCGCAGGCGCGTGCCAGCTTTGATCTGCGCCGCTTTGCCCCCAGCACGCTGCTGTTTGCCAACCTGGGCGCGGTTCAGCTCAACTATGGATTCGGCCTGCAGCATTGCCGGACGGCCGTGGACGTGCTGCAAGCCGATGCGCTTTATCTGCATCTCAATCCGCTGCAGGAGGCGGTGCAGCCGGAGGGCAATGTCAACTTTGCCGGTCTGATCAAAAAGATCGCTGCTCTCAACCGCAGGCTGCCTAAACCGATCATCCTCAAGGAGGTCGGCGCCGGTCTCTGTCCTCAGGATGTGCGGCTGGCGCTGCGCCACGGCCTGAGCTATTTCGACGTAGCCGGCAGCGGCGGCACCTCTTGGAGCCGCATCGAACACGGGCGTGACCGGCGCAAGGACTCGTACAACCTTGGTCTGACTTTTCAGGATTGGGGCATTCCGACCCCTTTGGCGTTGCAGCAGCTCCGCCCTTTGCGCAAGCGGATCACGCTCATCGGTTCCGGCGGCGTGCGCAGCGGCATCGATGTCATCAAATGCATGGTGCTGGGCGCTTCGCTGGTGGGCCTGGCGCTTCCGTTTTTCAAGCCGGCGATGAAATCCCCGGATGCCGTCATCGCGGTCATTCGTCAGCTGCAGCGAGAGATTAAGATCGGCATGTTTCTGCTGGGAATCACCAAGGCCGGCCGCTTGGTGCACAACGACCGTTTGCTTTTTTATGCCCCGGCGGCCGAATCCTCTGCGTCTTTGCACCGGCGCTGATCAAGCCCTACTGCAAGCCGGCTGTATCAGGGCGCCTGCAGCGCTTCCTGCAGCTCCCTGCGGATGGCGACGCCCAACGCCTGGGCAATGGACAGATGCCGGCGCGCCAGTTCCGGTTGCTGGTTAAAATAATAGTTCACGGCCAGCGAATAATGCGCCTGACCGAAAAGTGAATCCAAGGCTGTCGCTCTTTGCAGAACGGGAATCGCACGATCATAGGCGCCGCGATCGCCGTAAATGACGCCGAGACCATACCAGGCCTGCGCCTGCAACGAGTCCAGCTGCAGCGAACGCCGCAGTCTTTTTTCAGCCTCATCATTCATATGCTTTTTCACATAGACCAATCCCTGCGCAGTTAGATAACGGGCCTTCTGCATCAGATCAGCGGCCAGACTGTATTCGCGCAGGCTGCGATCCAACTGTCCGGCTGTTTCAAATTCGCGGCCCTGAAGAAAATAAACCTCCGCCTGATGCTCGGCCGATTCATCCTTCCGTTCCATCGAACGCAACAGCGCGGCCAGCCGGCCATGTACAGGAACAGAATCCGGATTGATCTGCAACGCTTTCCCATACGCAGCCAGAGCCTTCTCCTGCAACCGGCGCTGGACGTGATGATCCCCCTGAACCAGCCATACATATTCGGATCGTTTGTCCAGCGTCATCGCTTGCTGCAGAAAAACATCCGCCTCGTTCAGCCTCGCTTGTTTAATGCAGATCTCTGCCATCAGCGCCAGCCCGTCCGCGTAGCGCGGATAAAACTGCAAGGCCTGCCGACCATAGCGCTCGGCCGCCTGCAGGGAATCGAGCTCCAGGGCGAACCGGCCCCGGTAAAAGCGGCCCTGCGCGGTCATGATCCGGCTCTCCCGTTCCCTTTTACGCTGCCGGTTAAGCACAGCGAGCCATTCATAGGCATCCGGCTGTTGCGGCTGTAAGGACACCGCTTTTTGAAAAGCCTGTTCAGCCGCCTGCTCCTGGTTCATCGCCAAATAGCTTTTGCCGAGATTGAGATAGACCGCCGCATAATCTCCAGAGATCTTGGCGGCCGCGTCGCATCCGGTGAGCAGATCGAGATACGCCTGATTTCTGCTCGCCTCCTTACCCGGATAACGCGAGGCCACATAGTCCGGATAGCGTTCAAGCGCTTGCTGAAAGGCCTGCAGGGCTGGACCGATCTCCTCAGCGGCATAATAGGAATTACCCAGTTCATTATAGCTGACGGCCAGAGTTGAATCCAGCGCGATCGCCCGCCGAAAAGCCCCGCGCGCTTCCGCATGGCGCTGCAGCTGAGCCAGCACCGCTCCCCGCTGTTGATGATATGGCGCCTTGTCCGGTTGAATCTGTAGAGCGCGATCGATCAGCGACAGCGCCGCATCCAGTGAATCCAAACGGGCGAGCGCCAAAGATAAATTATGCAACACCACGTCGGCATCCGCTTTGATGGCATTGGCCCGGCGAAAGCGGTCGATCGCCCCGGTTTCATCGTTCAAAGCCAGCAACACCAGCCCCAGGTTGTTTTCCGCCTCATACATAGCCGGCGCATGCTGCAGGGCTTGTTCATAATACCGGCGGCTTTCCTCCAGCCGGCATTGACGGGCCAGCGCATTGGCCAGGTTAAAAGCCGCGGCCGCATGAGTCGGTTCTTTCTGCAGCGCCAGCTCAAACTGCTCCACCGCCTGATCCAAACGGCTCAGCCGGAAATAGAGCGCACCAAGGTTGTTGTACAGGTTCGCAGAATCGGGCGCCAGAGAAAGAGCCGAACGATAATCGCGAACAGCCGCCTCATATTGCTCCAGCTCTTCATGGATGGTTGCCCGCACTCCATAATGGTCCGCGTCCGCATGATGCTGCAGAGCCAGATCGATCGCCTTCAGCGCCAGCGGCGCGTTGCGCGCCGCCAGATATGCGCCGGCGAGATTCCGGTAGGCGGTGAAATAGTGCGGACGCAGACGCACGGCCGTTTCATAGGAGACAATGGCCGAATCCAACCGGCCCAGGCGGAAAAAAGCCACTCCCAGGTTATTATGCAACACCGGGTCATAGCCGGTCAACGCCAGGGCTTGATGAAAGTACTGAACCGCCGCAAGGTACCGGCCGCCCTGCAATTCCGCGACGCCTCTCTCATTCAGATAGCCGGCGGAAGTGGCGAGGAGCTTTTTAATCTCCTGCTCCTCCTTCCGGGCGGACGACGTGCACGCCGCCAGCGTACAGAAAAGCAGCAGGCAAACGGTTGTCCGGCGTCGCCGCGGCCGGCCGGCCGGCAGGGAAGTCGTTGCCACAGAGGACGGTCCTTTCATGAAAAGCTCTTCGCTGATTCAGAGATAGATGATGGCAGCCACAGTACTCACATAGAGAACCATGCAGAGAATGATCGGCTTGTCGTGCAG
>CAZKQR010000176.1:0-887 GCA_964554965.1 uncultured Cytophagia bacterium | reverse complement strand
GAAGCAGCAGCCAAACGGGGGCCCAGCGCCGCCGCGACCGGCCGGCCGGTTTTGCCTGCCGGTTGGCACCGCGCATGACCGGCAGGGGCGTCGTCGCGCAAGTTGACAGACCTTTCATACAAAACTCTTCTCTGTTTCAGAGATAGATGATGGCGGCCACGGTGCCCACATAGAGAAAGATACAGAGAATGATCGGCTTATCGTGCAGCAGGGCGACCTCCGGGGATTCTCCGATGTTATGATGATGCACCAGAAAAAGATAGCGAAACAGACCGTACATCACAAAAGGCAGGGTGAAGGCAAGATTGCGGGTTCCGAACTTGGCCACGGTGTTGCTGTCCAGCGTGTACAGGCTGTACGACATCAGGCAGGCCGCCGTAGCCGTGCTGATCATCTGATCGAGGAACTGTGGGCTGTAACCGGCAAGCGTTTTCCGCACCGTCGCAGCGTTCTCGCCCAGAGCGATGATCTCACTGCGGCGTTTGGTCAATGCCAGAAAGAGGGAAAGAAAGATGGTGCAGATGATCAGCCAGGATGAGATGGCCTCTTCGATGGCCAGCGTGCCGCCGATGGCGCGCAACACAAACCCGGAAGCAATCACCAGCACATCCAGTATGATGATCCGTTTGAGCAGCAGAGAATAGGTGATCGTCAAGCTCACATAGAAAATAATGAGAAGGCCGAAGGAAAGGCGGAGAGACAGGCTCAAGCCGATGCCCGCCAGCAGCAGAACCCCCGCCAGCGCCAGAGCCGGCGCCACCGACACCCGGCCGGAGGCGATGGGACGAAGCTTTTTCTTCGGATGCAGGGCATCCTTCTTCCGGTCCATCACATCATTGATCAGGTATCCGCCGCTGGAAACCATGCAGAACAAAAGAAACGCCAAT
>CAZKQR010000175.1:0-8632 GCA_964554965.1 uncultured Cytophagia bacterium | reverse complement strand
GAAATCGATCGCCGTGCTCAATAGCCTGCCCAAGCCGGCAACATACTAGTCGCAAAGGCCGGACCCCTTTAACGAGTCCGGCCTTTTTTTTTGGTGCGCTCGGCATGTTCCCTGCACTTGAGAAAAAGCCTCCCAAGAGCCGCGCGAGGACGCGGCTGCATGCTTTCGGCCGCTTTCTCGATGTTCCGAACACGAGCATGGCGCGAAGGCAATAATTTTATTGGCAAATTGTGTGAAAAAGTGTAACTTTTGCTGAAATTGTTTTTAGCAGCCTGGTGTATTCATCTCTGTCCTGAAAATCATCATCATCATAGAACATTTTTCATCGGCTTTTTCAGCAACTGTCTGCGCCGGAATTGCAGTACCGGTTCCGGCGTGAGCAGGTGTTTTTTTATTCCCATTGGGCTTACCTGCACTGGTAAAAGTGTGATAGGAGGGAGTTGTGCCGCAACCACCCAGCAAGTTGATGCCCGCTGTTTACGGCGGCCTGGTGATCGGCATCATCAGCGGCGTGCCGTTTCTGAGTTGGATCAATTGCGCCTGCTGCGCCGGCGTGATGGGCGGAGGTTTTCTGGCCGTGTATCTTTTCCGCCGCGATCTCGATTCCCGCTACCATATGGATCTGTCGGATGGAGCTCAGCTCGGTCTGCTGGCGGGTCTGTTCGGCGCGGTCATCAGCACGGCCCTGAGCCAGGTGTTCGCTTCCGTCAGCTATGAGATGGTGCACAAAATCATCACCACCTATCTTCAGGACCCGGAGATGGAGGAGATGTTTGACCGTTTTCGACCGGACATGCTGACCGGCGGCCTGCTCTTTTTCGGCTTTTTGGTCAATCTGGTTTTCTATACCCTCTTTGGCCTGCTCGGCGGGTTGATCGGGGTCAGCCTGGTCGGCAAATCCAAATCGCCCTATGAACCACGGCCGGACCAGCCGATGCCCGAGGCCCCGGAGCGGGATGCCGGCGCCCCTCCGCTATGATCGACAAGCTTGCTGCCTATCTGCAGCAAAAGGGAGAGCCGGCTTCTTCTGAAGAACTGATCCGTCAGGTGCTCAAAATCTCTGTACCGTCACCGGCTCTGGCTGAGAAACTGCTGGCATCCATTGCCGGCGATGAGCACAGCCTGGTGCATGACGGCCATGGTCTGTGGCGTTTGCGCGAAGGGGCTCAACCGGCCGAAGCAGAGTTAGCGGCAGAGCCGTTTTTTCTGCTGCGCCCGTATCCCGAGCAGGCCGGTCATTGGTCCCGCTGGTCCGGGATCCGTTACGGCCGGCTGTCGAACGGCGTCTTTTGTCTTGCGGACCAATCGCAGCAGCAAACTCTTGCCGAATCTCTTTCCGCGTTTGCCGCAGAGCGGCAAACGCATCCGCTGGTTTTATCCGGATTCGAACCTCACTCTGCTCAACTCCGCTCCGCTTCGCGCACGCTCATCGGCCTGGATCTCGCCGATCCCCTGTTGACGCTGCGCCGTCTGGCGGAACTCGTGTTCGCGGAAAATGCGCCGGCCACCATGGCGGAGCTGACGCGCTTGCTGCCCGGCGCTGGTTATGCGGAGGGAGAGCCCGGTGTGCAGCTGCAGGCAGAGGCTGCTCTGCTGCTGATGCTGCTCGAGCGTCTGCACGACAAGGGCGTTTTGCATCTCTCCGATCTGTTGCGCAGGTACCCTCCGGTTCGTCATGAGCCCGATTTTTCCGCTTTTGCCTTTGACGACGCCTTTATCACCTCACTGCCGCATGCGCCGGGCGTCTATGTGATGCGCGATCGTCAGGAGCGAATCCTCTACGTCGGCAAAGCCGCGGACCTGTTCGAACGGGTGGGCTCTTACTTTCGCGCCAGAGGCGCGGTGGATGAAAAGCTGCAGACTCTGTGGGATCGTATTCACCAACTGCAGATCGTCCGTACCGGCTCTGAACTGGAGGCCCTGCTGTTGGAGAACCGTCTGATCAAGGAACTGCAACCGCTCATCAACACTCAGGTGGAAGTGTTCGGCCGAACCCATCGACGCAAAAGCCGGTTTCCACGCATCCTTCTTCTGCCCGCTGCCGATAACGATTCATGGGCGCTCTATTTTCTGCATCCGGATAAGGCGCTCTATTGCTGTTTGCTGTCGACCATGGAAGAGGAGCCCTCAGCCGCGTGGACTATTTTTGACCGTTGTCTGTCGCCGGAGGCCGATGAGGAGCTGAGGGCTGAGATCGACGGTTATTTTTTTCAGCCCAGCCAACTCTTGGCCGCGCCGGATGAGCGGGCCGAGATCGCTGTCACCTGGTTGTCGGCTCATGAAGAACAGGCGGAGAGCATCGATATGCGCGGCGTGCTTGGCGCGGCCGATGCGCTGCAAATCGTGCAGGCTTTTTTGCGTGATGGCCGCTCGAATGTGAAACGGATTTTTTACCACTCTTAGGGGCTGCTTTTGACACAGGGACTTGGCGAAAGAAACAGGATACAGCGAAGGCGTTTGAATTTTTTTCAGCGAATCGGCGTTTGCCGCCGCCTGGTCCTCTTTTGTCTGTGGGCCTGCCTGATTTTTCCTGCGCTGCTGTACCCGGCCGGCCTGAGCTATACGCTCGCGTTCGATCAGCTCACCTGGAAGTATCTCACGGTGACCATACAGTTGGAAAATCCCTCCGGCCGCCGCCTGCTGTTCTCCATGCCCAACTGGATCCCCGGCGCTTATGAATGGGGCTTGTTCGGCGACCAGGTGATCGATTTCTCCGCGGTCGACAGCAGCGGGGAAAAACTGGCCTGGGAAAAGCTGAGCCGCAGCGACTGGGAGGTGCAGGGTGGTGATGGTCCGATTAGCGTCGCTTACACTCTAAAGTCTATCAGCCGATCGTACTGGGGCACTGGTCTGGATTCCACCGGAGCGCTGCTGGAGGGCGCCGCCACCTGGATGCGCGTGCGCGACCAGGAAAAGACGCCTGTTCGAGTGCGGGTGCGCGCTCCGGCCGGCTGGCGCATCGCCACCGGTCTGACCGGGGAAGCGGGGGAGAGCTGGGTTGCCGGCGGCTATGATGAGTTGGCGGATTGTCCGTTGCTGTTGGGCGCGCTCAGCGACACTGTTTTTGTCGTCGACGGCGCACGCCACGAACTCTATTTTCATGGCGAGGCGGCGATCGATCGTCCGGCGTTCACCGCCATGGTCGGCAAGATTGTAGCCGCTCAGTCCCGGTTGATGGGCAAGCTGCCCTACAACCGCTATGTGTTTCAGTTCATTCTCAGCGCTGATGAACGGGGCAGCAGCGGTCTCGAGCACCGCAACAGCACCACCATTCGTTTGTCGAGCCTGGAGGTGATGAAAGATGTGCGCAGCGCGGCTTCGATCATCAGCCATGAATTTTTTCATCTGTGGAACGTCAAGCGCATCACCAGTGCGGCTTTTACGCCGTTGAACTATCAACAGGAGGCGCGCACAGAGTCTTTGTGGTGGTTCGAAGGGGTGACCAGCTATTATGCCGATCTGGCGCTGCTGCGCAGCGGCGTCTGGACCGTGGATGAATTTTTGCGCCATCAGGCCAGGGAGATTGAACGGCTGCAGGACAATCCCGATCGCCTGCGCACCACCCTGGCGCAGGCAAGCTGGCGCGTCTGGCAGAACGGCTTCGCCGGTCCGGGCATCTCGTATTACAACAAGGGCCAGCTGCTGGGTCTGTTGCTGGACGTCATGATCCGCAAGGCCACGCGCAACGAAAAATCACTTGATCATGTCTTGCACTATTTGTATCATACTTATGCCGGGGCCGGCCGCGGCGTTGGCGACGACGAGTGGGCTGACATTCTCAGGCAGGCGGCCGGTAAGGATTTTACCGCGTTTCTCGATCGCTATCTTTACGGCCTGGCTGAACTGCCGTATCAGGAGATCCTGGCCTTCGCCGGCTTGAAGGCCGTTGTCCAAACAGAGTGGATGCCCTCCATCGGCGCCATTCGCATCATCGGGCCGCGCAATCGCGTTTTCTCTCTGGAAGAGACAGCAGCGGCCGGCCGCGCCGGCATGGGTGGCAAAGAAAACCATCGGTGACACCGTGCGGCTGCTGATCAGCCGCGATGGGATTCAATGGCCGCTGACCGTTGCGGTGGATAAGCGGGAGCAAATTTCCTGCACCCTCTCTCTGTCGCCGAGTCCGGACCCGATGACTCTGGCCATCAGAAACAGTCTGTTGAGTGGACCATGAAGCGAACCTTCATCCTGATCATCTTTTTCTCCACCCTGGCCGCAGCCTACGCAACGGTGACCTCACCGGTAGAGTTTCTCGGCTTTACGCCCGGCGATGATTTTCAGCTGGCAGATTACGAGACCATTATCTCTTATTTCAAAGAGCTGGAGCAGGAATCCGACCGTCTGCTGCTGCAGGAATTAGGCCGGACCACCCAGGGCCGGCCTCTGTACCTGGCGGTGATCTCCAGTCCGCAGAATCTGCAAAACCGGAAACAGATCATCGCGCGGCAGGCCCGTCTGGCGCGGCCTTTGGGGCTGAGCGCCGGCGAGGCGAAAAAACTCATCGAGCAGGCGCCGGTGATCGTCTCCATCAACTGCTCCATTCATCCGCGCGAGATCGGCGCTTCGCAGATGAGCATGGAGTTGGCCTTTCGGCTGCTTGACGACCGGTCGCCGGAAATGCAGACGGTGCTGAACAAAGTCGTGCTGCTGCTGATGCCTGGTCAAAATCCGGACGGCCTGGATGCCGTTGTACGCGGTTATGAGAAAAACCTGCGCGCCGGCAGACCGGACGCCCCCATCTCTCAGCCGGATCATCCCTACGCCGGCCATGACCTGAACCGTGACTGGTTCATGATGTCGCAGAAAGAAACCCGGCTGACCGTTGAAAAAGTGTACAACATCTGGCGGCCTCATATCGTTTTCGATCTGCATCAGATGGGGTCCAGCGGCGGCCGTATGTTTTTGCCGCCCTATGTGGATCCCTACGATCCCTACATCGATCCGTTACTGCAAGCCGGTCTGTCGGCATTGGGCCATTCGATCGCCGTGGATATGACCGCCCGGGGGCTGTCGGGGATCGTTCACAACCTCTACTTTGATTCCTTTTCGCCGTCGCGCAGCTACAGTCCCTATCACGGCGGCATCCGTGTGCTGGGAGAGATCGCTTCCGCCCGCATCGCCACACCCGTTCAGGTGGAGGAGACGGATCTGCACGGGGAAGGCGACTTTCATCCGCTCCGGCGTTCCTGGCGCCAGCCGCTGCCCTGGAGCGGCGGCCGCTGGTCGCTATCCGATATCGTGCGTTATGGCCTGGAAGCGAGCCTGGCGCTGCTTCGCCATGCCGCCTCGGATCGCAGACAATGGGTTGCCAACAGCTTTCAGGCGCTAAAGCGGCAGGCGACGGGCAGCCCCACGCCGGATTATTACATTTTTCCATCGGAGCAGCACGATGTTTACAGTCTCTACGAATTACTGTCGCTGCTGCGCACCGGTCTTGTGGACATCTTTCGCACCACCGCGCCTTTGCAGCTGGCGGAAGGCACTCTGCCGCCGCCGGTGTATGTCATCCCCGGACAGCAGCCCTATGCCGCCTATGCCCGCACACTTTTGCAGCAGACCCGTTATGAAGAGGTGGCAGAGCCCGGATCAGTCCCCTATGATGTGACCACCCATTTTCTGCCCGGATTGCTGGGCGTCAAAATGTACCGGTTTGAGGGGCATTTGCCGGATCTGGAGTATGTGGCCAGACTGCCGCGGCCGCGGCTCACCGAGTCAGGCCCGGTGAAAGGGGATGGACTGCTCATCGATTATCGCAGCAACCAGGCGGTCAGAGCGGTGACCCGGCTTTTAAAAGCGCAAGCGCCGGTCTTTTGGTTGCGCGATTCGGTCAGAACCACCTCCGCGGACGTTCTGCCTGCGGGCACATTGTATGTGGATCAGACCAGCCGTTATCCTCTTAACGATCTGCCGCTGAACCTGTTTTATCCGGCGCGGGCTTTATCGCAGCCGGCTTGGCGATTACGGCCGCCGGCCATCGGTCTGTTCGCCGTGCAGGCTGAAGCCGATGAAGGATGGATCCGTTTCGTTCTGGAAGAGTATGGATTTGATTACACCCGCCTTTCCATGGAAGGGATTTGCGATCCAGAGCTGGCAGAAAAATATAACGTCATCGTGTTTCCGGATCAATCCCCGGAGCGTTTGCGCGAGTTGTTTCTCACTCCCGCCCCAGCGGCCGGAGAGCATAACGCGCTGGATCGGTTGCAGGCGTTTGTCCAGGCAGGCGGCAGCCTGGTGATGATCAACCGCTCCTGCGATCTGCTGGTGGAGCGCTGGCCGCTCGCTGTAAAAAATGTGGTGCAGGATCTCAAGGCAGAGGAATATTTTGTCCCTGGATCGCTGTTGCGAATGAATGTGGTTGTGGACCATCCGGGGGGATACGGTTTACCGGCCAGGCTCGCGGGTTTTGTCCATCGCAGTCCGGTCTTTCAACCCCTGGCGCCGTGGGTCGAGACCGTGGCGACCTATCCGGACAGCCAGCTTGTGGCCGGCGGATTTGTCCGCGGTGAGAGCCGCATGGCCTCAAGAAGCGCGGCCGTCCATGTGACCATGGGCCGGGGAAGGGTGTGGCTGCTGGGCCTTTTACCCCAGTTCCGGGCGCAGAGTCACGCCACCTACAAATTGTTGTTCAACGCCCTTTTCTTTTCCAATGCAGAAGCAGTCAAAAAACCAGAGTGAGGGATCAATGGCGAAAAAGAACGCCTATCTTTCCATAAACCGTAAATGGATGATCCGCCATATCATCAGCAACTATATGCGGGCGAAAAACATGTTCAGCAACATGTCGCGGGATTTTCAGGCCGGCCGGCCTATTCTGTTCGAGAATCTCAAAAAGCTGTCCGACCTGCTGTTCGAGATCAAGGGAAGCCTGTATCTGATCTTCAAGCGTCCGGTGGATCCCAAGACCATGAAGTTCGACGACGGCGACAAGATCACACCCAGCCGCAGGGAGATCGACCTGATGAACAATGTGGGGCTGCTGTTTCACAAGACCCTGGTGGCGCGCGAGCTGAAATACGTCATGGACCATTACACCATCGATTCCACCGATTATATGAACTCGAACATCTCCCTGGGCTCTTATTTTGAAAAAATCCAAGCGTTCTTTGGCGCCGGCGCCGCTCTGATTCGCGAGTTATTTAAGGATTATTCCGACAATGAGGCGTTGTTACACTATGTGTTGGAAAATGAGCGCTATGTACAGGATTTTCTCAATGAACCGGTGACGGATCTGTTCAAGTCGGTGTTCGGCGAAACGTTCATGGCCCAACCCTACCGGGCGGTCGGCCGCTATTGCCTGGAGAGCGGCTGGAACGACCGGGCGAAACGGTTTTTGACCGAAGCGCAGCGCCTGGACCCTGCGGACCGCGATACCCGCAGCCTGCTGACCCAGGTCAAAACCGGGCTGAGCGGAGGAAAAATCGCCTGAATGAAAAATAGTTGCGTCTTTAGACAAAAACACGTATCTTTGTCTATTATTGATCAACCCCCTAATAACCGCTGGAGGCACATATGGCTTTGAAAGAAAACATGACCGGCGATGTGGCCGTCATCGAGTTGAAAGGCAAACTCATGGGCGGAACAGAGACTCTGGAAATTCACGACAAGATCAAGGAACTGATCGCCAGAGGCAGCAACAAGGTCGTGGCGGACATGGAAAAAGTCAGTTGGATGAACAGCACCGGCCTGGGCGCGTTGATGGGCGCCATGACCTCACTGCGCAATGCCAAGGGCGATCTCAAACTGTCGAAAATACCCGATAATGTCGAAAACTTGTTCGCGATCACAAAATTAATCACCATTTTTGATACCTTTGAAACCGTCGAGGAGGCGGTGACAGCGTTCAAATAGCCGGCTCACCGGACCTGTCGTCGACGCCGGCGCCATACTTATCCCGTGGGGGGATCTGTTTTTGAAGACGCTCGCAAGAGCTCTTGCAATCGACAAGAGTCCGGAAAGCAATTTGAATGGTTGTTGAAGTATAAATCCTAGTCCGTGATGTCTCACCTTCATCCGCTGATGAAACGTGACTGTTACGGACTTTCTTTTTTCCACATCAGCTGTACAGGTGAACCATGAAGGCAATCCGTGTGTGCAAAATCGGTCTGGCGGCGCTGCTGCTGTACGCTCTGCCGGGATGGGCCCAGTTTGAGGGACGGTTGGATGCGGTGATCATCAAGGGGGACAAGCTGCCCTCCTATGGCCGCCACGAATTAAAATTCATCAAGGTTTTCAGGTATGACGCGAAGCAGCATGCCTGGAGAATCATCCCCTCGCAGATCGACGATTGCGAAGACACCTATATATATAAAGATATGCCGAAAAATCTGACCGTCCGGGATGAATTGCTGTTCATGGCCCGTGATGCCGGGGATTTCGCTTCGATGAACGAATGGATCCCCTATCCCGGTTCACGGGATATGCCGCGCTATCAGATCGAACTCACGGATTCCATCGGACAGCGGCGATACCTCTATGCCTATTTCGTGCCGGATGAAGGCGTGCAGGAGGATCCCACCGATTACATGCGCTACCGGCCGGTGGTGGGATCGGCGCCGGACAGCGTGATATCCAAGTACTATATCCTCAGCTATAATCCCGAGGGGCTGTGGTATTCCATCAGCATTCCGGTCGCGGA
>CAZKQR010000174.1:0-8634 GCA_964554965.1 uncultured Cytophagia bacterium | reverse complement strand
CTGGTGGTATGAACCCTACTGGTACTATGGCGGATATGATTGGTGGCGATGGCATCACCGTTGGGATCCGTGGTATGGGTATTCGGGTTTCTGGGGCGATCCTTTCTTCTGGCCTTCTTTCAGCTATTACGGCGGTTGGGGTTATTACGGTTCATCCTGGGGTCCCTACTGGGGCGGTGGGTATGGTCCGGACTACTATGGTCCAGGTAACGAATATTGGGGCAATTACGGACGCCGTGACTTTGACCGGCGAGGGATCTCGCCCCGCTCTTTTGACAACCGGGGATCGCTGGTCCATCACCCCGGCGCTGTAGAGACGAAATCCTCAGCTACGGAAGACCGCACCATGGCGCCACGGCGCAGCGATGGAACGGTCTCGCGATCGCAGGGCGACTCCAGGAGTTCCACCGGCCAGCCCGCTGCCAAACGCACTACTCCGACTCGCCGCAGCGACGGAGACAACAAAACGATTGAAAGAAGGTCAACGCCCAGCCGCAGGAGTTCGGACCAAAACGCCCGTCGCTCCTCTGGGTCCTCTGATTCTTCATCCAAGGGCGGTGTGCGTGAAAACACGCGGCGTTCTAGTTCTTCTGGGTCCAGCAGCTCCGGGACCAGCAGTTCGGGCTCGAGTTCATCCGGTCGCAGCAGCGTGTCCCGTTCCGGCTCTTCCAGCTCTTCCGGATCATCCAGCTCTTCCGGCTCTTCGAGTTCCAGCGGCAGCAGCAGCGGCGGTGGACACAGCAGCAGCGGCAGTTCCCGTTCCAGCGGTTCTTCCTCAGGCGGGCGCCATCGATAGAGCGCATGATAGGAACGGGTGAATTCTTACATTTGGTCAGACAGGAGAAGGGTATGTTCTCGAAATTTTTGAAAAGTGCGCTGGTTTGCCTTGGAATTTTCGCTGTCGCTGACAGCAGAGCCCAGGAGCACGTCCTCTTTTGGGGCCAGGAGTTGGGGGTGGGCGCTCGGGCGATTGGCCTCGGCGGCGCCTATGTGGGTGTGGCCGATGATTATTCGGCGGTGTATTGGAATCCATCCGGCCTGGGTCAGGTCCGACGCATGGAGTTCAATCTGGGCTTCAGTCACAACAGCGTTTCCAATTATGCCAACTTTATGGGCAACGAGCTGGAAGGCAACACCTCTTCTTCGCGTCTGAACTCGCTGGGTTTTGTCTTTCCGGTGCCGACTTATCGCGGCAGTCTGGTGTTCGGCTTTGGTTATCACAAGGTGCGCGATTTCGACAATGTGCTGGACATCGAGGGGTTCAACCCACAGTATGCCGCCTTTGCCGACATCGTGGTTCCGACCTACGACGGCTGGGTCACTGATGTGAACGATTCACTGTTCCAGCAGGAGTCGATTCTGGAAGAGGGAAGCCGCAACCACTACACCCTGTCCGGCGCCATCGAGCTGCAGCAGAATCTATTCGTGGGCGCCTCTCTGAACATCATCCGCGGCACGGATGATTACGGCATCCATTTTGTCGAGAGCGACACAAAGAATCTATACCGCTTTTTTGATGAGGCCAACAAGATCGTCTCTGATCTGGATTATTGGCAGTACGACCGTACCATCGGATCGGACTTTAGCGCCACCAACCTCAAACTGGGCGTGATGTATACTCCGGTCAAAGCCCTGCGCATCGGCGCCACCATGACCACCAACACGGAATATGAGATCAAGGAGAACTGGGGCGAAGCCTGGAGCGAGTACTATGACACGGCTGAGGAAGCCGCGGTCTATGACTACAAGAGCAATTACACCTACAAGGTGAAAGAACCCTTTGCCATGGGCGTCGGCATGTCCTATCGGCTGGCCAACGCGATGCTGGCCGCTTCGGTGGATTATAAGAATTGGAATGAGGCCAAGTTCCTCTCCGATCCTCCGGTGGCCTCAGTGTCTCAGGCGGAGATCAACCGGTATATCCGCCAAGAACTGACCTCCACCGCATCGGTGCATCTCGGCGGCGAACTGTACCTGCCGATGATCAAGGCGCGGCTGCGCGGCGGTTATTTCAATCAGCCCTCGCCGTACAAAAACAAGGAGCTGCATCCAAGCAGAAATTTCTACAGCGGCGGCGTATCGCTGATGATGGACAAGCAGGTGATGCTCGATCTGGCTTACGTCACCGGCAGCTGGAAGCAGGAGAGCTCGGATGATCTAACCTATGCCACTACGCTGGAGGACAAAGATTTCAGCAAACTGATCGGCACGCTGATCATCCGTTTCTAGGCTGAACGTCGGGTTTCGCCACATCATCGAAGAATGCACCCCGTGGTTTTGTTTTCCACGGGGTGTTTGTTATTTCTGTTCTTCCGCAAAAGCACCATTTGACCGCACTCCCTATTGAGCGATCAGGTGGTGCATGCAGCGTTTTCCATCTGTCCTGTACAGGATCGTGGCATGGCGCTGCGATAAATACCGCACTCCGCACCTACAGGCAAAAGACTATGAAAAAATTTGTTTCACTTTTGCTCGTTGCCGCCGCCTGTTGTTTTTTATTTTGCGCCTCCGGTCAAAAACGGCTCAAGCCGCCGAAGGTTCAATCTGGAACCAAACTGGATTATCCCATCTCGGCACAACTGGAGCATCTTGAAGGCCAGGTAGAATTGGGCATCTTTGTCTCGCAAACAGGCGTACCACAGGAGGTGAAACTGCTCAAGGGCTCGGGCCACGCCATTTTAGATGAAGCGGCCCTGGCGTTTGGACGCAAGATCTCTTTTGATCCGGCTCTGGTGGATGGCCAGCCCATCAGCGCCTGGACGCGACTGATGTTGCGCTATCGGCTTACCGACGTGGCGTTTGAACGCGTGCAATGGCTGCGAGAAGTGCTGGACTATCAAAAACAGGCCGCTGAAGAGACCGACACCGTTCGCTTTGAGCAGCAGTGCCGTAGGATATACACCAGTTTTTCCGGAATGCAGAATTGGGCGGAAACCCAGCCTGCTTATGCTGTCAATGATTTGGTCTGGCAGGTGGTGCAGCCTGCTTTGACTGAACGCTGGCGTTCCTTTCACAGCGAGTATCCCGCGCTGTTTTTGCTCTGGGACGATTTTCTGCAGCGCTATCCCCGTTCCGCTCTAGCGGGCCGTGTTCGGGAGGATCTGCTCAAAGCGTTGCTGGATGTGGAATATACGATCCGACTGGACTGTCTGCGGTCGGAGAGCAAGGCGCGCAAGGGATTGGCGCTGCTCGATTTGATCCGGGAACGGCTGTCGGAATTAGGCTTTACCTCCACTCCCTGACAACGCAGTGAGCGGGTGTGGACGACGGGCCATAAACTATCGGGAGGATGTGTGCGTTGTCAATGGGTTCCTGTATGGCTGACGATGGTCTGCATGGTCGCGGCGCCGCTTCAGGCGCAGCGACGAGGTGCGCTGGAGATCGGCGGCACCTTCGCTTTCCAATCCGGAGCGAATCTGATGAATTCAGAGAATACGCAGCTGAGTTTTGACTGCTTTGCCGCTTCGTATCTAAGTCGTGACTATTCACTGGATTTTCAACCGTCGTTTCAAGTGATGTTCACCAACGATTCGACCAAAGTCAGCAGCCTGTTGCTGGCCGGCCTTGGCAAGCGGTTGGTGGACCTGACGCCTAATGAGTGGCGTGTCGCGCGCAACCGGAAACGCGAAATCGGTTCCGCTGCCAGTGTGTTCGGCTCGATCGGAGCCGGCATGTGGATCTCCGGAATCGGACTGCCTACGGAGACCAGTCACACCTCCACGGGTCCGGCGATCTATGCAGGTTTGAGCACGCGCACCTATCTGGGCAACATGACCAGCCTGCTCGCCGGATTTAAATACGTCTACCTTTTTCCTTCCGGGGGCGCGCTGTATAACAAAGCGCGCTCGATGTGGCAGATAGGCATCGGTTTGACGGTTTTTTTACATGCATGATGGTTCATGTTGACTTTTGTCCGGATAACCAGTATATTATCTTGGATTAAACGAGGAACCCGTGCATGAAGAGAGCGATCTTGGTTGGGTTGTCCCTGCTTTTCCTCACCAATTCCGGAATGGGACAGTTGAATCGACGCTCCATGTCCCTGGATGCGAAGATGCGGCGGACGGGCCCGGAATATTATTTCGCCAAACCGATCACTTTGATCGATATCCCCACAGCCAGCATTCTATTTCCAGGCGATATGAAGGGAAGTCTTCGTCTGTATGAAGAGGGCGGCATTCTGGCCAGCCTGGCCGTGGGCATCTCCACGCGGATGATGTTCGGCGCTTCCTTTGGAGCGGATCACATCATCGGTGAACAAAAGATCCAGTGGAACCGCGTCCCGGGCGTTCGGCTGGCTTATCGCGTCAAGGAAGAGACCATTAATCGGCCGGCCCTGGTGCTGGGTCTTGAAACTCAGGGCTATGGAAAATATTGGAATGATCGGGATTATCCGGACTCTTTATCGATGATGACAGGAACTCAACATCATCTGGACCGGTATACCATCAAGTCCAAGGGCGTCTATTTGGTCGCTTCGAAAAATGTGGATTCATTCTGGAATTTTAATATTCATGCCGGCCTGAATTACAGCCTGGAGCGCAGCGACAGGGATTCGGATCCCAATTTCTTTCTCGGTATGTACCTGCAGTTTACCCAGGAACTGGCGGGGATCCTGGAATATGAGGCCGGATTCAACGATGATCGACTGAAGACCGCCGCCAGCCGCCGCGGGTATCTCAACGCGGGCATCCGCTGGGCTTTTGAACCCAGTCTGTTTCTCGAGTTTGATTTTAAAAATCTGCTGTATAATCCTCACGTTGGACGGGACTATACGCGCATTTTACGGATCGCCTATCATACGACGGTGTTTAACTGATCAGATGAGACCCATGAAAAATACCACCCAGCTTACGCTTTTGTTTTTATGCCTGATCGTGGCAGGCTGCTATACCACGTTTCGTCATCCGAATTTTTCTGCGGATACGGACTCGGAAGACTATCGCCATGAGGCGGAAGACCCCTCCTGCCGTTCTTGTCATGAACAAGCGGTTTTCGTCAACCCCGGCATGCCTGCCATGAAGATGAACGATTCCGGCTGGCACTATTTCTATAACTCGGCCTGGTGGCAGGATGCCTACGGCTATGGTTCAGCGGAGGATGCGGATTTCGTACCGTCGCCGACCAACACCCTGCCCCGTCATTATGACCGGCACGAAGGTTCCCACGTCGGCACAACACCCTCTTCTCCCACTTATTCAGCGCCTGCGTTGGGGAAAAAGGCGGACAGTCCCTCATCGACCGATACCGGCTCGACAGAGCAGGACCCCCGGCGCGATTTTGATCGTCGAACCGAGACCAAGAATTCAGAAAGCGAATCGCGCCAACAAGTTGAACGTCAGCCCAAACACGAATGACTTTATTGCGCAAATTTATCGGCCTGTTCCTGTTTGTCCTGTTCGTGCTCGTCGTCAGCCTCCTCTGCTTCGGTTATTATTCCCTCCATCGGATTGCTGCGGAAAAGCCTGGGGTACTGGCGGTCGGCGGACTTGACCAGCCGGTCGATATCAGAAGGGATCCCTGGGGCATTCCTCATATTTACAGCCAAACCGATCATGATCTTTTTTTCGCCATCGGCTTTGCCCAGGCCCAGGACCGCCTTTTTCAAATGGACCTGTTCCGTCGCGCCGCCTGCGGCACACTGTCAGAGATATTCGGCGAGCGTACGGCGCCGCTGGATGAGTGGAGCCGGACCATGGGGCTGGCGCCGCTCAGCGATCGTTTGCTGGCCGCCCTGCCCCTGGAATCCCGCCGCCTGCTCGAGTCCTACAGCGCCGGCGTCAACGCCTGGCTGCTGAGTGATCCGCCGCAACCCCTCGAATGCACCCTACTGCAGTATCGCGTTCAACCCTGGCAACCCAGGGAAAGCCTGGCTGTGCTGCGGTTGTTCGGATGGCTTCTCAGCATGGGCTGGCATGTGGATCCAGTGCTGGGCGAAATCACTGAAAAGGTGGGCGGAGAAAAAATGCAGCGCCTTTATGGAGCCACACCGGCTGCAATAGATCCGGCCGCGGCACAAGCTCTGGCCGGACTGGCGCCGCTGTTCCATGAAATTTTGGGATTTGTGCCCAATGGCGTCGGCAGTAATGGCTGGGCGGTCTCCGGTTTTCGCAGCAGCAGCGGCGCCCCTCTTCTGGCCAACGACACCCATCTGCCCTTTATCACCCCCTCGATATATTATCTGCTGCATCTGTCCTCTCCCGGTTTTCAGGCAGTGGGCGCCTCTTTCCCCGGGTTGCCCGGCATCGTGGTGGGACGCAACCGACACATCGCCTGGGGCGTGACCCACGGTATGATCGACGATTTTGACTTTTACCAGCTCGCCGCAGACAGCCTGGACCCTGAAAATTTTTTTTACAATGGTCAGGCATGGCCATATACTCTTCGCGAAGAGCGCGTGGCGGTCAAGGGCGCAGCGGAAAGAAGGGTTCGCATCCGTTCGACGCCATGGGGGCCGGTGATGCCGGCCACTGCCTTTGCCCAACGACCTCTGGCCATGCAGTGGTCCGGCTTTGCGTTGAGCGATGAGTGGACGGCTTTTCTGAAAATGATGACGGCCACGAACTGGTACGAATTCCGTACCGCCCTGAGCACCTGCAAAACACCGGGCGAACATTTTATCTATGCCGACCGTTCGGGGCATATCGGCAGTCAACTGGCTGCCGCTGTACCGCAGCGCAGTTTTGCCGCCTCTTTTGCACCAGCGCCCGACTCTTTAGTACAACGACGCTGGTTGAGCGAGGTGCCGTTCACCAGTCTACCGTCGCAGGCGGACCCGGTCTCTGGCTATGTGGTTCATGCCAATCAGCGGATCGACCACAGCAGTGATCAGTTTCCCCTGACCGGCTATTGGGAGCCGCCTTATCGCTATCAGCGCATTGTCGATCGTCTGGACAGTCTGCCGCGCCTTTCGCTCAATGACATGAAGGCGCTGCAGAACGACCTTTATAACGGCCACGCCGCCTGGTTCGTGCCCCAGGTCATCGCTTCGCTCTCCGGTTATTCCGCGCAACCCGATTCGCCAGAGCATCTGGCAAAGGAACTGCTGCACGGCTGGGATTATCAGCAGACGCAGGAGAGCATCGCCGCACTGATCTATGAGATGACCTACCTGCAGGTTTTCCGCAACACCCTGGCCGATGAACTGGGGGAAGATCTGCTCGGCCGTTTTCTGGCATTGCCGCATGTCAACGTCGCGCTCATGGATGGATTGATCGCACGCGATGATTCCTCCTGGTTTGATAATGTTCACACGCCAGAGAAGGAAACATGCCGGGATGTTTTAGCAAAAAGCTTTTTCAGCGCGGTTGATTCATTAAAAAGACAGCGCGGTGATAATCTGGGCGACTGGAGTTGGGGCGCTGTGCACACGCTGTCAGGCTTTCATCCGTTCGCCCTGCATCCGGTGATCGGCCGGTTTTTTGCTTTCCCGGAGACCCCGGCGGCGGGCGGCAATTTCACCTTGTGCAACGCCACTTTTATCTATCAGCAGCCGTTCAAAACATTTGTCGGTCCATGCATTCGCCAGCTGGTCGATCTATCCACACAGGAATATCACGTGATTTTGTACGGCGGCCAGAGCGGCCACCCGTTCAGCCGGCATTACCAGGACCAGAAACCGCTCTGGCGCCAGGGCAAGCTGATCACTCTGACACTCGATCCCTCCGCAGAAAATCGATCCATCTGGACTCTTTTCCGGCTTTTGCCCAAATAACCGAATTGCGTTTCTTTTTACATTTTTTGTATTATTTTGAAACAACTTGGCCTTTTGTTAAGACCGGGAAGCATTTGTGCAGCTGCGGGTGATCTTTACCAGTTGCCCTCCAATGCATTTTATTATTAATTAGTCACTTAAAGAGATAAAAAAACGTAATAAAAAAAGAATCTTTAGCTGTTTATCCGTAATCTGGCATATTGGTTGCATAAGCGGTTATTATGGATAATTATTTTCAGGATGACGGATGTTCGGTTTGTTGAAAAAGCCCTTGATTTTGAACTTGCTTTCAGTTTGGTTGTTGGCAGCGGTCTGCGCTTGGGCGGCAGAGGGCAAGGTGGTGGGCTTTGTATTGGATGCGCTGACCGGCGAGCCGGTGACCAAGGCCAACATCTATCTGGCGAAGACCGGGCTGGGCACGGTGGCGGATGAAAAGGGCTATTTTAAAATCGATCGGGTGCCGGAGGGCAATTATGTGCTGGTGGCGGCGCGGATCGGCTATCGCAAGATGCTGGTGCAGAATGTGCGTGTAGCGTCAGCCGCTGTGCGGTCGGTGCGGGTACAGATCAATCGGGCGCCGATTCAGATGGGCGATCTGCAGGTGACGGCACGGCGTACACCGCCCAATTTCGAATACCAGGCTTCGCTGGCAGGCCATGAGATGATTCAGCCGCGATTGATTCTGCGCCGTTCCGGCGCCATGGAGGATGCCTACCGCAGCCTGAAAGCGCTCCCGGGTGTGGTGAACCGCAACGACATGAACACCCAACTGTACATCCGCGGCAGCAGCCCTGACCAAAATTTGATCCTTTACGATGGCATCGAGGTGACCAATCCCAACCGTTTGATGGTGATGATGGGCGGGGGTATTTCGCTGGTCAATCCGGACATTGTGCAGACTTTGGATTTGGCGCCCGCTG
>CAZKQR010000173.1:0-8690 GCA_964554965.1 uncultured Cytophagia bacterium | reverse complement strand
CTTGCCGCTGTCATCAGAGAGCATGGGAAAGGGAATGCCTCCCTCGACCATCTTGAAAAGCTCATTGTCATTCCACATTTTGTGAACAAAATGGTGATTGATTTTAGATCAGGGTTTTCGAGGAATCTCTGATGATAAAGTCGGTCTGCAGCACCACGCGTTCCGGAGAAAGCAGCTCGGAGGATTCGATGTTATTGATCAGGATCTCCGCGGCCTTGATGCCGATCTCCCTTTGCGGCGCACGGATGGTTGTCAAGGGAACGGGATAAAGTTTGGCGTAATAGATGTCGTCGTTGCCGATGATCGAGATGTCCTCAGGCACGCGGATGTTCAATTCCCGCAGCACCGTCATCACCGACATGGCCTGTTGGTCGTTAAAGCAGACGATAGCGGTCGGCAGATCCTCCGGCCGTTTGTTGGCAAAATAGCTTTTGGTATTGCTATAGCTCTCTTCAAACCGCGAGCCGATGGAGATGATCATCTCCTGGTTAAAGATCAACGGGCTTTCACTAAAGGCATCGCGAAAACCCTCGATGCGTTCCTGCGTATGCGTCGATGGCGGCGGACCGGCGAAATGAACAATTTTTGTGTGTCCGCCGTCGATGAGATACTTGACGGCCTTTTTAATGGCCTGCAGATTATCCACCGCGACCACATTGGCCTGGATGCCTTTGACGTCCTCCAGCAGCACGAAGGGATAGTTGATCATTTTTAATTTGAACAGATGCTCGATTTCCGCCTCGCCCTCCACAATAGGAGCGATAATGGCGCCTTTGATGTCATTCGTGGAAAACAGCCGGATGAATTTTTTCTCACTCTCATGATCGTTTTCCGAGCTGGTGACGATCAGGTGGTACCCTCGGCCCCTCGCATATTCGGCAACACCGGTGGCGATGGTGGTATAAAACGGATAGTTCAGGTCCTTGATGATGATGCCAATGCTCTTATCATCCGCTCCGGTTTTCAAGTTTCGCGCCATGCCTCGGGGACGAAAATTGAGTTCTTTCATGACCTCGAGAATGTGATCCCTGGTTCGCGGTTTGACCGTATTCTTGCCGTTCAACACCGCGGAGACCGTTCCCTTTGATACGCCCGCCTGATTGGCCACATCCTCAATCGTCATCTTTTTTTTCATGTTCGTTCTTAAAAAAAATCTTTATTTTGAAACGGTTTTATTTTTTAACAGATAAATATACTTTATATGTAGACAAAAATCAACCAAATTCTTAATATCAGAATGTTGACCTCTATTAGAAACAAGGACTAAGACGAATGTTTTTTCCTTGACTTTATGGCCATTACTACATATATTTGAATCGTTTCAATAGTTTGAAAAATAACAGAAACTAAAGCAGAAAAAAGATGAATAAAATCCTTTTTTTCTACCATCAAGCTGACGGGCCATTCATTTTCGATTCGATGTTTGATAGGGAGGCAAACTCGAATTGCAGCGATGTGGTCACCACCCTGATCACTTTTCAGGGGAACAGGCGGTCTTTGTTCCCAAAGGTCATATGGATGATTTCACCGATC
Organism: uncultured Cytophagia bacterium; assembly: GCA_964554965.1. Lineage (GTDB taxonomy): Bacteria > Zhuqueibacterota > Zhuqueibacteria > Residuimicrobiales > Residuimicrobiaceae > Anaerohabitans. The sequence goes on along the minus strand of CAZKQR010000173.1, from coordinate 7,157 downwards.
CCTCCTATCACCTGCCCCACTTTTACGAACTCTGGGCTTTGTGGAATCAACTGCGCTGCGAGTTCTGGCAGCAAGCGGCCGTCTTCAGCCGTGCGTTCTTTACAAAAGCGGCTCACCCGCAGGCTGGATTGGCTACGGCAAAAATTGATGACCGTTCTGCTGAAGGGGAACTCGAATTAAAGATCACTGCAGCCGGCAACACCTATTCCCTGGAGTATGCGGTGAAAACAGGTCCTTGGCGCATCCTGGCCCAACAGGTCGACGCCACCATTCTCAGCACCCGTACGGCAGGTTGATTTGTCGGCTATGTTTTCGCATCTATGCCACTTCGTTCGGTCATCCCAGCACAACATCAACTTTTTACGACTGGTTTGAATAACCGAGCGACGATTCTATAACCAACGAGAGATTACAATGACCGACTTACAATGGAAAACACTGCAAAAGATCATTCAAGGTGAGGTGATGGATCCGTTACCGGTTGGATTTATCATCGACTGTCCGTGGCTGCCGAACTGGTACGGCATCCGTATTCTGGACTATTTTACCAACGACGATCTATGGCTGAAAGCCAACCTCAAGGCGTTGCACGATTTTCCGGATATTCTGTTTTTGCCCGGATTCTGGTCTGAATACGGCATGTGTACTGAACCATCTGCTTTCGGCAGCCGCTGTCTGTTCCCGGCGAACGAGTTTCCGCATGCGGAAAAAGTGATCCACTCCCTGGAGCAGATCGACGATCTACCCTCTCCGGATCCCAGGACCGATGGTTTGCTCCCCTTTGTGCTCAATCGGCTCAAGCTCGCTCAGCCCGCGATGGAAGCAGAGGGCCACAAAATCCGCTTTGCCGTGGCGCGCGGGCCGTTGAACATCGCCAGCTATCTGATGGGCTCCACCGAGTTTCTAATGGCCATGATGCTGGCTCCGGAAAAAACCGAAGCCCTGCTGAAGAAAATCACCGCTTTCCTCAAGAGCTGGTTGCACCTGCAGATGGAAACCTTCCCCTCCATCGATGGTATATTTCTGCTCGACGATATCATCGGCTTTATGGGTGAAAACGAATTCCGAACCTTCGGCCTGCCTTACTTTAAAGAACTCTATGCCGCCGATGTGTCGGTGAAATTTCTTCACAACGACGCAGCCTGTCAGGTCTCAGCCCCGCTGTTGCCCGAGATCGGCGTCAATCTTTTCAATATGGGATTCGATGTCACGCTGAACGAGCTCAAGGCGCTCACCGACGGCAAGGTTGTATTGCTCGGTAACCTTCCGCCGCGCGATGTGCTTGCTGCCGGGACGCCGGAAATGGTTGAACAGCACACCCGTGAAATGATCGCGGTACTTTCGGACAAAACCAGGATCATCCTCTCCTGTGGCGGCGGCATGCCTCCCAAGGTGACTTCGGCAAATCTCAAAGCTTTTCTGCGTGCGAGAAAAAGCTGAACAAGCTATCCGCTCTCCGTAAAGCCTGACAAGTAGACAAGCCTGGTCTTTCGTTTTGCTTACATGCAAGTAATGGCCGAAAAAGACCGGCCGGTGATCGCAATTAGAGAATCGAAAGCAGACCACAGTCCATACTCCAAAGCAAGATACAATGACAGCAAAGAACTATTTGACAAAAGTAAGAAAATAACGTAACATGTAGCAGAAGCCCATCAACTGATCAAGCCGCAAAGAGGCCCTGATGAAATCAAAAAATAGAGTAAGCCGTCGATCGATACTCAAGGGCGCCGGCCTGGTCAGCGCCCTGCCGCTGCTGACAGCGGCTCCCGCGCTTCCGGGCAGCCGCAACCGAAAAACCAGCGAGGCATTCAAGGAGCTCAGCGAGAAAGTTTGGAGCACGCCGTTCATCGATACCCACGAACATCTGATCGAAGAACATCAGCGATTGGCGGTCCCCTCCGCTCATCTTCGCTGCGATGATTGGTCCATGCTGATGAGCCACTATATGGATTCAGACTTTTTGACCGCCGGCATGAGCCGGCAGGATTACCAAGCTTTTTATGCTTCCAGCAGGGCTCCCGAAGATAAATGGGCATTGATCGCGCCCTGGTGGCCGTATGTGCGCAATACAGGATATGGCCAGGCGGCACAGATCACCATGCGGGATCTGTACCAGATAGAAGAGCTGTCTGCCGCCACGGTTCATCGTCTGCAGGAGCGCTACGAATCAGTCCGGCAGCCCGGATTTTACCGGACGATCCTGGAGGATATTTGCCGCATCGAATCCTGCCAGGTCAATTATATCGGCAGGCCGTTCTGTGAATCAGCCATGCCGTTGCTGCTCATGCAGGACATCTCTATTCGTGGTATGTACGCCATTCGCGGCACTCCCGCCGGGGTGGCCCTGCAGGAGTACAGTGAACCGGTAGGCATGGAGGTCACGTGTCTTGCGGATTGGCATCGGGTTATCGATTGGTGGTTTGACAAATATGGGAGATATGCGGTGGCGGTCAAATCGCAGAACGCTTATTCTCGCGACATCGATCACGAACACATTTCCGCGGAAATCGCGAATCCGATTTTTAAAGAGCATCTGGACGGAGAACGGTTGGACGATGCCAAAAAGAAGGCGTTGGAGGACCACCTGTTCTGGTACGCGGTTTCCAAATCCACCGAACACGGTCTGCCGGTAAAATTGCACACCGGCTATTATGCCGGACAAAACATCAATCTGCCCTTATGGCGCATACGAAACAATCCGGCTTCAGCCTCAGACCTGTGCCGCCGGTCGCCCGAAACCTGCTTTGTATTCATGCATATCAGCTATCCTTATTACGAGGAAATGATCGCCGTGGCCAAGCATTACACCAACGCCCATATCGACATGTGCTGGTCCTGGTTGATCAACCCGCTGGCGGCCAAAGACTTTCTAAAAAAATACCTTGTCGCTGCGCCGGCGAACAAGTTGCTCTCCTTTGGCGGCGATTATTTTCACATCGAGCCCGTCGTGGGGCACGCAGCGCTGGCGCGGCACGGCATCACTCAGGCCCTGACCGAGCTGGTGGAAGAGGGATGGATCAAAATCGACGCTGCTCTCGATCTAGCGGATGCGATTATGCATCAAAATGCCAGACGGATTTTCAATCTGAACGAAAAAAGCGAAGCGTTAAAGCACGCTGAGTGGCTGAAATAGAACGCTCGCTGCACTGCAGAAGGCGCCTCTCCTGCTGATTCAGCCTAAACCCACTGCCGGCAAAAACAGGAGCCGGCCCTAAAGAGAGAAAAGGATCCGGCTGTTCACCTCCGGCGCGTTCAATCGGGCCGGCTCATTTACAGCGGACAATCGATTTTTTTATAAACCACCAGTCTGACCGGTCCCAGCAATCCTGAAGCAGGCAGCGCGGTAAAGGACATGGGAGAACGCGGCCCGGCGGACGCTCGGACCAGGCTACGGCCGTACTGTTCCACCAGCTCCTCAGGCACCGGCGGCGCCTCCTCCATGCCAGACACCCGATTGATCAGCGTGTTGGTCACTTTGACCGACAAGCGATTCGCTCCCGCCTGAATCAAGCCGGTTACATCCAGCGTCTGCCCGCGCATCCAGACCACCCCCGCCTTTTGCCCATTGAGCGTCACTTCGGCAATGTCCCCCACTCTTCCCAGATCCAGGAACAGCTGCAAATCTTCTTTTACATAGACGGAAGGCGTGGTGAAGGTAAGTTCATACAGCCCGCTGCCACTGAAAGGACGCGTCCGGCTCACCTTGGTCCAGGAAAACAGCTGAGTAAAAGTGGTGTCCAGATCTATCGAGCCGGACAGCGGAAACACCAGGCGCCATTCTCCGCTGATCAACAATGGCGCGGGTAGTCCGGTGACGTTTCCCTGCACGGTCTTGCTCACGACGCCATCTGTGAGAGTGACTGCAAACGGACCGTTCGACTGGGCTGATCCGATCATGCGCTGGGGCTCCAGAGCCTGGATTTCATGCAGAGAACTTTGTGAAGCATGCCTTTGCCTGCTCGGAGTGAAAACGATGAATAAGGATTCATAAGGCTGCAGAGGCAACGGGACTTCTATGCCCCCCTGCTTGACTATGTAGGTGAGCAGAGGAGTGACCTCGCCGGTGTAGGGGTTCCACTTCCAGGGAACACGGTCGACTACCCGGAACGTAACCGGGATCGTGCTCATCTGATCCTGGATGTTGCTGACAAAATAAAGATCATCCTGATTCATCTTGCGGTGTAAAAAGGTCAATCCCCGGTTCTCGCGCAATCCCTGCAACGCGAAATCGATGCTGAAATCCGGTTGCACGTGGTCGCGCAGAGCGTTGACAAAGGGATCCAGACTGCTGCTGCGGCGATCAAGAATATCCTGCCGGTTGATCACCCGTTTGATGTGATAGGTGCGACCCTGGCCGTACGGTTTCGGAGCTGTGCCGTCATCCCCCACCGGCTCATCGAACATTTCCCGGACCAAGGCCTGCACCTGCCGGTCCTTTTGGGCATGATCAGCCAAGCCGGTGGAGCTGTCCGGCACCCGCTCTAAAGCGATGACAACGCCGCCCTGCTGAACATACTTTTGGACAAAGTGCAGGGTCTCAAGCGGCATGGCCTGAATGTTGGGCAGGATCAGTATTTTATAGTTCAGCGGGCCCACGTGAATCTGTCCGTCGACACTTTTCGCTCGATGCTGCAGCACATCATCGTTGATGAGATCGAAATCATAGCCGTTGGCGATCAGCAACTGTCCCAGTTCCCCCCAGTCGAATTCGCGCGTCCACTTGCGTGCGTTGAGCACATTCAAGGTCCATTGATTGGCCAGCGGAGAGTACAGCGCTACATCCGGCGCAAAATTCCCCTGGCGCAACAGATAACAGCAGCGCGCCAGATAACTCGAGAGCATGGGATAGTACGGCCACCAGGTGTTGATGTGGCTGATGTTGGCATCCGGAGACATGCAGCGCCCCGGGGCCGGTCCCCGTTCCGGAGAATAGCTGTAGCCGTGATTGTAAAACTTGTTGGCCCCGTGACGCAGGTGACCATCGCCGGCAATCTTGAGCTCCTCCAGAGTGGCGCGAAAAGGCTCCCAGTGAATAAAGGTGTAGGCCTCCACAGTGACCAGATTCCTGCCATACAGATGCGCTCCGGAGGAGGTGTATTTAGCCGGACCGATGCGGGTGTCGAACCAGGGAACAGCGTCTTTTTCGCCCGGGCAGATCTCGGTCTCTGGAATGTGGGTTACGCCGGCGGATTCAAGGACATCGGTGGTGAAGCCATAGGGTTGGATGCGTCCTTGAACGTGATGCGCTTGGCACCACTTGAGAAAAGTGTGAAAAAAAGCCTTCATGCCAACCTGATGAAGGAACTCGTTGACATCATAGCGTATTTTCGCTGAAAGCTTCCCGACCGGCCACCACAGAGCGGGCAGATGCGGCGTCAGATCATAGCCTTTGATCTGCCGAAAAGAATCTACAAGTCCTTCGCTCCAGTAAAAGCCACTGGGCAAATCCGGCACTTCAAAACTGTCACAGAAAAAAGAGTCCACGGTTTTGCCGAACTCTTCGCCGAAAGCCTGAGAGAATTTTCCGCCGATATAATCGCAGTAGCGCTGCATGGCCGCCTGGCTCATATGGTCCACGGCGTTGCCATGGTCATGATATTTAAGCCAAAAGGCCATCAAACGCCATCGTCCTTGCGGCACAGACCATTGCAGGGTGTTTTGCTTGATGCGGTCTGTGAGCACGGTGATAGAACTCGGATCAATGGTCTCATCGACCAGCTTGCCGGCCACTACGGCCATCAACTGTTCCCCGCCGTTCAACTCAGGAACAGGAATCTCCCAGGATCTTTTTGTGCGCGTCAGCTTTTTCGGCAGGGCGCCGTGGAATTTTTGCGGGCCCTGGAGATCGATAAAAGTCGGAACCAGGTCCTTCATGCGATCCTGGCGCGGCACCCAATCCCCACCTATGATCCAGCCGGGACCGCCGAAATTGATGGAAACCTGCATGCCCAATTGTTTGGCGGTCATGACCGTGTGGCGCAACAGGTCGAGAAATTCATCGGACAGATAAGGGATGTTGCCCTTTTCATACACCGGATTCATAGAGATCTGTTCGACGCCCATAATGCCTTTGTCGCGCATCTGCTCCAGTTCCCAGCTGATCTCATCTTTGGTCACGGCGCTGCCGAACCACCACCAGCGGGTGTGCGGCCAGCAATCGCTAGGCGGATGAAGGAACTGCTGTTTCAACGTATCCCAGCCTGCCGGTTGTGCCGCAAAAAGGGTGGGGATCCACATCACCCACACACACAGGACCCATCTCCGGAAAAAGGCGATATGCATCTTGGCTCCTCGGATAGAGTGAATGAAACTTTAATGTAATAAAGCAAGCCCAATGACAAGCAAAAATAAATTCGTAAAACCGCGCCGCATGCCGCAAACACCGTCATTATGCAACCGTGCCCTATCTTATAAAAGATCCACGCAGACGGCCTGATAGAGTTCAAGACGCTTGAGGCTGATCTGCACGCCGTCGTTGGCCCCTCGCCATGTTATCGGACGCGTGGTCTCCACCGGACTGTACGCCTGTACGCGGGTCACATGCAAGCCGGAAGGCAATGGCATGGAGATGGTAAGGTCCTTGACCGTCACCGGCTTTCCGGACCGGGTCACCGATGCCCAGACCTTGTCACCCTGAGCATCCTGCTCCTGATCTACGATAATCGGAATGTGATAATTCATCGCATGCAGGATGAGGCGCTGCGGCCTGCCATCCTTTGCCGGAATCCGATAGGCATGCACATAAACGCCGGGATCGGTTCCTGCTTTGCACCAGCGCAAGCGCAGATTGAAAGCGTTCTCCAATTTGGAGATAAAAATGGGACCCAGATCGGTACCGTTCGCTACATCGAAATTTCGAGCGGCGTTTAAATAATCGCGGCAGAGGCTAAAGGCATTGCCGCGTTCTTCCATCATGCACCACATGTCCGATAGCCGTTTGGGTATCTCATCCTCCTTGAGGCGAAGGAGATGGCCTTCGCCATAGGCCGCGGCCTGACCCCAGGGGCCATCCCGTAGTATGTGCTTGCGCGGAAGCGCATAGGCATCTTCACTGCCGAACGGCTCCACGATCACCAACCGGCCTCCTTTGCGGGCGTACCCTAGCAGAGTGTTGATCTGTGCATCGTCCAGATAGCGAAGCATCGGCGCTACGATCA
>CAZKQR010000172.1:0-8770 GCA_964554965.1 uncultured Cytophagia bacterium | reverse complement strand
CGGCTGTCGTTATTTCCGATCGCGGCTGTTGCGGCAATCAAGTATTTTACCACCGCCCGGCAGCTCTGCTAACAGGCTGTTAAAAATAGGACTAACGCCTTGATTGCAGCAAATAAATTGCCTGCATAATAAAAGGCACGATCTGGTTGACAGCCATACGATGGAAAGGTTGGGATAGGTAAATTAGAACCAAGTTGCTTGTCTATTTAGCACATTAGATGCAGGTTTGAATAGAAAGATGCACGTGATCGGGGAAATGGCTAAAAATGCATTGTTCGATATACGCACTTGGTCACTGATCGGCATCATAGCTTTAACGTACTTTTAAGATGCCGGGTAGGCGAAAAAACAAAAAGAATGTCTGGGTTTTTATTTGGCAGGGAAAGAATTCTTAGCATAAGCCTTTTTATGCACGCTCAGAACCTGAGGAGAGCAGGAGCACCATGAACGGGTTTCCAGGATTGGATGAGGTGATGAATTAAACAGGCATGAAATCCAGCATGGGCCTCCAGCGCTGTTCACCGCTGGGCAGCGTTTTTAGTCTTTTCATCTGATTCGAGCCGGACGGCTTTCATGGCCAGATACAGAGCGCTGCCGATAAAAAGCACCAGACCCAGCAGAGTCGGAACAATCGCGGCGGAGATGGAGCCTTTTTTATAGGCATAGCCGCCACCGAAGACGAGGAACAAAGCTACTGCCGCAAAAATGTTTTTCACGCTCAATTTTTTTATCGCTTTGCTCAACGTGCTCATGGCAGGCCTCCTGTCTGCTGAAAAGCAGGCAGCCATCGTTCAAGACGCGTTAGGGGGGTCGGCGTAATGAGGGGGACGACTGCCTGCCTGTTTCAATTCCAAACTATTTCTGTATTTTTTTTGCGGCCGCCTCTTTTTCTTTGACCTCTTGTAGCAGGTAAAAATCATCGTCCGCACTGGCCAGCAGCGTCTTCAGGGCAGCCAGGCTTTTGTCGGCTGCGTCCGGATCCTTTTCGGCGATGGCTAAATCCGCCAGCAGCAACAACGCCTCCATATGATTGGGGTTTCGCTCGAGCACAGGACTCAGCGCTGCACGTGCTGCTGCGATATCGCCGTTTTTGAAATACGCTTTTGCCAGATCTACACGATAGGCCAGCGGATTCGATTTATTCTGCTCACCGCTTTTTTCAAATGCAGCGATGGCCGTTGCATAATCTCCCTTTTCCCTGGCGATCAGCCCTTTCAGGTAATTCAGTCCGATCGCATCAGCTTGCAACAGCCCCTGTTCCTCAGCCAACCCCTGCAGCTGTATAGAGTATTTTTCCGCCAATTCGAGGTTTCCGGCTTCCGCCTCCAGGTTGGCCATGGCCCACAAATACGAATACTGCTGGTTCCCGGGCAATTTTTGCAGCGCCGCCTCAAGCAGAGGACGAGCCTCGTCATAACGATGGACCTGAATCCAAACGTTGGCTTTGGCCACCAAAGCAGAGGCCTGTGCTTGTCGCGAGGTGTCCGGATCCGTTTTTTCCGCCAGCTCGCACTCCTCGAGCGCCACGCTGCTTTGACCCAGGCCGGCATACACGCCGGCAAGCCGGCGGTACGCTGCGCTGATCACCGCGGGATCGGAAAAACTCTTGACCATCTCTGAGAGCTGGGCGACGGCTTCGTCATAGCGGCCGGTGCGCAGATAACAGGTGGCGATTTTATCCGCCGACGGGGAGAATTGAGGATCTGCTTTCAGCGCCGCCTGGTAAGAAGCGATGGCCTTGTCGTATTCGCCCAGCGTCATGTACAGATCTGCGAGGCTGTCATGCGGATTGGGTTCATCGGGTAAAAGCTCGGTGTATTTGATGAAAGCCTGCTTGGCCTTTTCATAGTCACCCATGTCGCGGTAGGCATAGCCGAGATTGTTGTAAACCGCATGGTACTCCGGGTGAATCTCCAGGACCTGCATGAATTCCTGGATGGCGGCTTCATACTCCCGGTTGACATAATGGGATATGGCGCTCCAGTACCAGAAGGTCTCGACTTTGGGATATTTCTTTTTTAACGTTTGCAGTTGTCTCTGCGCCTCGCTGAGCTGGTTGTTAAGAGAATGATCCATTACTGTGACAAAGCCCTGTTCCATTTTGCTCGCTTGTGCCGCTGCCTTTTTTGCACGGCTGATCGCCTGCTGTTGCTCCGGATACGTGCTCGTCGTCATGCACAAGCCGAGATGAGCGAGGGCAAAACCCGAGTCCTGTTGAATCGCTTTTTCGAAATGGGCTTTTGCCAAGTCCATCCGTTGTTTGTCGAGGCATAGCCAGCCCTTTTCAAATTCCGCTCTGGCGGCGTTGGATTTTGTGGTAACGGTGAGCCCTTTGGTCTGCGCCATGAGACAGCCCGCAGCCAAAAGACAGATCAAAGCCGGCGCCTTTCTCATAACGTCCTCCTTTGTTGTTGAAATGAAATGAGTTATGGAAGAATCAAAAAGGAAGGTCCCCGGCGGCGCGGAAATAAAAAAGGCATTCTAAACCGGTCCAGTGGACAAATTCATCATGCCTTTTGGTCTGAGGATGGCTATTGCCATGACAGCCATATGATCCTTACTATCAGTATAGGATAAAATGGAAAAATAGTCAAGGGAAAATTATCGCGGTTCTCTGCGCCGCTTACGGGAAGGCGCCATTTTTTATCTTGCTTCTTTTTGCCTGATTGGCTAATATACTGCTGCAGCCGATGAATGCGGCTGATGCGGCGCGTGGGTGGATGCGATGGAAAGGTGGGCCGGAGAAAGCACAATTCGGGTCATCCCTGATGACTTGGGTTGTGCTTTTTTTATGATGGTCCCCTCGCCGCTATGTGAATCTTTTTTACGCCTGACTGACGCACACGTCAAATGTATGCTCAAAGCACGTTCGTGTCCTGTTTACGCTTTTCAATCGCCGGTTTTCAAGAAACGTGACTATGCTCAACGCCAAAAACCGTAATCTGACCATCGACATCGCCCGTGGGATCAGCATTCTGTTGATCGTATTAGCGCACGGGACCATTGGATTTCGAATCCCATGGATGAATCAGGTGCTCTCCTCTTTTCGCCTGCCGTTTTTCTTTTTCATTTCGGGCGTGTTTTTTAAAAAAGAGCTGTCCTTTAGCCGTGTTCTGTTCGATAAAGCGGATGCCCTGCTCAAGCCTTTTTTCGTCACGCTGCTGTTATATGGAGCGACCGAGATATTTAGAAGCCGGGGCGAGCCCTTTCTCTATTTGCTCGGACTGGTGTACGGCGTCGGCGCCTCATTGCCGGCGAGATGGCTGCCATTATGGTTTCTACCGCATCTGTTCAGCGTTTTCCTGTTCGCCTGGCTGTTCATCCGCGCCACCCGGATCCATGAACGTCCCGACTGGCTGAAAGCCCTGTCGCTTCTGCTGTTGATCCTGGTAGGCCGGCTGGTGCTCGAGCTTTTTGGAACTTTTGCTTTTCGCATTCCCGGCGCCGGCATCAAGTGGAGCGGGCTGCCCTTCAGTCTGGATATCACTTTTATCACCGGCACCTTTTTTGTCTGCGGCTTTTTATCGCGCGAGGCCATCCTCCGTTTTGTACCGCGGACCAATTGGCTGCTTCTGACCATTGGGCTGGTCGCCCTGATTCAATATTTCGTCAGGCCCTCTTTGAATTTGAACGCCCGCAGCCATGAGTCGTTTTTTTTCTGCCTGCTCTCCGCGCTGTTGATGATCTATCCGGTTCTGTCGCTCTCTTTTCTTGTTTCCCGGACACGGCTGCGCACCCTGTTCTCCTATCTCGGCGCCATGAGTCTGTTCATTCTTTTGTTCCATTATATCATCATGATGCATCTCATCCGCCTGTTCAAGAGTATGGATGGGGCCATCTCCTGGGGAGAGGAAGCGGTGATCCTCGCCGTCAGCGTGGCCGCGCCGCTGCTGATCGGCGAGACGGTGAAGCGGATCCCTCTGCTGGCGCTTTTCTTCCGGCCGATTAAATTGAATCCTCTGTTTCAGCGCCGGCCATCATCACAACCTATCCCAACCGTTAACCAAACAAACCTTCCCATCTCTCAACCTGTGGATGCGCTCTGCTGTGCGTGCGATGCACCGGGTCCGATTGTTTTACTGGATGGTGATCAAAAAGCGTAACCAGTGCAACGCTGGTTGGGAATGGAGAGGGGGCTGCATCTGGTTAACGCTTGGGTTGGCAAGCTGTTAAAACCACGAAGAGCAGAAAGTTCACGAAGATTTTACAAAACGAATCTTCTGATCCCTTCCTTTAAAAGCTCGACATTGAAGTTTATCAGCAAGCCGACTGACACCTTGGCCAATTTCATATAGGTTAATATTTGTGCTTCATGAATTGGCAATAATTTATCTACTTATTTTATCGCTTGATTCATTCCTCTGATTTTGCCAACAGTACAGTGAACGGATGGATATGATCAGCGTGATCATGAGTGCACTGCACCTAATCGATGCCGTAAAGTTCTTGAGGTTGAGGAGGCGTTGCAGACATGCGGATAGTTTTGCTTCTACAGGTCAGGCCGGCTGGCGCAAAAGCCGAGAGTCAGCCCGCCGTCCACCAAAAACATCGAGCCGGTGATGTACCCCGCTTCATCGCTCGCCAGGTAGCGGACCATAGAGGCAACGTCCTGTTTGGCCCCCACCCGGCCCAGGGGGATGGCGGACAGCAATTTCCCCTGCCTTTGCGGTCCGGTGAGATCGGTGGCGATGGCGCCGGGCGTGACTTGATTGACCTGGATGTTGTATTCCGCCAGTTCCAGCGCCATGCTTTTGGTGAGCATCATCAATCCGCTCTTGGAAATGCTATAGGGCGCATAAAAACGGCGGCAGTGCATCTCGTGCACTGAGCCGATGTTGATGATTCTGCCGCCGCCGCGGCGGATCATCATCTCCGCCGCCAGCTGGCTGCAGAGAAAGGGCGCCTTCAGGTTCACAGCCAGCGCATGATCCCACTCTTGCTCCTTAATCTGTAGAAATCCGGCTTCCTTTTGAAAAACAGCGTTGTTGACCAGCACGTCCAGCCCGTTGCACTGCTTTTCGATTTGCACAAACATTCTGCGAATGGCGGCCGAATCCGCCAGATCACAGGGGATCCTCACCGCGTTGGAGCCGGCGGCCCCGACGTGCTCCCAGGCGCGATGCAGCTCGTCGTCGTCAGCCGGGCCATGGACGATCACTCGTGCCCCCTCCCGGGCAAAGGTCAGGGCGATCTCCAGACCGATGCCCCTTGCAGAACCGGTCACCAGTATGGTTTTGTCTTTGATCGGCATAGTCTGTCCTTGTGAGAAGATTCAATACTTGTCCGGCCATATATCAGCTGTGCAGCGATTACATGGCCGGGGTATTAACGGCTCCAGGGTTCAAACACCACTTTGTAGGCCTGTTTCGGATCCTGCAGCAGCAGACGAAAGGCCTCTTCGAAACCTTCGAGTGGAAAACGGTGGGTGATCCACGGCTTTACATCGATGGCCCCGCTGTTCAGCAGTTCATAGGCCTCCTGCAGATCGCGGTAAAAAGCGTTGGACGAGGTTGTCAGTGTGCGTTCAGAGCCGAGCAGCGCGGCGTCGATGGTCAGGGGCGTCCGGTGGACCGCCAGATTCACATACACGCCGGATTCCTCCAGCAGAGGCAGAGCGGCGGTGAGCGAGGCGTTGCTGCCCACAGAATCAAAGATAGCGGCGCATTTCTCTTTGCCTAAAATCCTCAAGGCCTCTTGCTGCACATCCTGCTGCAATGGATCGATGATAAAGAAATCCGCATAATGACTGATAACCCGTCGGGCCAGCGGTGAAGGATCGGAGAGGATGACGGTTTGCGCGCCTTTGATTCTGGCGGTCTGGGCGATGCTCAAGCCGGCCGGCCCGCCGCCGATGCACAGTACATGGGCGCCCGGACGCAATTGTGCGCGGCCGACGACGTGCACCGCCACACAGAGGATATCGGCCATGGCCGCCTCTGCACAGCTCAGGCTTTCCGCCAAGGGATAAAGCATGTCCGCCCAGCCCAGGCAGTACTCGGCATAGGCGCCGGGATAATAGTCCATGGTCCCCCAGCCCTGCGCGTGGCCGATGTGGATCATGTGCCGGCAGAGGTTCTCTCTGCCGCTTTTGCAGAAGGGGCATTCACCGCATGATCGATAGGCCTGCACGCCAACCCGGCGGCCCAGCAAACGCTCATATTTTTTATGCTGAACCTGGACCACTTCCCCGCTGAATTCATGGCCCATGACCAGATTGGCTGGATTGTCGATGTGCCGGCCTAGCGTGTGCAGGGCCCAGGGATTTTCGCCGGCATAGTAGCGTAGATCGCTGCCGCAGATTCCGCAGGCCAGCACCTTGACGAGCACCTGGTTTTCATCCCTGGGTGTAAAAACCGGAATGTCGGTCCATTCCAGGGTTTTGGGTTTTTTCAGGACAATGGCTTTCATCCCGTATGTCCGTATTCTGGTGAATGCACCGGCGTCTTGTTTGACAGCGCCGGCGGGCTGGTCGCAGACTATGGCTAAGTATATACCAAAATGGCAAAAGATGCAAGGGAAATTGCCATGGCCAGATCTTGCCGCGAACGATCAAGCTTGTATATTCATCAGCAACCAATCAGGCCGACACGATCATTTACTTTATACCGGATTCTTCAACAACATTTCCGCCGGTGATGGAAAAAGTCATTATCTGTTGATTTTCCCCCCTGCCTTGCCTATCTTCAAGGCATGTGGACTCGAGCCCTCAACCTTCTCGCCGGCCTGGTTAGGGCAACCTGTTCGACGGTGCTGTTTAGCCAAGAACCGGCGCCGGTCAATCCGCAGCATCCCGGCCGTTGTGCTCTGGAAAGAGGACTCTGGTGTGTGGCAGGGTGTCTTTCAGGCGGAGAAAAATGTGTTGCCTGTGGGACTGAGAGCGGCTGTAGAAAAATGGTAGTATTTGAAAAAATAAAAGTCGTGGCCCTTGCGCTGGTGTTATCTGCTTTTCTGCAACGCCTGCGCGGATGAAAGAACCGATTTACCAGAGTGACGGAGGTGCGGTTGTCATGAGAACGGCCCTTCGAGCGATTGTTTTTTTCTCTTTGTTCTTTGTGCAGACCTCCTGGGCGGGTGTCCGCGTTCTCTGCGATTCTCCGGCTACGCCGCTGTCCCGTTACACGGTCAACCTGGTTCAGAACAAACTGGTGCGGCTGGCTTATCAGGCGGACCAACGGCTGGTGGATTTGGCTTTATCCAAGCCGAATCTCGCCGATGATTTTGAGATGGAAGGGATGACCGAGCTGGTCAACTATGTGCGGGATACGCCGTTCATGCGGCAGGGCGCCTGGGATTTTCTCCACAACCGGGTGTTCAAAGAGATGGACGCGATACAGGCGTTGTGCCGTGAATAGCGCTGTCTGCTGCATATGGTGACCGCGGCAGAAAATAAAAAAAAGCCTGCAGCACACGCCGCAGGCTTTTGTCGAATGGATTATTTCCTTCCGGGATCGGAAGGGAGCTTGATCCGATCAGCGGAATAATTTGCCCAGCACATTGCCGATATCGTTCATCGCATTGCCATCGCCGTCGCTGTCGAGCATCTTGTTCAGGGAGCCAAAGATATCCGGTTGCGAAGTGGTGGCTTCCTGCTGCTGACCCGTGAGCAGGTCGGTCATGCCGGAAACATCCAGGTTTTTTTCCCGGGTGGTTTTTCCCAGTGCGCCCATCACCATCGGCGCCATCATCTGCAGGATCTGGCTCATGGTGTCGGTGTCGACGCCCGCGGTTTTGCTGAGCCGGGAGGTGACGGTGGATTGATCCTCGCCAAAGATGTGTTTGAGGATGCCGCCGCCCGAATTGCCGGCGACGTTGTTGATGAGGCCCCCGAGGTTGTCGAAAATAGAGCCGTCATGGTCTTTTACCAGAGCGTTGTGCAGGGAATCGGCCCCGGATGGGTTGGATGAATTGCGAGTCAGTGCAGAGAGAAGCAAGGGAGCGGCTACCCCTATCGCCTTGGCGGCAAGGCTCGGGTCTATTCCGAGCTGGTTCGCGATTTTGTTGATGGTTGGGCCGCTGATTTGCTGCACGAGCATTTGCAATAATGCGTTCATGAAAAGCTCCCTTACATGTAATGAATGGTTATTTTATGGTTCAACATGGATTACGCGGTAAATGTTCCCCTGTTCCAGCTCTAATTGTAACAATATCGTATCAATTTACATTCCCCGTTTTGGCCTGAACCGGCGAACCGGTTGCGATCCAGAGCGGTGGCCGGAGAGGATCGGAAGAGCCAGCGGGAGTGCCTCGGAGGTACAGCGTTCAGCGCGCATTTTTTTAGCTGATGTCGGCGGCCGGCCTTTTGCTCCACCAGCGCATACTCGATGGTTCACTGTTTTCGTTCAAAGCTCCAAATCCGGTTGAAGGTGGAGCGCTTTAACACACTCTTGAGTTGGTTTTTTTTCCGGATCATCCGGGCAGAGATCCATGTGTCCAATGCTATGTGAAAGAAAGGATGCAGCGTATGATGAAACGTCTCGTTGGGGCTGTTGCCGCTTGTGTTTTATTTTTTCAGAACGCAGCGCTCAATGCTCAGGATTGGAAGCCGGTCTCCGGTCATCTAATGACCCCTTGGGCAGAGACGGTCAACCCGGATCGAGTATGGCCGGAATATCCCCGGCCGCAGTTGGTGAGGAAAGAGTGGATGAACCTTAACGGGTTATGGGATTTTGCCCTCGTCCTGGGTACCAACCATACGCCGTCTTCCGCACTCTATGACCGAAAAATTCTGGTTCCCTTTTGTGTCGAATCCGCGTTGTCGGGCTTAAAACTA
>CAZKQR010000171.1:2155-8854 GCA_964554965.1 uncultured Cytophagia bacterium | reverse complement strand
CGGGCGAGAGCACGGAATTCAGGACCGTGCCTTCGATGACGCAGCCGGCGGAGATCAGAGCATTTCGAACTTGCGCCGAGGGCGCGATGACGGCCGGCGACCGATCGCCGAGCGCGCCCTCTTCATCGATGTTGGTGCGCACGCCCCATTCGGGCAAATTTAAACCAGAGCCGGGCGTCAGAATATCCATACTGGTCTGCCAGTAGGCTTTGAGGGTGCCGACGTCCGCCCAATACCCGCTGAACAGGTAGGCGTACACCGGCGCGACGCCGATGGCATCGTTGATGATATTTTTGCCGAAATCATGGCCTTGTCGTCCGGCCAGGCTCTTTTTGAGAAACTCGTAATCGATCACGTACACGCCCATGGAGGCCAGGTTGCTTTTCGCTTTGGCCGGTTTTTCCTCCCAGGCGGTGATGCGCTGCTCCTCATCGACCTGGGCGATGCCGAAATGGCGGGTGTCCTCCCAGGCGACGCGCATCATGGCAATGGTGATGGCTGCTTTTTGCTGTTTGTGAAACTCTACCATGGCGGCGTAGTCCATCTGGTAGATGTGATCGCCGGACAGTATCAGCACCCGTTGGGCGGCGTAGCGCGCGGCAAAGTCGAGGTTTTGCGCCACCGCGTCGGCGGTGCCGCGGTACCAGTCGAAATCCTCTCGTCCGGTAGAAGGCGGCAAAATCTTGGCGCAGCGGCGGCGGCCGATCAGGTCCCAAGCCTCGCCGGAGCCGATATGCCCCATCAACGAGTAGGGCCGGTATTGGGTGAGAATGCCGATCTGTTGAACGCCGGAGTGCATGGCGTTGCTCATGGTAAAGTCGATCAGCCGATAGCAGCCGCCGAACGGCACCGCCGGCTTGGCGCGCATCCAGCCCAGAATGTTCAAGCGACTGCCGACGCCGCCGGCAAGCAGAAACGCAACCGTCTGTCTCATTTCAAGGTCCTCCCGCCGGCGATCATTTTTCCGGAAAAATCCTGTTCGCGCTTATTGGGATAGATGATGCAATTGGCGCCGATCTGCGCCCGGACCGGAATGACGGTGTTGCGGCCGACGAGGGTGATCCCCGAGCTGAGCAGATCCGGATACTCCTTATTGGCGCCCGGCCGTCGCGCGCCGCCCACCACCGCCTGGGCGCCGATGCTCACTTCAACATCGGTGATCACCTTGGTCACGCGCGCATGGGCGGCGACGCGGGTGTCATAGAATAAAATCGAATCCTTGACCGTGCTGCCCGCTGCCACTTTGACGCCGGGAAATAAAATAGAATTGACCACTGCGCCCTCGACGACGCATCCATGGTGAAGGCGGCTGTTGCGCACCTGGGCGCCGGCGCCGATCACAGCGGGGGCGCGGTCGCGGACCCGCTCGTTGTCGAGATTAGTGCGCACCTGCCAGCGATCGATGTCCAGAGCCGGGCGATCCTCCAGCAGGCTCATGTTGGCGGCCCAGTATTCATCGATGGTGCGCGAATAGGCCCAGGCGCCGTGAAATTTATAGCCGAACACCCGTTTGCGGTCCAGCAGCACCGGTAGAATATCCCGGCCAAAATGCTCGGTGGCCGGCGGCTTCATCATCTCATCCAAAACAAAGTGCAGCGCATCGGCGTTGAACAGGTAGACCGTCATAGACGCCCATTCAGAGATCGGCTGGCTCGGCTTTTCCACATAGCGCAGCAGACGACCACCCTGCTCGCGCCCCTCCTCCATAACGCCCTGACCAAAGCGCTCCATGCCACGGTCATCCGGACGGACAAACGCAACCGTTACGTCCGCTTTCATCGCTTGATGAAAGGCGAGCATCTCGCCATAGTCCATCTTGTACACATGATCGCCCGAGAGCACCAGAACGAAATCAGGTTGATTGCGAAAAATAAAGTCCTTGTTCTGGTAAACCGCATCGGCCGTGCCCTTGTACCAGTCGGAGCTGACAGTGCCCTTCATCGGCGGCAGCAGATGAATGCCGCGCCGGCTGCCGACCATGTCCCAGGCGGCGCCGGAGCCGATGTGGCTGAGCAGCGAATCCGATCGATACTGCGACAGCACGCCCACTTTCTCGATGCCCGAATGCTCCAGATTGCTCAACGGAAAATCAATGACGCGATACAGGCCGCCGAAAGGCAGCGCGGATTTTGGACGATACAGCGTGAGCACCGAAAGCTCGTCCACCCGGCCGCCGGCGAGAATCATGGCGAGAATATTTTTCATGCGCATGCCCTGTTGAGAATGGATTCGACACTGCAGGAATCACGATGTTGTATGAAACAGCCGCCGGGCCTCGCCGCCGCGGCTGCAGTACACGCAAAAAAAGGCGGGCGGATCAACCGGCTCATTAGTCAGCCGCCGCAGCCTGGACCGCACCCAGGCCAGGCCGGCGGCCAAGCCCCTTCACCGGCATCGGACGGAACTCTATCGAAAAAGGTGTCGCCGCTGATCACTAATGCGCCGGGTATTTTCGAACGCAGATCCTCTTCATCCAGCGCATAGAGCGGCGAGATCTCCAACCGGTGCCGGGAGAGGCCCTCTGCGCTGCGCGGCACTGCCACGCCGGCCTTTTCAAGCCAGCGGCTGAACAACTCCACCATTGCCCGGGTCGCGGTTTCCGGCGAGTCCAGGCCGGTGGCGTTTTTAACCGGACTGAACTCCTCTTCGCGGCTGGTCTCCACCACGATGGTGTTCCGCGCATAGGGCAGCGCGTCAAAAATAAACTGCTCCAACTTGAAGCCATTCTCGCTTTCCGGAGCGACCGGGCAGCCTTGACCATCGATGCAGGGAATTTTTTTCAGGGCGAGATGATAGGGCAGCTGCACCTTTGCCGCGAACAGCCGTTTGAAAAACGTAAGACTGAATATATGGATGGCGATGCTGCCCTGTTTGAAGCGAAGGCCGCCCTGATCATCCGTTTGATGACGCAGGGTGTCGTCTAATTCAGAGTATTCCACCACCGTAGGCCGGCCGTTCACACGGCAGAACACACCCACTTTTTCCTCGGCATTGCGTTTGGCCACGGATTTGGATGCCATCTCCGCCTGCTGCAGAACATGATGCCCGAGAAACACCGGATCAGCGATGCGGCAGAGCACATTGTCCACCTGAAAGTAGTAGAGCAGCTCCACACCGGCGCTTTCCAGCGTATCGACCAGGCCATGGCGGTGCAGGGCGGTCAACAGGCCGCCATGTCCATCCGGGGACAGGGCCAGGGCACTGCGCGAGCGCAGCAGCAATTTTCCGTTGTGATCGAAGGCCGGCTGCGAGGCCTGGCTGAAAAAAAACAGCGTGTCCGGATTTTTACCGAAATAGTGATGGTCCTGGAAATACTCGATGGTATCCGCGTGGTTTTGTTCGCTGGTCATGATGAGAAAGAGAATGGGCTTGCCGGTGAGGCGTTCCAGACGGATGATTTTCTCCGTATGAAACTGGAACAGGGAGCGCCGGCTGATCGGGCCGATCTCCAGACAGCCTTTGGGCTCTTCGCGGCCCAAGCGGGAGCCCAGGCCGCCGGCCACCACCAGGACCGCCACCTTGCCCTGGCGCAGCAGCTCCCGGCCGGCTGCTGCCGCCCGCTGATCCCGCGCCTGTTCTGCCGCTGTGGCTGCCAGTGGAATAACGGGAAAAGGCTCCGGCTGCGACAGGCTGGGCGCCCTCTCAGACCGGTAGCGCCTGATCAAGTCGCTCTGCCGCTGCAGCTGGTCCACATCCAGGGTCTCTATTTGATCCAGCAGCGACGTTTTGTCTGTGTCCGTCAAATCCGGCCAAAAACGCAAAACCTGTTCCTGGCCCAGGGAGGTCATCCCATCGAGTATCCGCCGATATCGCTGCTCCAGAGTGGTCGTCATTTTTTCATCGTCTGCTTTTTGCTCTTCTTATTAGCCCTTAGGGCGATCTCTAACACCTGATCCAATTTTTCGACAAAATGGAACGTGATATCCTTATGGGTGTCCTTGGGGAGCTCTTCCAGATCGTCCTGGTTCTTTTTTGGCAGGATCACGATCTTGAGTCCTGCGCGCCGTGCCGCCAGCACTTTTTCCTTGATGCCCCCGACCGGCAGCACTTTGCCGCGCAGGGTGATCTCGCCGGTCATGGCCAGATCGTGGCGCACCGGCCGTTGAGTAATAAGGGAGATCAGGGCCGTGGCCATAGTGACGCCGGCCGAGGGTCCGTCCTTGGGAATGGCGCCGGCAGGCACATGGATATGAATATCCCGTTTTTCAAAATAATCGGGCGAGAGGCCGAAATCCGGCAGATGGGCGCGCAGATAAGAGAGCGCAGCCTGCGCCGACTCCTTCATCACGTCTCCCAGCTGTCCGGTCAACATAAGCCCTTTACTGCCCTGCATCTGAGTGGCTTCGATAAAAAGGATGTCGCCGCCGGTGGGGGTCCAGGCCAGACCCGTGGCCACGCCCGGTTCGTGGGTGCGCTCGGCCACATCGGAAAAATAGCGCACTGGCCCCAGCATGTCGTGCAAAGAGGCGGGTTTGATGTCCGAACGGCCGCCCTCTCCGGCAGCCACTTTTTTCGCCACCTTGCGGCATACTGCGGCGATCTGGCGTTCCAGATTGCGCACGCCGGCTTCCCGCGTATAATCGCGGATGATGCGCTCGACCGCGGCCTTGCTGAAACGGATCTGATTTTTCTGCAATCCGTTCTCTTCGATCTGGCGCGGGATCAGATAGGTGAAAGCGATCTGAACCTTATCCTCTTCGATATAGCCCGGCAACTCGAGCACCTCCAACCGGTCGCGCAGCGCCGAGGGGATGGTATCGAGGACATTGGCGGTGGTGATGAACATCACATGCGACAGGTCGAACGGCACATCCATATAGTGATCGGTGAAGGAGAAATTCTGCTGCGGATCCAGAACCTCCAGCAGTGCCGAGGAGGGATCGCCGCGGAAATCCTGGCCGATCTTGTCCACTTCATCCAGCATAAAGATGGGGTTGTTGCTGCCGGCGTTTTTGATGCCCTGAATGATCCGTCCGGGCAGCGCGCCGATATAGGTGCGCCGATGGCCGCGGATCTCCGCCTCGTCATGGACGCCGCCGAGGGAGATGCGGATAAATTTGCGCCCCATGGCGCGGGCGATGGAGCGGCCGAGCGACGTTTTGCCCACACCCGGAGGACCGACGAAACAGAGGATGGGACCTTTGCTGCTGTCCTTTAACTTGCGCACCGCCAGATACTCGAGAATGCGTTCCTTGACTTTGATCAAATCATAATGATCCTCGTCCAGCACCTGGCCTGCGGCTTTGATGTCGAGGTTGTCGGGCGTGGCCGCTGACCAGGGCAGGGCCACCATCCAGTCGATATAGGTGCGCGCAACCGTATACTCGGCGGCGCCGGGCTGCATTTTGCTCAGGCGATCCAGCTCGCGCAGCGCCTCTTTCTCCGGTTCCGGGGGCATGGCCGCTTCTTTGATCTTGGTCCGCAGCTCTTCAATCTCCTGCGAACGCTCGTCGTTCATGCCCAGCTCTTTTTGGATGGCCCGCAGCTGTTCACGCAAAAAATATTCGCGCTGATTTTTCCCCAGCTCGGTCTGCACTTTGTCCTGGATTTTTGAGCCCATCTCCAGCACTTCCAATTCACGGTTGACAAAGACCGTCAGCCGCTTCAACCGTCTCTTGATGTCCACGGATTCCAGAATCGACTGCTTTTCCTCCACCGTCAAATTGAGGTTGGAAGCGACCAGGTCCGCCAGTTTGCCCGGGTGGGTGGTGTTGACCACCACCACCTGCAGCTCGTCCGGCAGTTGCGGTATCAGGGAGACCACCTTCTGGAACTGGATGGACAGGTTGCGCTTCAACGCCTCCAATTCGGTGCTGGAGGGAAAA
Organism: uncultured Cytophagia bacterium; assembly: GCA_964554965.1. Lineage (GTDB taxonomy): Bacteria > Zhuqueibacterota > Zhuqueibacteria > Residuimicrobiales > Residuimicrobiaceae > Anaerohabitans. The sequence goes on along the minus strand of CAZKQR010000171.1, from coordinate 3,029 downwards.
TCCTCGCTCAGAACGTGTATCTGAGAGACCAGATAGGGCGAAGCTTTAATGACAGCCCCCAGCTTGACGCGGGCCAGGCCCTGCACCAGAACGCGCAGGGAGCCGTCGGGAAATTTCAGCATGCGCAAAATGATGGCGGCGCAGCCGTATTCATAGATGTCATCGGGCCCGGGCTCTTCCACCTCCGGCTGTCTTTGCGCCACCAGGCCGAGGATGCGATGGCCGGAGATGACATCGTTGATCAGCTGCACTGATTTTTCCCGCGCCACCACCAGCGGCGTCACGATATTGGGAAACACCACCGTATCGCGCAACGGCAGGACGGGCAGCTCCGTCGGTATATTCGTCTGAGCGTTTTCCGGGATCCCCGGCTGTTCTTCCAACTCTTTCATACTTTCTCCAAGTTACGCTTTCGGCTCCGCACCTTCCGCCGAGATAGGTATTTCCACCACTTGACTGTTCTTGGAAAGTTTGATCTCCAGCAGCCCGTCGTCCAGGACGGCGGTGATGTCGTTATGTTCAATGTCCTCCGGTATGGAGATCACCTTGCGAAACAGACCGTAGTGAATCTCCAGCTGATGATAATAGATCGATTCATTCGGCCGTTTCTCCTGGCGCACCCCAGAGACCGTCAACCGCCCGTTTTTCAACAGGACGGAGATCGCCTCGCGCTGTATGCCGGCCAGCTCCAAATGAATGATCACATGATCGGCGCACTCGAAAATATCCGTGTTGGGCTCCCATTTGGAACAGCGGGCATCATCCCCCTCGGCACAGTAAAAATGGCGGGGCCGGTGCATCGCCGGAGACCCCTGATCAGCCAATTCTCGAATCACGCGGATAACATGCAAGGCCATGCCTGCCTCCTGCCAAT
>CAZKQR010000171.1:0-2055 GCA_964554965.1 uncultured Cytophagia bacterium | reverse complement strand
AAGATCGGATCCAGGTGGCGCACCGGGCAGGGATAGCCGCCGTTCTGATACTCGCAGTCGCCCCAGTAAAAGCATTGCACAGAACAGATGGTCTCGCTCTCGCGCATCTGGTTGACCGGGTAGTTTTTCGCCTCCTCCGCCGCCTGGCGGATGACCCGGCGCCGATCCATAAAACCTTTCCAACCGCTTTTGCCCTGCAAGCCCACGGAGATGAGCTTGGCCAGGCTTTTGGAGGCTTTGGATTTTGGATTATCGATCATGAACGGCCGCATCTCCTTGACCGCTTTGCGAACGCTGTCGTCATAATCGACATAGCCGATGAATTCGAGGTTGATGTAGAGCAGTTCCTCCGCAGCGGTGGCCAGCGCGATGCCCTCCTTGACCTCCTCCTGCGAATGCACCATGTTTAAAATGAGCGAGGGCCTAAAGGCATCAAACAATTTGGCAGCCGTGTTCCCGGCTGTTTGGTCGATGGCGCGGATTTTTTGCAGCAGGGATCCCAGCGTGCCGCCGTGATGGATGTTCTCCGAAAAAGTATCCTGCTCGAACAACGCGGCGATCTCCGGCTGGTTCTTGAACTGGCGCATGATCTTGCGCATCAGCGCGATCTTTAAAAAATTAAACGTCTCCTGGATCGCCATGGGTTCGGGCGTGGTGACGACGATGCCCTGGTCGGCGGCGATGAAAAAATCGATGACGTTGAACGAAGAGCCGGCGCCGAGGTCCAGCAGCACATAGTCGGCGTGAATCCGGCGCAGCTCGTTGATGAAGCGCAGCTTTTGTGTGAATCGAGGGTTGGCCATCCCCAGGGTCCCGCATGCTCCGCTGATCAGCTTGAGATTTTCCACCGGCGTGTCCAGCATGATATCCGCCAGCGTGTCCTTTTGCAGCGTGTAAAAATGATAAAAGGTGTACTCGGGCTCGAGAATGCCCATGCAGGTGTGCAGATTGGCGCCTCCCAGATCCGCATCCACGATCACCACCTGATGACCGAGCGAAGCCAGTCCAATGCCCAGAGAAGCGGTCAGCACGGTTTTGCCGACTCCGCCTTTGCCGCCGCCCACTGCGTAGACGATCTGCCGCTCCGGTGAAGCCGGAGAGGCGTGAAATAACGGGTCCAGATCCGACACCGTGGCCGCTTTCACCCACTCCTGGCTGTTTTCATTGAACACCAGATCATCCTGCCCAAACATGCCGTTGCTCGCCATTTTTCTCAGTTCCGGAAGAGTGTAAGGTCTGGCCTGCTGATTGGCTAATTTGACGAAAAGTTCTGCCATGGACTTGGTTCTTCCCCTAGAAAAGCGTTAAACAACCTACCCTCAGGCTTTGCGCACTTTTACCGCCTTGGCGCCTTTCATATCCTGACGGACATCGAATTTCACCGCCATGCCGACGCGTACGTCCTTTGGCGTTAACGTGATATCCAGATCACTGACGTGTAAAAACAGATCCTCATCATCCGCTGTCACGATAAAACCCCACCCTTTGGCAGCGTCCCATGCTTTAACCACTCCGTGAGTCATTTCGATCCTTCCAAATGTCAAACAGCACAGAGATATTCCAACCCCCACTCTTCGTAGCAAACACTATTCCAAAATGAACGCAGAAAAAGTCATTGCGGAGAATCGATGCCGGCAGACGGCCCGGTGAATTCAGCGCCTGAATCCTCGTCTTGCTCCTCCCGGTCTTTGCGCTCCAGCAGGTTTTCGCCATCCTTGCGTTTTCGCAGGGCCAGGATGGTCAAGACGTTGCCGATGGTATAACAGGAGAGTCCGTAAGAAAGAACCCAGCCGGCGATGAAAAGCAAACTGAAAAAGAAAAGATAGGATGAAAAATGAATCGTGGCCGGCATCCCGCCGGCATCCCCTAGTATAAATGCTTTTGAATAATAAATTTGTGCCACGAAGGGCTGAAAGGGCGCCTGCAGCAAAGCCTCCAGTTTGACCAGGCCGGCCTGCAGCAAACTCTGACCATGGACAGCGAACGCGTCATAGTCCGCACCCATGAACAGGCCGAAAAGCCGGTTCATCAGCACCAGGCTTTTTTTCACCACAA
>CAZKQR010000170.1:0-8862 GCA_964554965.1 uncultured Cytophagia bacterium | reverse complement strand
GCCTGCGCTTATTTGCTAATTTTATTATTTTTAAAGAAGTTTTATCAAGGTAATTTATCTTGACAATCTGCCCAGTTTTTAATAAATTATCCATACTCTTGAGGAACCAGTAACAATGACCCAAGATCACATACGCATTCGCGGCATGATTTTTCATGCCTATCACGGTTGTGAACAGGATGAGCGCACCAACGGCCAACGGTTCGAGGTGGACCTGGATCTGATTTTCGACGCAGTGCCCGCGGCAGCCAGCGACCGCCTCAAAGACACCATCGACGTTCGCCGGGTTTACCGCGAGGTGCAGAATATCGTGACCAACGATCGTTTTTATTTGATCGAGACCCTGGGCGAACACATCGCTCAACGTATCCTGCAGAGTTTTCCGGTGGGATCGGTAACTGTGGCGGTGCGCAAACCGTTCGCCCCGCTGGGCGGGCTGACCGATGGGACGGAAATTGAAATCACGCGCGGCCGCCCGTAACGCAACCGGCGATGGCATAGCCCACATCAGTATGGGCTCGAATCTGGGTGATCGCCTGTTCTATCTCTGTGCAGCGGTCCGCCGGTTGACGGAAACAGCAGAGATCCACTTGCAGGCCCTGTCCAGCGTTTACGAGACAGAGCCGGTGGGCAAGGCCGATCAAGCCGATTTTCTCAACGCTGTTGTGCAGATACAAACATCGTTGCCGTCGCGGCTGCTTCTGGACCGGCTGTTCATAGTGGAGCGGCAGTTGGGCCGGCAGCGCGGCGAGCGTTGGGGCCCGCGCACGATTGATTTGGATCTGCTGACCATGGAGGAGGAGGTGAGGGACGATCCGGATCTGATTCTTCCGCATCCGCGCCTGACCGGCCGCCGGTTCGTTCTTCTACCGTTTGCGGAAATAGCGCCGGAAAAGCAGTTGCCGGGGTTCGGGAAAACGATCGCGCAGCTTTTGTCTGCCTGCCCGGATCCTCATCGCGTTCATTTGTATCTGACCTCAACGGAGTTTCGTCGAAGGATTCAAACGATATGATGCCCAAATACATTTGTGTCGAAGGTGTGATCGGCGCCGGCAAGACCAGCATGGCTCGATTGCTGGGGGAGCGGATGAATGCGCGGGTGATTTATGAAAAGCCGGAAGAGAATCCTTTTCTCGCGGACTTTTACAAAGACCCGGCGCGATATGCGTTTCAGGTGCAGCTGTTTTTTCTCCTCAGCCGCTATCGTCAACAGCAGGAGAGTCTGCAGCCTGATTTGTTCCAGCCGGCCACGGTTTCGGATTATCTGTTTGCCAAGGACCGCATCTTTGCGCATCTGAACCTCGAAGACCGGGAGCTGTTTCTCTATGACCGGGTGGCGGGATTGTTGGAGCGGGATATCCTGAAACCCGATCTGGTCGTCTATCTGCAATCCTCGGTCGAACGGCTGATGGCCAACATCCAAAAGCGCGGGCGCGCGTACGAAAAAGAGATGTCGGAGGAGTATATCCGCTCTTTAAACGAAGCCTACAATCGTTTTTTCTTTCATTACTCCGATACGCCGCTGTTGGTCGTCAACAGCGCGTTGATCGATTTTGTCAACAACCGCGAACATCTGGATGAACTGGTGAATCAGATTTTGCGGCCCCATTCCGGGATCGAATATTATTCGCCCGCTCGCTAACCCGCCTCGGCGTTTACCGCCCCGGGCCGGAGAGGACCCGGCGATGATCGCCCACGGTTCCAGGCCGGGCTCGCTATTCGAATCCACACTTTATTAAGATCGAAAATCAGAGTGGCACATGTTCTTCCAATTGCTCATCCTGATCATTCTGTTTTATGTGATCAACAAAATCTTTAAATACGTGTTTAGCCAGACGCCGCCGCCGCGCGATCAGGAGGTGCGCGGCCAGGCTCACTCCAAACCCCTTGATGTAACGGAATCAGACATTGAAGATGTCGAGTATAAAGACTTGCCGAAATAAGCCATCACCCCTATGAAGCTCTATCTGCGCATACTTGCCTATATCAAGCCGTACTGGGCGCATCTCCTGGGATCGCTGGTATGCATCCTTTTCTTCACCCTGTTCAACAGCGTATTGACCCTGTCGGTCATCCCCTTTTTAAACACGATCTTTAGCCAGGAGCAGCAAGCGCCGCCGGCTGCGACCGCGGAGATTCAGGCCGCCGCCGCTTCTCCGGCAGCGCCGGCAACCGGCAAGTGGCTGCAGGCCAAGGATCAGGCCAAGAAGTGGGTCTACGACCGGTTGATCGGCAAAGACCGGCAGCGGGCGCTGCAGCGGCTGTGTCTGCTCATCGTGATGCTCTTTTTTCTCAAGAGTGTATTCGATTATCTGCAGGCCTATTTTATGGCGTTCGTGGAACAGGGCGTGATCCGCGACATACGCAATGATCTGTACAGCCACATCAACCGGTTGTCGCTGGACTTTTACCATCGCACCCGCGCGGGGCAGATCATCTCCCGCATCACCAACGATGTGACACTGGTGAACAGCAGCATCTCCGCGGGGTTCGTCACCCTGATTAAAAACCCGCTGATGCTGGCCGCCGCTCTGACCCTGGCGATTACCCTGAGCTGGCGGCTCACACTGGTCGCATTTCTGGTGGCGCCGTTCAGCATGGCGATCATCGGCTGGATCGGCGTGCGATTGCGCAGGGAGAGCACCATCTCCCAGGAACGCATGGCGGACCTGACCTCCACGCTGCAGGAGACCGTATCCGGCGTCCGGGTCGTCAAAGCCTTTGCCATGGAGAACTTTGAGATCCGTAAATTTGCCAACGAGACCGATCGTTATTTCCGGTCTCTGCTCAAGATCACCCGCACGCGCAACCTGTCCTCGCCGCTCACCGAGTTTCTCGCCGCCGGCGTGGCTGTGGGAATTCTCTGGTTCGGCGGCCGCCAGGTCTTGGCAGGACAGATGCTGGCGCCGGAGGAATTCGTCGGTTTTCTCATGATCGTTTTCTCCATGATGCAGCCGATCAAAGAGCTCTCCAGCGTGCACAACCGCATTCAGGAGGGGTTGGCGGCCGCGGAACGTATTTTTTATATCCTGGATCAAAAGCCCACTGTGCAGAACCGCGCCCATCCCATGCCTGTGGCCGACTTTGCCTCCGGCATCGCTTTTGAGCAGGTTTCCTTCGGTTACCATCGCGATCGGCTGGTTCTGAAAGACATCACGCTCAAGATCGACAAGGGCGAATGCCTGGCCATCGTCGGGCCCAGCGGCGGCGGCAAATCCACGCTGGTGGATCTGGTGCCGCGCTTTTACGATCCGCAGAAGGGCCGCATCACCCTGGATGGACAAGACCTGCGCGATCTGGAGTTGAGCCATCTGCGCCGGCTCATGGGCATCGTCACCCAGGAGACCATTCTTTTCAACGATTCAGTGATGCGCAATATCGCCTACGGTCTGGAGCAAAAAACGCTGGACGAGGTGGTAGAAGCGGCCCGCGTGGCCAACGCTCATGACTTTATCTCCCAGCTGGCGCAGGGGTACAACACCAACATCGGCGAACGCGGGGTCACGCTCTCGGGCGGGCAACGCCAGCGCATCGCCATCGCGCGCGCGGTTTTAAAAAATCCGCCGATCCTGATCCTCGACGAAGCGACCTCCGCGCTGGACACCGAATCGGAAATACTGGTTCAACAGGCCATCGAAAGATTGATGAAGCACCGCACATCGTTCGTGATCGCCCATCGCTTGTCCACAGTCCTCAACGCCGACCGCATTATCGTCATTGACCACGGCGCCATCGTGGAGCAGGGGCGGCATGATGAGCTGGTTCAAGCCGGCGGATTATATCAGAAACTGTACACCATGCAGTTCCACACTTAACCCCATCGAGGCATCCCATGCATCACGTCATTCAAACCGCTCAGGCCCCTGCGGCCGTAGGCCCTTACAGCCAGGCCATCCATGTGACAACGACCCAAACCGTTTACACAGCCGGTCAACTGGGCATGGATCCTCGGACCGGCAACCTGGTCGAAGGCGGCGTGGCGGCCCAGACCCGGCAGGCGCTGCACAACCTGCAGGCCATCCTGGAGGCTGTCGGCGCATCCATGCGCCAGGTGGTCAAAACCGTCGTGTTTCTGAAAAACATGGACGACTTTGCCGCCATGAATGAGATCTATGCCGATTTTTTTCCAGAGCAGCCGCCGGCGCGCTCCACCATCGAGGTGGCCCGGTTGCCCAAAAACGGATTGGTGGAGATCGAAGCGGTGGCGGTCATCGAATGAAGCGTTGTTGCGCCATCCTCGCAGCAGCCCTGCTGGGAGCCGGGTGCGCTGCCTGGGCCGCCGATCAGCCTTCCACAGCCGACAGCGTCAAGTCCCCCACCGGCGCCATGTTGCGCTCGCTGGCGGCGCCGGGATGGGGACAATGGTACAATGGGAAGAAATTCAAAGCCGTGCTGCTGGCCGGCGGAGAGATCGGGCTGGCGGCGGACGCCGTCATCCTCAACCAAATGGCTGCACGCAGCGACAACCTGCAGGACCGCGTTTTTTATCGCGACAACCGAAGCCTCGCCATCTGGTGGCTGGCCGCGGTGATTCTCTATTCCATGGCCGACGCCTACGTGGATGCGCATCTGCAAGGCTTTGATGAAAGCATGGAACTCAGCACCGGACCGCCGATGGCGGATCCTTTCCTTCATGCACCGGTCACCAAGATCACATTCCGTATTGCCCTTGGAGGTTGAATCATGACGCGAGCCGAGGCGTTCGAATTATCCCGATCCCGCTTCACCAATCAAAATCTCTTTAAACACGTACTGGCGGTCGAAGCGGTGATGCGCGAACTGGCCGATCACCTGCACCAGGACCAGGAGACGTGGGGATTGGCGGGATTGCTGCACGATCTGGATTATGAGGAGACCATGAAAACGCCGGAACGGCACACGGTCGTCACCATGGAACTGCTCAAACCCCACGCCGTGGCGGAAGAGATCCTGCATGCGATTCAATGCCACAACAACCTGGCGCCGCGCGAAAGCCTTCTCGACAAAGCGCTGTACGCCGTCGATCCCATCACCGGATTGATCGTGGCCGCGGTGCTCATGCACCCGGATAAAAAGCTGGCCTCGCTCACCAGCGAATTTGTTCTGCGCCGGTTCAAAGAGAAAAGCTTTGCCAAGGGCGCGAATCGGGAACAGATACAGACCTGTGCGGATCTCGGTCTTTCGCTGGAAGAGTTCACCACCATTGCCATTAGCGGCATGCAAAAGATCAACGTCGAGTTGGGATTTTAATATGGTCCGACTCTGCTGGCTTTTTCTTCTGCCCACGCTGTTGTTCGGTCAGTCCCAGCCCGACAGCACCGCTCACCAACCGATCAAGCCGGTCCCTCGAGACCTCTGGCTGGCCAAGGACAAGGCGGACCATCTGATCTGTTCCGCCTTTCTGGTGGGTTTGGGATATTATATGGCGCACGAAGAGATGAACCGTTCTCATCCCCAAGCCTGCACCGTCGGGCTGGGATTTTCTTTTTCCCTGGGCATAGCCAAGGAGGTCTACGACCGCCGCGGACGCAAAGGCGTGGCAAGCTGGCGCGACCTGGTGGCGGATGCTCTGGGATGCGGTTTGGGATACGCCCTGATCGCGTTGGGCCGCTGAAGGGGCTTTCTCATTCATTCAATCTTTGATTCACTATTTTCATTTAATCACAGGAAGCAAGACCCATGCAGGGGAAACCCAAGGTCCTCAGTCTGCACACAGCCTCCATCGCGGAAGAGAGACTCCCTTTTGCTCCACACTTGGTCTGCGCGATGCCGGCCGGCGCCAAGGGAAAACGCGCCATCCCAGTGACGACCCCAGAGGCGATGGAAAGCAGCCATCTTGTATTCATGGAACCGGCACGATGAACGCATCCGCCCCATGCACCCCTATCGATAAACCGCGCTCCAACTGCGGCGTGGTGGCGGTCTATGGCCATCCGGACGCGGCGCGGTTAGCCTATCTGGGCATTTACAGCCAGCAGCACCGGGGACAGGAGAGCGCCGGCATCGTCTCCGGCGACGGCCGGCAGTTGCTTCGTTATGTCGGTCGCGGTCTGGCGGCGGACGTCTTTTCCGACGCGCAGATTTTCACCACGCTGTCCGGCCATCTGGCCATCGGCCATAATCGGTATTCGACCACCGGCGCCTCGTTGCTGGTCAACGCCCAGCCCATCCTGGTGAATCTCGTCGACGGTCCCTTTGCCGTTGCCCACAACGGCAACTTTACCAACTCGGGACTTTTGCACAAGCAGCTGGCGAATGAGGGCGCGCTGTTTCAGACCGGCACCGACACCGAGGTGATCCTTCACCTCATCGCGCGGTCGCACGCCGCCACCCTGTCGGGAAAAATCATTCAGGCGCTGCAGGAAATACGCGGCGCCTATTCGCTGGTCATGATGACCAAGGACCGCATCTATGCCGCCCGCGACCGCAACGGCGTGCGGCCGTTGTGCCTCGGTAAGAAAGACGGCGTCTGGTTCGTCTGTTCCGAAACCTGCGCACTGGATCTGCTGCGCGCCGATGTGATCCGCGACATTCAACCCGGCGAGTTGATCGAGATCGGGCCCGACGGAATGCACAGCCATCAGATCGAGCCCTGCCCGGCGCGATACGCCTGTATTTTCGAATTCATCTACTTTGCCCGTCCGGACAGCCGCATCTACAATGAAAACGTCGATAAAGTACGGCGAAAGCTGGGCAAGAACCTCGCGCTGGCCAGTCCGGCGGACGCCGACATCGTCATCTCTGTGCCGGACTCGAGCAACACCGCCGCTCTGGGATACTCGCGCCGTTCCGGCGTGAAATTTGAATTGGGACTCATCCGCAACCACTATGTCGGCCGCACCTTTATTCATCCACAACAGGACATGCGTGATTTCAGCGTGCGGGTGAAATTCAACGCCGTCAGAGGAGTGCTCAACGATCGCCGTGTGGTGTTGGTGGAGGATTCCATCGTGCGCGGCACCACCCTGCGGCAGCTCGTCCGCCTGGTTCGCAACGCCGGCGCGACAGAAGTGCACGTCCGCGTGAGCGCTCCTCCCATCATCGCGCCCTGCTACTATGGCATGGATTTTCCCCACAGGGGAGAGTTGATCGCCGCCACCATGAGCGTTGAGCAGATTCGCACGTATCTCGAGTGCGACAGTCTGGCCTACTTGAGCATGGAGGGCTTGATGAACTCGGTCTCCTGCGAAGAAGGGGGCTATTGCACCGCCTGTTTCTCCGGCGAATATCCCATCCTGATCGAGGACAGCATCGACAAGCTCCAACATGAGGCGCCCTGATTCATGAAATCCGGACTGAAACGGCTCGATTATCTTTTCGTTCTGCGGCCCACTCTGTTCTACCCGGTGTGGACCGTGGCGCTGGCCGGCCATTGGGCGCAGGCACGCACAACGCCGGCGATGCCGGGAGGGGCTGCTTCGGAGACCCTCTTGGCGCTCTATCTGGCCGGACTGACCCTGGTGCTCGGCGCCTCGTTCCTCATCAACCAGACGAGGGATATTCAGAGCGACCAGCTGAACAACAAACTCTATCTGATCGCCAACGGCAACATTTCATTGCGCGCCGCTTACCTGGAAACCGCCTTGCTCTGCGCCGTTCCCATCCTCACCATGCTGTTCTTTCGCCGCGATCTGGCGCTGCTCCTGGCGGCCGCTTTTCTGACCACCGGTTGGGCCTACAGCCTGCCGCCGCTATCGCTCAAGGACCGGCCGGTCGGCGGCGGCCTGACCAATTTTCTCGGCGGTCTGGCCATCTTTAGTTATGGCTGGTGTCTGCAAGGAGCCTGCTCCCTCTCCATGCTGCTGCATAGCCTTCCTTATCTGCTGGCCGTCCTGGCGGTCTATTTTCTCACCACCATTCCGGACCGTCACGGAGATGCCGCGGCGGCCAAGATCACCGCAGCGGTGCAATGGGGGGTGCAAAAGACCATCCTCGCTGGTTTCATCGCCGAACTCGGCGCCGTGGCGACCGCTGTGTGGATGCGCGATCCGGTCATCCTCACGGCCTCACTGTTGGCGCTGCCCTTTTTCATTCGCACCGTGCTGAAACAGGACGAGGGAAGCGTTCAGCAAACGTGCAAATATTCCATTTTGTTTTTGTCCCTGATCATGTGCATCCGTTTTCCTGTCTATCTCTTTTTCATCGTTCTGGTCTTTTTCGCCAGCAAGTGGTATTACCGCGTTCGTTTTGCCGTCAATTATCCGAGTTTGCGTACATGAAGCCTGAACAGCGATCGCCGATTCGTTGTGATTTCTGCGGCGCCTGCGTCGCCGTATGTCCCGCGGATGCCATTCAGCTCGATGAAGCGCACTGGCGATTGTTGGCCGAGCGCTGCACGGGTTGTGAATTCTGTGCCACGGTGTGCCCGATGAATGCCCTGGAGATGAAGCATGAAGAAACAGTATGACATCGTGGTGATCGGCGCAGGTCCTGCCGGTGCAATGGCGGCGCACGCTGCCGCGCAGACCGGCGCTCGAGTGCTGCTGTTGGAAAAAGACCGGCAGGCGGGCCTTCCTGTGCGCTGTGCCGAAGGCGTTGGCGAAGGATCCTTTCGCAATGTGTTTCCACACGTGCCCGACTCCTGGGTCTGTCGGCGCATCACCAAAGCCGTCATCCATGCCCCCTCCGGCGCAGAACTGCAGATTGCCAGCAGACAAACCGGATTGCTGCTGGACCGCAAAAAATTCGACTTTGATCTGGCGCATCGTGCGGTGCAGGCCGGCGCCGAACTGTTCGTCAAAGCCAATGTCCATGGCATGCACATCGACAAGACCAAGGGCGCGCAGGTTCAGGTGCACTGGCTGGATCGCGAGCAGACGGTCACGGCTCAAGTGGTCATCGGCGCCGACGGCGTTGAATCGCGCGTCGGCCGCTGGGGCGGGC
>CAZKQR010000169.1:0-8876 GCA_964554965.1 uncultured Cytophagia bacterium | reverse complement strand
GCGGCGTGATGGAGCTGTCGGCTATGCCGAACTCGGTGAATACGAACTCCTCCTGTTTGTTCTGGGTGGTATTCCACACCTGGAAATTGACCGGAACCGCAAACCGCGGCACCGGGGAATAGGTGGTGTCGGCGCGCGGACCGAGAATGCGTATTTCGAAATCATTGGGCAGCGCCAGAAAACTGGCGCCGGGATCTTCCGAGACATCTCCCTTCAGCGTGCTGTTGCCTCGTTTCCAGTCCATCAGATTGGGCGCAGCGACGCTGTCGTTCTCGATCATGAGGATAAACCCATCCATGATCCGCTGATCCATCTCGCTGGGATCAAAATCAGCCACACCGCTGTACAGCAGACGATGGGGAGACGTGGTGATATCGCTGACCGCATAGCTCTTGGTCAGCCGTTCATCGGTGGTATCGGTGAAGGTGACCGCGTAACGATGATCATGGTGCACTGAATCCGGGTTCAGGATGCTGACGCTCACCTTGCCGGCGCCGATGCCCGACACATGCTCAATGTTGCCTTTCACGCTCGGATAACTGTATCCCGATGCCGGAGCGCGCGGTACGATGATGGCCGTGTTGCGTCCATGGCTGGTCACATTGCCGGACATATCGGTCTGGATCACCTTGCCGCATTCACTGGGCCAGGTTGGCAACAGGTTGGGGATGTGATGGATGCCTTTGTCGTAAAAATAGGTGTCGTACCCCTTGTCCACTGAAACCACGGCATAGTAGTAGGTTCTGCCGTTTTGCACCGTAGTGTCAATAAAGCTGTGGCGCAACCCGGTATCCTTGCCCATATTGTAATGCGCGCCGGTCGTGCCGATGGCGATGGGGTGCGCGCCGACCAATCCATCCGCCAGATCGAATTGCGTCAGAGGCTCCCAAAGCAGCGGGTTGGCGAACGCATCGGTGATGGTTTTGATGTCGTTGAAAGCAGGGTCCGTGGACCGATAGATGTTGTACAGACCAAAGTCCTCTTGATACACCGGATCGCGGGACTTTTCCGCCCGGGTGTCCCAGATCAGGGTCACCCTCCGGTCTCCCGGGATGGCGGCGATAATGGTCGGTTCCAGCGGCGGTTTCTTGAAATTATAGTCGTGGTCGTAGATTTCCTGCATGGTGCGCTTGTTGCGAATGATGTCGTCGAAATCGTTGCCCACTAGACAGGCGATGGCGAATCGTTCGGAAAAACCGCGATCCAGATGATAGAAACCGCAGCCGTAATGAAAGGCAACATCCAGACCGCCGGTGGGCGGTGAAAAAACGCCCGGAAAATCTTTTACAAACCAGGCCTCTTCATCGACGGAGAGCACGTCTCCGGCCGAGGTGCCGTAAAAGCTGGTCAGACCGATCTGATCGATCTCACTGTTATCCGAGCTCTCAAAGTTGGGTTCCGGCACATCCGGCACGCCGTTGCCCTCATAGGGATCTTTGCCCAGGCCGGGCCAATCCATATCCAGCGGTCCCAGGCCGTCCTGGCCCAGATCATCGTTGAGGTCTTCGACGTCGAGCACGCCGTTTTGATTGAGATCTTCGCCGTCATCCAGGCGGCCGTTGTTGTTCAGGTCCTCCCAGTCCCAGACGCCGTTCTCGTTGGTATCGGTAAAGGTGCGCCAATCGCCGTCGTCGTCAATGCCGTTCTCCTGGCTCTCGTCCACAAGGCCGTCCTCATCATTATCCCGGCCGTCGTTGGGGATGCCGGGACTTTGCAAAAAGGCGAAACCGAAATACCCGGTTTTCTTGCCCTTGGCGGACAGTCCGTCCAGATCCCATTGGTAGGTGATGTCGTCCACCGTATCAAAGCTTGAATCATCGTCGCCCGCGTCGCTGCTGGCGCCGGAGGTGCCGATATCCGCATCGATGTACATGCCGACGAGGTTTTTGCCCAAACGTTTTTCGCTGACATTCTTCACCTGATAGATGGAGATGATGATGTCTTCGGCCATCACGTCGGACCACTGATAGTTGCGCACTTCCACTTCCACACCCACGCCGCGGCGGCCGTTGGGCCAGGGCAGCGTGTCCTGCGGATTAACGGTAAACGGATAATAGAGAAACTCGTCGTTATTGCGGTCGTCCATCATATAGTAGCTTTCCTGATCACCGCGGACGTAGGCGCCGTATTCACCGTTCCATTTGCCTTTACGGCTGCCGGCGTCGCCGGGAAAACTGCCGGCCGGCCAATCGGTGGGCCAGGTTTCAGGAAGGTGACTCATAGCCGGATACTCGATCTCGTTGTAGAGACGATCGGTCAGTTTGCCGTTGCCATCGATGTCTTCGCCGATGTCCAGGACGCCGTTGCCGTTCAAGTCCTCGGAAATGCCGGAGACATAGTATCCATCGTTGTAATAGCCGGGCAGAGGTTCCCAGCCATAGGTATGCGAGTCATCCTGCGCCCGGTCGCGAGGACCGCCGGTGTAATTGTCGGTAAAACTATGAATGGTGTCGCCGCGGGCATCGATGACTTCGGATCCGACAAAGTAGACAAATTCAAATCCATAGTTGGTGCCGCTGCCCTTGGGCCATTCCAGGCGGATGTCCAACGTCCGGCTGCCGAGGTTGCCGTAGTTGCCATAGGCGGTGCGGATGAGGTTGCCGTCATGAATGCCCGAGCGGCGGAAGGAGCTGAAATCTTCCGCCGTCTTGCGCAGGGGCGCAACGGAGATCGCGTTCTTGTCATCCAGCACAGGCCGCCCCTGTGCCCACACTTCCCGGGGATCGCCCAAAAGGGAGACGGCCGCAAAACAGATCATCCCTGTCCAGATCAAGGTTGTTACTTTCCGTACCATTATCGAAATCCTCCGATTGGCCAACGTTAAAATTCCAGCGATACGCCCAACTGCACTTTGCGCGGTTCAGAAAACCAATGCGGTCTGGCATCGACTTCGCTCAATTGGTAGACGCCGTTCAAAGAGTCAATGCGTTCCTGTTCAGGATAGCGGAAGGTCCGATCGGCGAAACCGGTGCTGGGGAAAACCTGTAGATGGTTCGCAGTGTCGAAGAGATTGAAGCATCTGGCAAAGAAGACCAGATTCCGCGCTCCGAGCTTGAAATATTTTTGCGCGTACAGGTCGACGTTATAGTTCATGGGCTTGCGCTCGTTGTTTGCAAACACGGTTTCCAGCTGACGCTCCTGCGGCGTATCCGCCGTGTACGGCAAGCCGGTCCCCAGGCGGCCGATCAGACTGAGGGTCCAGTTTTTCGTATCCCCCACGCGCAGGGTGCCGTTGATCGTATGAGTCTGGTCCCAGTTCAAAGGGATGACCTGTTTTTGCAGCTCCGCCGGCCGTGTGCTCTGGTTCGCCTGAAAGATGGCGTTTGGATCCGAGGCGTTGCCGCGGGCCACCTGATAGGTATAATCCAGCCGTCCGGAGACAAATCCCGACGGCTTTTTTTCCACCGAGACGGTGATGCCTTTGACATTGCCATAGTCGCGGTTGGCGTAGCGGAAATAGACCCGCTCATCGAGCGTGTCGAAAATCTCCTGGCCGAGCAGATTGCGGATGTCCTTGGAATAGACGGTCAACTCCATGCCGAAATTGGCCGCCAGCTGCTGCTGCAGACCGATCTCATAGGCCACGGTCCGCTCCGGTTCCAAATCCGCGTTGCCCATGATCGTCTCCTTGTATCCGGAGGAGAGCTCAAATTCCGAGTTATAATACAGGTACTGGAACTGCGGGATTTGCAGAAAATGGCCGTAGGAAACGTGAATCACGCCGCGATCGGAGATGGGGAAGGCAAGACCCAGCCGCGGGCTCAGCTGATACTTTTTCGAGGCTTTGACAAATTCGGTCTGCAGTCCGCCTGTCACCGCGTTGTACGGCGCCCGCGGATTCACCGGCACGACGCCGTCGGGTTCGAAATAATCAAAGCGCAGACCAACGTTGGCGATCAGTTCACCCAGTTCCAGTTTGTCCTGGGCATAGACCGCAAACTCGAGCGGCTTGTGCGTGTACATATTATTCAGCAAGGTGTTGCGTTCAGGAACCAGCAGTTGAGGCGGCCGGGAGAGCGCATAAAAGTCGGCAAAGGTCGTCCATTTGGTCGTGGGCAGATAATAACTGTTGGGAATGGTGGTGGTGGTGATCTGTTGATAGTCCAGGTTGAATTTCTTGACCGACAGACCGAACTTGGTCAGGTTGATTTTATCGATCTGCCAGGTCATGTCCCATTGGGCAAGATAATTCTGAAAATCGATATGTTCACGATCATTATCCGTGCCGCCGAACCGATAACCCAATAGCGAGGAAACCTCTTCCTGATAGCGGGGATCCGCGGCGGATTCATAGAGATACGTTTTGCGATTCTCGCCGAAATAGGAGAGGTTGAGTTCGTAGAACAGATTCGATTTGAGGGTATGGGTCAGATTGACCGTGTGATTAAAGGCCTTTTTGTGCTCTGTGGGCAGGCCGTCGGGGTTGTAGCGATAGGCATTGTCGTAGATGATGCTTTCCCCCTTGTCGGCGAAAAAGTTGTAGAACACACGGATGTTTTGCGCCAGCTGATAATACAGCTTGGCGTTGACGGAAATTTTTTCCAACGCGTTCATGGATACAAACGAACGGTCGCCGCTGAACAGACCCAGGGAATCGGCGTAGCGGGCATAGGGCAGATACTGGCCGAATTGTCTCTCGGGAAAATTCAGGTTGTACCATTGTTCGAACACGCGGACCTTCCAGCTGTCCTCCGGGTTGTAGCGCCGTTCGCCGTTCAGCCAGCCGCCGTCCTGGTTGTAGCGGGCGAAGGCATAGAATGAGAGCTTTTTCGACAGCGGGATCGGTCCGGTCACATTGCCCTGGATGTTGTACTCCATATTGTTCATCGGATCATCGATGCCGAGAAAGGTATCCGTCTGCCGGCTTAGATGCGAGCCGGCATATGTGGAGAGACGACCCGAGTAGTGGCTATCCGGCGTTTTGGAGACGATGTTGACGATGCCGGACTGCGCTTGCCCGTATTCGGCGTTGAACGTGCCGCTGATGACCTGCAGTTCCTGAATCACCTCGTTCTCGATGGCGATGGCGCTGCCGCCGTCAAATCGGTTGGTCACCGGAACGCCGTCCACCAGGTAAGCCACTTCGCCGCTGCGGCCGCCGCGGAAATGCAACTGGCCTTCGGCATCCTGGGTGACGCCGGCCTGCAGCTGAATCAGCTCGGCCACCTCGGTCACCGGCAGCTCGGCGATCTCTTCAGAGGCCATATACGCCGCGGAGTTGGTGCGATCCACCTCGATCACAGGCCGGTCCGCCACCACCACCACATCGTCGATCTCCAGCGCCTTGGACGATAGTTTGGCGTCCACCTTACTGGTCAATCCGACTGAAACTCGGATGCCGGACATGGTGCGGACCTGATAGCCCAAGCAGGAAAACTTTAACGTGACGGTGCCCGGAGGGACATTGATGAGCGAATAAGACCCCTCCACAGTGGTGACCGCACCCAGGGCTGGTCCTTCGATCAGGACATTAACCCCGGGCAACCCTTCTCCGCTCTGAATGTCTTTGACCGTACCGGCGATCTTGCCGGTGACCTCTGCAAAGGAGACAGAGCAGCAGGTTATTCCAAAAAGCAAGAGAATAATGGAAAGAACGGTCGGTGAACTGTTACGCATCGGAACTTTCCTCCATGAAGAATAATATCCCTAATCGCACTGCACATGGTTACCGGACCGCCCGGTTGAAAAACCGGGATCGGGAAGAACGAATAACTCCCCTCTCCTGTCATCGGAGGGAAGGTCGAGTTGGATGAGAATTTGTGGTTATTGGAGCAGAAATGAAAAAATAAACAGCCCGATGAATCTGGTGACCCCAATCAGGGTCCAGGAATAGCCCGTATCGCCGCAAAAGGGATCAAGAAGGGATGAGCATTTTTCTACTATCCCTGCGCTGATAACCGGCGGCATCCATGAGTTTAAAATCGCTGAACAGATGTCTGGGCGGCACCACCACGACCTTGGTCTGATTCTTAAAAAGCTTCATCTGCGTATCGTCGATTCCCTCGGTGGTGATCCACAGATCAAAATCGCTCAATTGGCCGTAAATGACATTGGCGGGCCGCTCGAGCTTGGTGTGGTCGGCCAGAAGAATTTTGCGCATTCCTCTGCGCAAAATGATCTGGTTGGTTCGTGCCACCTCCTCCTCTTTTGCCAGACACCGGCCTTTCAGATCAATGGAATCAACGCCGATGAATATCGAATCGAATTTGAGCGTCTCCAAAATGCGGTCTGTCAGACTCCCCTTCAACAACAGCATATTGTGCTGGTAGTCATAGCTGCCGCCGAGGATATTGAGAGTGATGCTGGGATATTTTTTCAGCTGCTGAATCGCAGCGATATTGTTGGTGTAAATATTGAGTGGACCGATTTCGCCGAGACACGCGGCGAATTGAAGGATAGTGGAGCCGTCACCGAGAAGGATGGTGTCTCCAGGATTCACCAGCCGGGAGGCCTCCTTGCCGGTCGCCGCTTTCAGATCCAGGTTCATTTCAAATTCATGGTTAAAGATGGTCCCGACCGATTTTTCGCCGGTGGTAATACAGCCGCCCAGCGTTCGAATCACATCGCCGCTTTTGGCCAACTCGTCCAGGTCCCGCCTGATCGTCAGCTCGGACACCTGGAATCCTTCTGCTAACTCTTTGACCGTCCATTCCTTATAATAAATGGACAGCAGATTGAGGATATAATTTTGTCGTTCAGAAGGTCGCATGGGCCGGCAAGCTTTTGAATATTTTATTCATAAAATTTGAACAATTTGTTCATGCAATATATAGATCCATTTGAAAAAACGCAAGGAATTTTTGTAAAATTTTTTCAGTAAAGGAAATACAGGTGGAGAAAATGGCGGGAGAGCAGCAACCAATACCGGTGCTCTGCATGCAAAGGATGGCCGCACTGTGCCCTCGTAAAATCAAAAAGCCTCTGAAGAGCCATCTCAAATAGCATAACCTAATCCGGCCGGCAGCACGAAATAAGCAGAAATATTTTTTCTAAAGATTTGATTAAATATGATTAGAAACTACACCCCTGATCAAAAAGCCGGACGCACGGATAGGCCGTCCGGCTCCGAAAGCATGGTCAACAGACCACCCTTTTTCAAGCCTGCCAAGCTGGAGCAACGATGCCAGGAATGGAAAGGAGCCGATCATTTGACCAACAGCATGTAGCGCTGCAATGTGGATTCAGGTGTCTCAAGCTGGTAGAGATAGACGCCCGAGGTCAGGCCGTCACCGTTGAAGCTGATACGATGAGTTCCTGCAGAGAATGAACCGTTCGCCAACGTCCGCACCGCCCTGCCGACCATGTCATACACTATCAAACGTATTTCACTCTTTTCACTCAGAGAGAATGCAATCTGCGTGCTGGGATTAAAAGGATTGGGATAGTTCTGCATCAACGCAAACTGCTGTGTCACGGCCGGATGGTGTTCTTCGACTTTTGTGGCTGGCCGCAAATGTATCTCCAACGTTAGATCGTCAGGCGGCAGATCCGTCCAGATGGAGGTCAGCGCCGTAGCCAAGAGCAGCATGTTCTGGTCGCCGCCGGCTATAAAAGTATTGATCAGCGCCTGGCTTTGGGGAGTAAGGACCTCATTGCCGGAATAGTGGGCGATCAGCGCGTTGGCGATAGAGGGGGCCACCAGGGCCGCCTGCTGAGCAGGAATGCCATAGCCGCCCTGTTCCGGCGGCATAGTCAAAAGGGCGATGGCAAGCTGATTCACTCCGGCTGTCAGGAATTCCAGGGCATATTGCGGAAAGGTTTTTCCGCCCATGTTATAGTCGATGCTTTGTATATTCTGCGAGCTGAACTGCGCCTTCAAATCCGGCTGTAAAACCACCGTCCGCACCGGCACGGGATAGCCGAGCAGAGAACCGGTTTCGACATCATAAAGGATCGATCCATCGGGCCAGGTCATCATGGAAATGTCTTGAGCGTGAAAATGACCGGTGAAGACCATCTGCAGTCCTGCCTGTGCCAATTGCTGCGAGACCGTCTGATACTCATCAAGGACATAGTCTGAGAAAAAAGTCTTTTGCCCGACGAAATGCTCCAACAGGCCATGATGGATGATGCCCATGGCGACCTTGCCGTTCTGTCCGGCCTCTTGCAGCTTGCTCAGCAGCCACGCCATGGATTCGGTGGAAAGGCTTCCGCTGGTCACCGGCGAAGTGCCGGTGTTCCTTTTATACTGACAAGCATCGATGCCAAACAACCAAATACCGGGAACCGGCTCGGTCACATAGCTAAGCGAATTGGGATCACGGGCCACAGCCTCGCGATAGCCAAAATCAGCATAGAGCGTGGCAAATTCTTCCGCGGTGATCGAGGGCACCGGAAGGACATTGGCGCCTTCGAATTTGACGGCATCCGGATTCAGGATATCATGATTGCCGGGTACGACGTATACGGCGACGCCGGTTTTCTCCAAGTCAGTCAGATACTGAATCATTTTTTCATGGTTGATCTTTTCTCCATCCTTGGTCAGGTCTCCCGGTATGAACAGGATATTGGGTTGCTGCTGTTGGATCATGGTCAGAGCCGCTTTAAAAATGGTCTCGCTTTCGGCGAGCATCTTGCGGTCCTGATTAAGGTAAGCTTCGAAAGCGCTGCCCGACGTGCCCAGCGAACCATCATAAAGATGTGGATCGCTGATGACGCAGATTTTTACCGGTTCGTTTAGTTCTGCCGCCGGTGCGGTCTGCATGAGTAGGCCGGTTAAAAGCAGTGTGCTTAGGTACCATTTTTTCATGCCTGGGTTCTCCCTTTTTGCCATTCACTCTTTTTTCCTGCGAGCGTGCATAGATCCTGCAGACGAAATAAAAGTAGGATTACATCATCTGCATTTATAAAAGATATAGCAAAAGGCTCTTGTGAAA
>CAZKQR010000168.1:0-8883 GCA_964554965.1 uncultured Cytophagia bacterium | reverse complement strand
GTGGGGGTATAGCATTTAAAGCTCGTTTCTTGAAAGCGCTTCGGCATCAAGAGACACTTCCCCAAAACGACATGGGGCGATATAAAGCCCCGCCTATCAATATAAAGAGTGCAGAGTAGAAAGTCAAGATATTTTTGAGAAATCGATTCATTTTTTAGAACAGTTCCGGTGGCGGCCGTTTTTCTTCGCCAGGTATAGCCCTTTGGCCGGTGCAGGCATGGCCTGAATCCCAGGTCCGATACCCTCGGTTCGCTCCGGCAGGGCGTTGCAGGTGCGATGTAGGGAAATATTTTTTTGTATCATTTTAGAATAAATTTTCGTAAATACAGTTTCATCGCAGCGTCTGCCGTCTGCTTGGACAAGTCCTGCGGCGATCCCCAGGCATGGAAGAAGACCAGCGGATCCAGAACCGGTGCTGAAATGGAAATGGGATGAGAAGAATTGTTCTATTGTGTTTGTTGGCGTACGCCCTCTGGGCTGTAGAGTATCCGCAAAGACAGGGTGCGGTAAATGACTTTGCCGGTGTTATCAGCGCCGAATCCGCCGCACAGATAGAGGCGTTGGCCATTGAGGTGTTCAACAAGACCGGCGTGGCGGTCGTCGTCTGTACCATGCCGACCATCGGTGATGCGGATTATCGCGAATATGCCAACGAGCTGTACAAGCATTGGGGCATCGGCCGCAAGGGGGAAGATCGGGGTGTTCTTATTTTTAATGTGCTGGACATCCGTAAATTGTGGCTGGAAGTCGGCTATGGGGCAGAGGGATTCCTTCCGGATGGCGTGGCCGGCGACATCTACCGGCATGATCTCGTTCCGCATCTGTCCCAGGGAGATTACGGCGCGGGCTTTCTGGCAGCTGTCCGCAGCATCGCCGGTCTGGCTGCCAAGGAGTACAACGTAACCATCGACGGCAGCCGTGCACCGCGGCCAATCCGACGCGACGGCGAGGCTTCGCCCCTCTGCACGCTGATGGTGGTGATTTTTATCATCCTGATCATTCTGTCCAGTCGTGGTGGACTGTTGCCCTGGCTGGTGTTAAGCAACACCGGCGCAAGCGGCAACCGGCGGCGCCGGGATGACCACTGGTCCGGCTGGGGCGGCGGCGGCTGGGGTGGCGGCTTTGGCGGCGGTGGTTTCGGCGGCGGCGGTTTTGGAGGTTTCGGCGGCGGCGCCTCAGGCGGCGGCGGCGCTGGAGGCGGCTATTAGTGTGCGCAACGCCGGCCTGCATGCGCCCGGCTGTTTGTGTCAAGGTGTGATGCCATAAACCAGGAGCATAGAGTCATGTCTCGCTATCCCGCTTCACCGGACGAAATATTGGATGAATTCGTCGCTGATTATCGCAACTTACTCGATGAAGATTTGATCTCAGTGGTGCTGTTCGGCCGTGCGACCTCCGGCGTTTGGAAGCGCAAGGAGTCGGAGATCAATTTTCTTCTCATCGTCAAGCCGGCGGCGCTCGAGTCGATCGGACGGATTCTGCCTTGTGTGAAAAAATGGCAAAAGCGGGCGGTGGCGGTCCCCATGGTCATGTCTGAAGAGTATCTGCTGTCTTCGCTGGACAGCTTTCCCCTCGAGTTCTTTAATCTCATCCATTCGCACAAACTGATCTACGGCAAGGATGTGCTCAAGCCCCTGCAGATCTCCATGGAGCTGCTTCGTCTGCAGTGCGAAAATCAGATCAAGGGCAAACTTGTGCACCTGCGTGCAGAATTTTTAGCCACTCAGGGGGATGCTAAAAAAATACGCAGGCTGATCCAGGCGACGATTCCTACATTTACCCACGTGTTCAAAGGATTGTTGACCTTCAAAGGACTGCAGGTCGCGGATCAACCGGAGGCCGTGTTCAAGGCTGCTGCCGAAACCTACTCCCTCGATTACGCGGTGCTGGAGCGCGTGTTGCAGGCCGGCCGCACCAGAGGCAAACTCGAGGAAACGGAGGGGGTCTCGTTGATGGAAAAGTATATCGCTGAAATCCGCAAATTGGCTTTCGCTATCGATCAAACCAAATAAAGGAGAAAAGAATGGGTAAAGGAGCAAAAATCGGCTGTGGTCTGCTGATCGTTCTGGCGGTCGTTGCCTTGATGGCGTTTTTCCTTCTGAAGAATACCTACAACAGCATGGTGGTCTTGGATGAGGACGTCAAAAACAGCTGGAGCCAGGTGCAAAACGTGTTGCAGCGTAGAATGGACCTCATTCCCAATCTTGTGGAAACGGTGAAGGGGTATGCCGCCCACGAACGCGAAACCCTGGAAGCGGTGATCAACGCCCGCGCCAATGCCACCAAGACTCAGGTGAATGCGAATGATATGACCCCGGCGCAGATGCAGCAGATGATGGAGGCGCAAAACGGCCTGTCGTCGGCGTTGTCCCGCCTGATGGTGGTGGTGGAGCAGTATCCCAATCTGAAAGCGAATGAAAATTTTCTCAAGCTGCAGGATGAGCTGGCGGGAACGGAGAACCGCATCGCCGTGGAGCGCAAACGGTTCAACGATGCCACGCGCAAGTACAATGGCACGCTGCGCTCTTTCCCCACTGTGCTGATCGCCGGCATCTTTGGTTTTAATCAGCGTCCCTATTTTGAAGCGCCGACGGAAGCGCAGCAGGCGCCCAAAGTGGATTTCGGCGCCGGCAAGTAAAACCGCGCAATGGATTCACGCCGCGGTCAGCCTGACCGCGGCAGGTCTGAACAGACCGCCTCTCCCGGCTGAAGCTTTTTAGCCCCGGCCGGGAGAGGGCTGTGAATCCGGCCGTCTCATTCCACCCAGGCCAGGCTGCGGGTCACCGCTTTCTGCCACCCGCGGTATTTTTCTTCACGGAGTGCGGCATCGAGGCGCGGCAGCCATTGCCGGTCCTTGCTCCAGTGCCGGCGCAGGTCATCCAGCTCGCTCCAGAAACCGGTCGCCAGGCCGGCGGCGTAAGCGGCGCCCAGCGCGGTGGTCTCTGTGATCGTGGGCCGCACTACCGGCACGCCGACAATGTCCGCCTGAAACTGCATCAGCAGCTCGTTCAAAACCATACCGCCGTCCACCCGCAGTTCCGTCAGCGCCACGCCTGAATCCTTATTCATCGCCTCCAGCACCTCTCGGGTTTGAAAAGCGGTCGCCTCCAGGGCGGCCCGGCACAGATGCCCCTTGTGAATGTAACGGGTGAGCCCCACCATCACCCCGCGGGCGTCGCTTCGCCAGTGTGGGGCGAACAGCCCTGAAAACGCCGGCACCAGATACATGCCGCCGCTGTCTTCAACCGAGCGCGCCAACGTTTCGATGTCGGCGGAGCGGCTGAACAGCCCAAGGTTGTCGCGCAACCACTGGACCAGCGCGCCGGCGATGGCGATCGACCCCTCCAAGCAATAGACAGCCGGTTGGCCGCTGATTTGATAGCCCACGGTGGTCAGCAATCCGTGTTGCGACGGCACCGGCCTGTTGCCGGTGTTCAGCAGCATGAAACAACCGGTGCCATAGGTGTTCTTGGCCTCACCGGGATTAAAACAGGTTTGTCCGAACAGAGCGGCCTGCTGATCGCCCAGATCGCCGGCGATGGGAACGCCGGCCCATTCGCCGACCGCCTCCGCGTAGATCATGCTGGAGGGCATGATTCGCGGCAACATGGAGCGCGGAATAGCCAGCGCTTGGAGAATCTCCTCATCCCACTGCAGCGTTTGCAGATTCATCAGCAGCGTGCGCGACGCGTTGGTCACATCGGTCACATGAACGCCGCCCGACAGATTCCAGATCAGCCAGGAGTCCATGGTGCCGAAGAGCAGCCGGCCCTGCTGCGCCGCAGTTCCACAACCGGGAACATTTTCCAGAATCCATTTTATTTTCAGAGCGGAAAAATAGGTGGCCAGAGGCAAGCCGGTTTTCGCCCGCCAACGATCCGTCCCCTCTTTTTCCGCCAGGCGGCTGCACAGCGGCGCGGTGCGTGTGTCCTGCCAGACGATGGCGTTGCACACCGGCCGGCCGGTGGCTTTTTCCCACACCACCGTGGTCTCGCGCTGATTGGTCACCGCGATGGCAGCTAATTGCCGGTGGTCGACCGCAGCCTTGCGCAGCGCACCGCGCATCACCTCTTGCGCTGCTGCCAAGATTTCCAGCGCGTCGTGTTCAACCCAGCCGGGTTGGGGAAAGATCTGCCGGTGTTCTTTTTGCTCCATAGCCACCACTTGCCCACGCTGATTGAAAAGCATGCACCGTGTACTGGTCGTTCCCTGATCGATGGCTGCAATGAGTTCGGCCATGGCGTTCTCTCCCTTTTTTGCCTGCGAATACGACGCCGAATGCGTTCCGGCGAAAAAAGTTTTGTAAATTAAATCAATTATTCATAAATTTCATATTGATTTTACGGATATTTTCATTAAATTTAAAGAGAATGTTTGATGAAGATGTATTTGATCGAGGAGGTCTGCCAGTGAAATCAACCGGATTCATCTCCTTAATCATGTTGTTGCTGCCGGCCTTGAGCGTGAGCCAGTATCGAACGCAACCAACGGCCAATCTGAGATCGTTGCTGCAGGCGCCGGCGACGGTGGAGCGAGCGGCCGGCAATCTGCTGGGCCTGGACCCGTCCCGCCTGCAGATCCAACAATCATACAGCATGAGTTATATGAGCATGGGCGGGCAGGGGATTACGCAGGGCGTCTATCTCAACACCGTTTCCTATCAATTCTCTCTGCCGCTGTCGTTTTCGCTGCAATGGGGCGTTGCGCACCAGCCCTTTGCGTCGCGTTTGCAAAACAGCTCGCTGTTGGCCGGCGGTCCCTTTTTGTCCGCTGCCCAACTGACCTATCGACCCAAGCCCAACATGCTTTTACAGTTTAATTTTCAACAGGCGCCGTACGCCGTGCCCTACCGGTACGGTGAAGGCTTGTGGGAGCGGTGGTGAGAGGGGCGACGCCCTGATCCCATCGACCTTTGCGGAATGAGTGATAGGGGTGGTGTTTAAATGGAAGGAAGACTGGCGTGAACAAACGGACATCAACGTACCGACGGAATCTGTATCCGAATCGAACCACCGGCTCTGTGAGCAAGAGCCCAGCCAAAGGGAAGACCACCTGGCAGAAGAAAGGCAAATTGGTTTTTGTCTGGTTTCTGATCGTGGTCAATGTGGTAATCCTCTATTCGTTTCTGCACAATCATATCTTTTCGGCAGGCACGCCCATCACCAGCAACGAGGTAGCCCCGGATGCCTTGAGTGTGCGGATTCAAAACGGCTGCGGCGTCAAAGGCGTGGGCAACACCTTTGCGGACATTCTTCGCAAAGAGCACTATCGCATCGTCCAGGTGGAGAACGCCGATGATTTCAGCTACGAACGCTCGGTGGTGATCGATCACGACAAGGCAGACCGCGATAAAGTGGAAAAAATGACCTCAGTGCTCGGCGTCTCCAAGGACCAGCTGTATCACATCGACCAGCAGGGCGTCGAAGCGGACGTCACCTTTGTCATCGGGAGAGAGTATCCCAATCTCAAGTCCTATAAGCGAACCCGCAATCAACCGTAACCGATCTGTCAAGGGGGAACAGCGTCCGTTCCCCCTTTTTTTAAATCGATAACCCATGCATTATTTTCTTTTCTTCATCTACAATTTGATCGCTGTTCCGGTGCTGTTCGCCGGCGCGCACATCGCTGCATTTTTCAAGCCCAAAATCGCCAGGGGATTGCGAGGCCGTCGCCACGGCCTGGCCGGAATCCGGCAGGGCGTGAGCGATTGGCCGGCCGGCGCACCCCGCGTATGGCTTCATGTCGCCTCCATGGGCGAGTTTGAGCAGGCCAAGCCGGTCCTTCGCGCGCTGAAACAGAACCGTCCGGACTGCCGGATTCTGCTGACGTTTTTCTCGCCCTCCGGCTATGAGCAGGCGCATCACTTTCCCTCGGCCGATCTGATCTCCTATCTGCCGTTCGACTCGTACTGCCGTTCGCGCCGTTTTTTACAGCTGGTGCAGCCGGACGTCTTTGTCGTCATCCGTCACGACCTCTGGCCGAACTATCTGTGGCGGCTGCGCCGGCTGGGCATCCCGGCGCTTTTAATCGACGCCAGCCTGAGTGAACGGCGTGTGCGCCGGCTGCAGCCGGTCGCCTGGGCGGTACGGGATGTATTGAAAACCTTCACCGAGATTCATGCCATTTCTGCAGGCAACGCCGAATCCTTTCTGCCGTTCTATCCTTATCCCGATCGCATTCATGTCACCGGCGACACGCGCTATGACCAGGTGTACAACCGCACCCAGGAGCCGGAAAAGATCGCAGCCCTGATCGAGAGCGGTTTGTTTCAGCGCTCGCGTTGTTTCATCGCCGGCAGCGTTTGGCCTTCCGATGAAAAAGTCGTTCTGCCGGCCCTTCTCGATCTGCTGGCAGCCCGTAAGGATTATAAGGCGATCATTGTGCCGCACGAACTGAGCCCGGAACATCTGCAGGATTTGCAGACTGCGCTGCAGGCCCGGCGGTTTTCCTACACTCTGCTGAGCCGGTTCGCGGACCGTCCCAACGATCTGCGGGTGCTTGTGGTCGACCGCATGGGGATTCTGGCCAACCTGTATGCGCTCGCCGAACTGGTATATGTCGGCGGCAGTTTCGGCCCCGGCGTCCACAGCGTGCTGGAGCCTTCGGCGCACGGGTGCATGGTGCTCTTTGGGCCGCGCTACCGGAATTCCCTCGAGGCGATTCAGTTGCAGGAACGCAGCGCCGGACAATCGGTGCAGACCGGTGAAGAGGTTGCCGGCGTGTTGCAGCGGTGGCTGTCCGATCCCGAGGCCATTCGCCAGGCCGGCGGCCGCGCCCTGCAGCTGGTGCATGAGAACCTGGGCGCATCGCAGCGCATCGCCGGCCGCATTCAGACGTTGTTTTTCAGGCCTGCGCCGCAAGCCGGGTCGTCATCACTCTAATTTAACCAGTGAGGTTTTGCATGCAAGATCTTCCCACCATTGCCTGGCACGACGGCAAGGTACGCATCCTGGATCAAACTCTATTGCCGCACGAGCTGGTAATGCTGGAGATCTCGGATTACCCAGGCGTCATTCAAGCGATTAAATCTCTGGCGGTGCGCGGAGCGCCGGCCATCGGCATCGCCGCGGCTTTTGCCGTGGTGTTGTCGGTCTGGCACGAATCGGATTCGGACCGGGCCGGCTTTATCGAAAAAGCGAACAAGGCCATCATGGAGATCAAAGCCGCGCGCCCGACGGCGAAAAATCTCTTTTGGGCGGTGGAGCGCATGCGCGAGACGCTGGCGAAAAATTTGAACCGGCCGTTGCACGAGATCCGCCAGGAACTGCTGCGCACCGCTCAGTGGCTTTTGCAGGACGATCTGCAGCGATGTCAGGCCATCGGCAAGTTCGGCGCCGCCCTGCTGCCGGACCGGTGCAACATTCTGACTCATTGCAACGCCGGCGCCCTGGCTACGGCCGGTCACGGCACGGCGCTGGGCGTCATCCGCAGCGCCGTGGCCCAGGGCAAACGCATTCATGTGTATATCGATGAAACCCGGCCGCTGCTGCAGGGAAGCAGGCTGACCGCCTTTGAACTGCAGGAGGACAATATCCCGGCCACGCTGATCTGCGACAACATGGCGGCGGCGCTGATGCGGCGGGGCATGGTGCAATTGGTGCTCGTCGGCGCCGACCGGATCGCGGCCAACGGCGATACGGCCAATAAAATCGGTACCTACGGCCTGGCCGTGCTGGCTAAACATCATAACATTCCCATTTACGTAGCCGCGCCCTGGACCACCATCGACATGGAGTTGAACAGCGGCCAGCTGATCCCCATCGAGGAACGGGACGCGGATGAGGTGCGTAAGGTGCAGGGGCGGCCCATCGCACCGGAGGACATTCCGGTGTGGAATCCGGCCTTTGATGTGACGCCTAATAATCTGATCGATCTCTTCATCACCGACCGCGGGGTGGTCCGGCCGCCTTTTGCCGGCGCCCTGGCGCAGATGATGAAATCATAAAATAAATTCTTGATTAGTAAGCGCAAATCAAGTATATTTTCAGTCATTAATCACAAACCCATTATTCCTAGGAGTCTTATTATGAACACTCATCGCCTGATTTCTACTGCCTGTGCGCTGCTCCTGGCAGTGACGCTTTTTCTGGGCTGTCAGACCAAAGAGGTCACCTCGGCCAAAGTCTATCAGCAGCAGGGAAACTGGGATAAAATGATCGAGCAGTTGGAGCAGGCTGTCAAAACCTACCCCAAGGACGCGGAAGCCTACTATCTCCTGGGCTCGGCCTATGGTCAGAAATCCAACTGGGAGGGCCTGAGCGGCAGTTTCGATAAATCCCTCGCCATTGCACCGACTTTTGAGACTCAAATTAAAAATGAACGCGACAAATATTGGGTATCCTGCTTTAACAACGGCGTAGCCATGATCAACACCAAAGACGGCAAAGAACCGGATCTGCAGGGCGCTGCCGAGCAGTTCATCACCTGTACCGTCATCGATCCAAAACGGGTCGACGCCTACCGCAATCTGGCGGTCACCTATATGCGTTCGAATAATCTGCAGGGCGCCAAGGAAAGCTATTTAAAGTTGTTGGAGAAGGATCCCAAAAATGCTTCAGCCATGACCGAAGTGGCGCGTCTCTGCATGCAGATGAAGGACTTTGCCACCGCCATCGAGATGTCTAAAAAAGCGCTGGAGCTGGCCCCGGATCAGGTCGATGCCGTGGTCAATCTCGCCCTGGCTTATGATATGAACGGCGAACGTGAAAAGGCCCTGGAAGAATACAAAAAGGCTCTGGCGAAAAATCCCAATGACGCAGACCTGACTTTCAATATGGCCCGCCTGTATTTCAACTCCGGCGAATATGATGACGCGGTGGACCTGTTCAAGAAAGTGATCGCGCAAAATCCCGATGATTACGACGCCAATGTCAACGTCGGCAA
>CAZKQR010000167.1:2159-8992 GCA_964554965.1 uncultured Cytophagia bacterium | reverse complement strand
TGGTCAGATGCCGATCCTGATCGGTGAACACCCGGCTGCGCAGATCGAGAAACGATTGGCCGATGCGAAATCCGGCCCAGCGCCAAAAGCGCTGCATGCTGCACAGCTCCATCACATTGGAGCCGCGGTCCCAGAACACGGTCAGGGGCGTACCCGTGGTTCCAGAGGTGGCGATGGCCTTGGGCCTGTACGCTTGCGCGTTTCGCGCCATGAATTGGTCCGGCGCGGCGCGCAACGCATCCTTATCCAGCAGCGGTAGGCGGCGTAAGTGGTCGAGAACGTTTTCCCGGTTCAGCCGCTCAGCGGACAGTCCGATTTTTTTAAACAGATCGCTGTAATAGGGCACCTGCTGAGAACAGTGGACCAGCAACGGCAGCAGACGGTCCGCCTGATAGCTGTGGAACTTTTCCGCCGTCCAGTGTTCAGCCCGCCGCATGAGCCAGTAGGTTCCGGCCAGGTCGTTGAGGTAGAAAAAATCAGCGATTTTAAATTCGATCATAGAGTTTCCGCACGAAAGGATTGCCAGTGGGCCGAAAAGCGAATCCGGCCGGGCCAATGGGTTTGGTTAAAGCCGTCCGGCTCAAGAGGCGGGCGGCAGCGGCTCCAGCTCCACCACCGCATGGGTGCGATACTCCAGCGGATTCTGCAGGCCGATTTTTCGCGCCAATCCGTCGGACATCATGCCGATGAGCAGAATTTGCAATCCGGCCAGCAGCAGAAGCATGGCGGTGATGGAGATCGTCCGGTGGGTGAGGACATACAGTCCCAGGTTGCCGCCGTTCTTCTCCGCGGCCACCATGATATCCAGGATGAATTTCACCGCCCCGGTGATAAAGCACAAAAAGGAGGCGGGGATAAAAATTTTCAGGGGATTGAAGAGCATGGACAGGCGCAACGTCAGGATCATGAAATTAACAAAATCCCAGGGCACGATTTTCGATTTGCCCACGCGCTGGTGATATTCGATCGGCAGATAAGTGACGACATAGCTGTCCGACAACAAGGCCACGGTCAAGGTGGTGGTGAAGGAGAAACGGTCCGAGACAACGCTGAAATAGCGCATAACCAGGCTGCGGCGAAACGCCCGCATGCCCGAATTGAGATCCGGTATCTTTTGTGCGGTGATGTATTGGGCCAGCCGGCGCAGGATCCACTTGGCCGGCCGGCGCAACAACGGGATGTTCTCCTTGGCGCGCATGCCCACCACCATGTCCGCGTCTTTCAGCGCAGCGACCAGCTCCGGTATGGATTCCGCCGGATAGGTCCCGTCTGCGTCCATGATCACCAGGCACTCATGGCGGCCGGCGAGAATGCCGCTCTTCAGAGAGGCGCCGTAGCCGCGGTTGCGTTTGTGCTGCAGCACCCGCACACCCTGTTCCAGCGCAATGTGCGCGGTTTGATCCGCTGATCCGTCGTCGATGACGATGATCTCGAATTCGCGGCCCTGCAACCTCGTGCGCAGCCCTTGAATCACCGAAGCGATGGATCCGGCTTCATTAAAGGCGGGGATCAAAATGGAGAAAGGTTCATTCATGAGTCAGTCCTGGTTGATCAGCAGATGAGTACATTTTATTTTCCCGCAGGCATCGTCACAATGCGCACGGCAAGCGTATAGACGATGTCATAGGTCACCATCAGGGAGAGCAGCCCGTACAGCGCCGGTTTGAACGCCATCCGGCGGCGCGAACCAAAGGGCCACTCGGCGGATGAAAAACGGTCCAGGATCAGGCTGGTTCCATAGAGAAACGGCAGAAACAGGATCAATATATGCCGCACCGACAGCCCCAGATAGCCCCACCAGGCGGTCAGTATACCATAGCCGGTGAACAGCCCGGCAATGAACAGCAGGAGAAACGTATGGCGGCGGAGCACAGACAGTGCCCGGCGGCCGTTCAACGCCAGCGCCGCAGCGGCGAAAAGGCCGTAAAGGAGCACGTACTTGAGAAATCCGTAGGAACGATAGCAGGCCTTCACCACGTTCACGCTTCCGGCTGCGAGGCGAGCGCCGATATGACCGAGGCCGTGTTTGCGGATATAATTCCGCGCATTGGGGATCTCATCGGCCGCCAGGTCCGGCCAGCCGAAACGGTCGCCGTGCGCTTTGGGCCCGATCTTCCACTCCTCCGCCGAGTCGCACCAGAAATAAAACGTCGAGTTCACATTGTAGAAATAGCGCCCGAATATCTGCTTGCTGGTGCGCAGGTACGGGCTCATGAGTATCAGATAAAGGAACGGCACCAGCAGCCATTGGCCGGCCGCTCTCCATCCTCCGGCCGTCGCCCGGCCTTGCCGGCCGCGCCAGGCCTCAAAGATCAGCTTGAGCCCGCCGATGACCACAAAAGCCGCCATCTGCGGCAACACCGAGGCTTTGGTCAGATGGTTGATGGCGAACAGTACGCCGGTAGCGGCCGCGGTCTTCCAGTCCGGATGCGTGAACATGCGCACCATCAGCAGAAAGAGAAAAAAATTGACAAAATAAAAGGAGACATCCGCCTGTACGTACGCGGCCTTAAAGATGAACACGGTAAAGGCGGAGGCCAGCCACATGAAAACCGCAGCGAAGAACGACAGTCTTCGGCGCAGGATCAGGAAAAGCAAGACGAGAAAGACCAAAGTGAGAATAAGGCTGAAGCGCTTGCCGGCCTGAAAAAACTGCTCTTCTGTCCAGCCGGGTTGATAGATCAACGAGAGCAGAAAGGGATAGGCGGGCAGACGGTTGCGATCGCCGATGTAAGCGTAACCGGTATCGTGCAGCAAACGGCCGTAATACAGATAGCCGTTTTGATCGAACGTGGTCACATCGACATTGACGTGCCGGCCGTGACGGACGCCGCCCCAGTAGATCAGCCCGAGGGCGAGCAGCAGAGCGAAGAGAACCAGCCGGTGGCGCCATCCTGTTGACAGCCGTATGTATCGATTCACCTTGTAGAAACCTCTCGCGTATCCTTGCATCGATCCCGGCAAAGCCGGACCGCCGGCTCAGGCCGGCTTGTTCGCGCGAACGTTGATCTTCCAGCCGAAGGGCTTGATCAGCCGATCGGGCAGCGCGGAATAGACCGGCACGAAAATATGGTTGAACAACCAGGCCTTGACGCCGGTGCGGCGCGTCTTGAACGGGTAATAGTGCTGCACTTCGGCGGTGACGTTTTCAAACTGACTGAAGAACGCTTTCACCTGTTTGACCGAATAGATGTTGTTGAACGGCGGATCCGCATCGACGAACTCGATGTTCTCGCGGCCGTATTTGTGCAAAAAGTTGAACCACGACCAGCGGTTGTAAAAGTGAAAGATCAGCGCGCGGCCGCCCGGTTTCAATACGCGCAGAATCTCGGCGATCGCCGGACGGATATCCGCCGCGGTGCAATGGATCACCCCGCGGGCGTACACCGCATCAAACGTGGCATCGGGAAAATCGAGATGGAGCGCGGTGGTGACTTTAAACTCCGCCGTCAGGCCGCGATAGGCAAAATATTTTTTAGCGTATTCGATGGCGTTGGGGGTCAGATCCGATGCCGTAACCAGCACGCCGCGGCTGGCCCACTCGGCGGAATCGCGTCCCATGCCGCAGCCGATCTCCAGCAGCTTTTTGCCTTTCAACGCCGGAGCCTCTTCATCCATCATTTGATAGATCCAATGGAACCGGCTGGCGACCGGATCGATGTGCTCGAAAAACTCGGGCGTGCCCTTGTCGATCGAATGATCGACCTGATATTGCAGTCCCAGGGTATGGGTATTCCAATACTCTTTGCTTTCTTCTGCTGTGCCTGACATAATGGACATTTCTCCTTTTAGGTTATACGGTGCAAACCCGCCTTCGCTTCAGCGGATGTGCGGACATTTTCTATTACGCTTTCCGCGTACCGGCCGAGGATCAGGAGATCCGCGCGGTCTCGCCGTTGCGCCGGGTCCGCCGCAACGCAAAGACCACGCCCCCGGCCAGTCCCATGACGATGGTCATGCTGAAATCCAGCCAGGAAAAAGCGATGGCTTTTTCTCCGCCAACACCCACCAAGCCGAGAAAAAAGACATACAATCCCTCGCGAACGCCGATGCCGTTGATGCTGACCGGCAGCTGCAGCGTCACGAGGATGACCGGGATCATACAGAAAAAATAAAAAATCGAAACGCCGAGATGCAGTGAAAGTGAAAGCACATAATAGTAGAGCAGCACATTCAACTGCAGCAGCACGGAAATCATAAAGACGTTGTTCAGCACACCACGGCGGTCGCGCATGACAGAAAAAGCCCGGAATGCCTCCTCGACCTTTTGCGCCGGCTTTTTCCATTTCAGTCGGTGCAACAAACGCACGCCTCGTTCCACCAGGCTGCGACGGGTGATGAGAAAATAACCACCAAAGCTAACCATGAAAAAAACCACCACAATCAGCCACACCTGGCCCACAGGACGGATCAGCTCAAAGCCCAGCAGCGCTGCCACCAGGGCCAGCGAGGCCAGCGCCAGGATCCCCATCACCCGCTCGGTAAGCACGGTGACTACCGAGGCCATATTGCGCCGTGAATAGCGCGCTACATCGAACGCCCGCACCGCATCGCCGCCGATGGTGGAGGGCAAGAAATTATTGAAAAAATAACCCACCAGCAAGGAACAGAACAGGACGCCGAACGGCACCGGCATCTCCTGCACCGCCAGCAGATAGCGCCAGCGCAAAGTCGAAATGATCTTGCCCACAATCGCCAGCAGCACCGCCACCCCGAGCCAGAGACCATCGACCTGCGCCAGGCTGTGCAGGATATCACGCAGGGGAATGCGCTGCAGCAGATACCCTATCAGCAGGGCGCTCAAACAGAGCTTGATGATCAGCCAGGATCTCTTGCTCAACATGTGATCCTCATATAGCCGGCTCTTTCACCTGGGCGTCGACGGTCTTTTGCACCCCCTGTTCCAGATTCACCTGCGGCTGAAAGCCCAACACCCGCTGCGCTTTGGCGATGGTGAAGGCGTTGCTGGTGTTATAGAACTCGAGGGAGCGGCGCGTCAACGGCATTTTGAGGTGCAGCCATCGGCCCACCGCCTCCGAGGGCACGGCGAGCGCCTGGGCCAGCGGCAGCGGCAGACTGAACCAGACCGGTTTTTTATTCAGCACCCGTCCGATGGTCTCCACCAGTTCGTGAGTGGAGGCAGGCTGGGCGCCGGCGATGATAAAGGTTTCGCCCACCGCCTGTTCCTTTTCCATGGCCAGATAATAGGCCTCCAGCATGTCAGAGATATAGATGGGATGGCGCAGGTTGTCGCCGCGGCCGATCATGATAAAACGTCCCTTGGAGACGGTGCGCAGCAATTTGGCGGTGCGCGGACAACCGGGGCCGTACACCCAGGCCGGACGCAGAATGGTAACCGGAAAATGGGTGTGGCGGAAAAAATCGTTGACCACGCCTTCGCCCATCAACTTGGTTTCGCCATAGATCGACTGCGGAGCAAAAGGGCCGGACTCATCAGCCGGCGGTTTGACCACATGGCCGTAAATGCCCACGGTGCTGGTGTGAATGAACCGACGAACGCCGCCCTCTTTGGCGGCGCGCAGCAGATCCGCCAGCGCCTTGACGTTGACCTCTTCGTACACCTGGGCCCCCAAGGTCTGCTGCAGGTGGGCGCTGGCCAGATGAAACACCACATCGATGCCCTGAAGAACCTGCTTCTGCAGAGTGCGGTCGCAGAGATCGCCCTGCACCACCTGACAGGACTCCTGCCGTCCCAGTTCCTGCAGCGCATCGCTGTGCAGATCAAAAGCGACCACCTGATGTCCGCGGGCGAGCAGCCCGGCGGACAGATGCCTTCCGATAAATCCGTTGGCGCCGGTTACCAGTGTTTTCATCAGCGGCTGCCCTCCGGCGCAATCCGCGCTTCAGAGATCGACGCATACCGGCCACCGCAAAAAAAGAGCCGGTCCAATTGCGACAGGGCCCACAGCACCGGTGACAGCGCGGAGAACAGCTTGTAGGACAGACCGTGCTTTTTCAGATCCTGCTGCGAAGTGGGTGCGATGACCCCCTCTTTGTGCTCCGCGTTCCCTTTGTTCATCAGCCGGACGTAGACGAAATTGATGGCCAGCTCGATCAGTTCCGTGACGATGCGGGAATAGCCGCCGTCGCGCAGCACGGTATACCCCGCGTTCTCCAGCGTCTGATTCAGCTCAGCCACCGTGTAGCCGCCGCGCACATGGCCGTACTTGTCCGGGGTCATGCCCATGGCGTTGCGAAGATAATTGGCCAGCAGTTTGTCGCCGGCGTTGGGAACGGTCACAATGACGCGGCCCTTCGGCCGCAACAGCGAGTGGAGCCGCCGGAGAAAGGCGACATCCGTGCGTATATGCTCGAGCACATCCAGAACAATCACCACATCAAAAACTCGGGGCCGGTAGCAGGGTCCACGGACATCCATGTGCACCAGACGGCCTTCGGTCAACTGGCGCAGACTGGCCAGATTCTCGTCCTGCAGATCCGCGTGGAACCAGCGGCCGCCATTGCGGATAAAATAATAGTTCATGGCGCCGGTGTTGTCGCCGCAGGTCATCAACAGGCATGTTTTGTCCTGCGAGGGGCCGAGAAACTGCAGCAGCGCGTCCACCTTTTTGCGCTTTTTGATGGAACGGTTGAACATCTCTAATTGCCAGGGGGCTTCCGTCATACACCTACCATATTTTCCAGTCAGCAGATCAGCGGCCCTTTGTCCACGGCCGCGGGATTACCGTAATCGTTTACCAACAAAACTTGGCGCCGCTCACTGCGGATACGCCGCCTCCACCTCAGTCAGCTCTTTTTGCCGACGTTCAGCGTTCCAACCCAATTCATCAGCCATGACCTGTGCACAGGCT
>CAZKQR010000167.1:0-2149 GCA_964554965.1 uncultured Cytophagia bacterium | reverse complement strand
CCTACCATTCTTTCCAGTCAGCAGATCAGCGACCCTTGTGTACGGCCGCGGGATTACCGTGATCCTTTACAAACAAAACCAGGCGAGTCGGCTCGCCGTTCACTGCGGATACGCCGCCTCCACCTCCGCCAGCTCTTTTTGCCGGCGTTCAGCGTCCCAACCCAATTCATCCGCCATGACCTGTGCACACGCATTCAGCGCCTCGGTCCCCGGATGGCCGGCGGATCCCAGTTCCGTGCGGCGCAGCACCACATCGCTCAGCTTTTGCGCCATCTCTTCGCGCACGCCGTGCAGGATCTCCGCTTTGATCACCGCAGAACCGGCCAACGGAGTCCACGTCTCCGCCGGCGCGCCCTTGAGCACGGCTGCATAGCGGGTTCCATAGGTCTGTATCAAGTGCTGGACGGTTGCGTCCGCCAGACCGGCGGGTTTGCTGCGCAGCGCCGATTGCGTATACTCGGCAAGCTGTTCCATCTCCCCGCCGTCGATGGCCGTATGAGCACTGATGGAGGCTGCCGGCTTTTTTTGCAGCTTTTTAAACACCGCGTCTACCGTCTTGACCGCCACATCGCGAGCCGTGGTGTATTTGACGCTGACCACACTCAACAATCCCTCTAGGTTCACATCCGCCCGGTGATCGAGGATGCGATAATGCTTGAGCAGGCGGACGTCGCCGGAAACCGGGTGTACGCCGGCCATGGGCAGAAAACCGCGATGCACCAGCAGCACTTCCTCCCGGCCGATATCAGCGCCCGGCATCGCATCGTTGACCTGACGGAGCATGTTCGCCACCTGCTCTTCGCCCGGCTGAAAGGCGTCGGGCCGGCCCTCGTAGGGATCGTGCCAGGTGCCGATCATGGAGACGTTGCGCCAGGGTGCGACGAACAGCAACCGCGAGCCCTTTCTGATGATCGCATCCGGATCGCGGAATTCGACTTTGGCGGAGATGCCGGCGCCGACGGAGGTCAGGGATCGGCGGATGATCAAGTTCATGGCCGTGGAGAGCAGAAAGACCGGTTTGGACGGCCGATTCGGCAGCGAGGCCAGCAGCTCATCGGTCCAGGCGCCGAGATTGTTGATCACCACGCGGGCGCGCAGGTCAAAGGATTCGCCGCTCATCCGGTCCACAACCCGAGCGCCCTGCACCCGGTTTTTCTCCACCAGCAATCCGGTGGCCTGCGAATAATTGGCGAACTGCGCGCCGCGGTCGGCGGCGGAATGCAGATAGGAGAACAACAGACGTTCCGAGTTGTAGACCTGCGCGTCATACCACATGGCGCCGCCGGTCATGTTCTTCTCATCCACATGCGGGATGAGCTCTTTCACCCGCTGCTTGGAAACCACGTGCCCCATGGGCAGACGCCGACCGTTCTGCAATCCGCGGTTGCGGTCGCAGCTCAGGACGTCGTTCATCAACATGGCGATCGTCATCACCTCCGGCCCTTTGATCTGATGACCGTAGGTGGGCATCAAACAGGGGAAAACACGGATGAGATGCGGAGCGATGCGCATGACCGTCCGGCGTTCGACGATGGATTCACGCATGCGGATGAAATCCGCGTGCTGCAGATAGCGCAGGCCGCCGTGAATGATCTTTAAACTGTTGGAAGAGGTGGCACAGCCGAAATCGCCCCTGTCGATAAGGGCGACGGAGAGGCCGCGCGACGCGGCCTCCCAGGCGGCCGCCGCACCGTAGATGCCGCCGCCCAGGATGAGCAGATCGAAAGACCGTCCGGCTAATTGCGTCAGATCACGTTTCATGGTTCCGTTTCATTAGGATTCCAACCAGTGCTCGCGCCACATTTGATAACTCATCAACGCCCACAGGCGATGACTGTGGTTTTCTTTTCCGGCCAGATGCTCCTGCATCAGCCGCTGCACCATGGCGGGCTGAAATTCCCCTCCCCGGCGCAGCCGGTCCACCGACAGGTACTCCTCCATCAGCGGCCTCAGCTCCTGTCTCATCCACTGTTTGATGGGGATGCTAAAACCCTCTTTGCCGCGGTGCAGAATCAGGTCCGGCAGCAGGTTCTGCATGGCTTTTTTCAACAGATATTTGGTCTGCCGGCCGGCCAGGCGCAGATGCGGCGGCAGCGTGGCACAAAACTCGACAAAGCGATAATCCAAAAACGGCGTGCGCGCCTCCAAC
>CAZKQR010000166.1:0-9066 GCA_964554965.1 uncultured Cytophagia bacterium | reverse complement strand
TGCAGTTCAACCGCGTACAGCCGGCTGTAATAGCCTTTGAATTCCGGATAGAGCCAGGACTCGCCGGTCACGGTGTCATTGTACTCTTTATTATAGAGCCCAAAGAGCGGGCCGCGCATTCTGTTTTTCCAGACCCGGTAAGGTCCGTCCGCGAGAAGGTCAGCGCCGGTCACCAGACTCTCGGGAAAAGAAAAGGTGATGCCGAGCAGATCGTATGCACCGGTGGGCGGCTGATAGGTGTACTCGAACAGACAGAGGCCGCTGTCGAGCATGGTCCACTGCATTCGGCAGGGCACAGGACCGTCATATATCCACTCGACCCCCTGGCCCTGGCTGGAGCGGAAGAGCCGAAGCTCTTGCAAGTCCGGTTGTACACCGATCCAGCGCGGACCGTTGGTCAGCGGGATCGTCCGTTGATTTTTTTCAATACGGTTAAGCAGGCCGGTGCGCTTGTCGAACGTCACCATCAAATCGCCGGAGGAGAGGGTAATTCGACCGTTCTCCTCGGCGCCAACGACCGACGTGGCGCCCGGCTGAACCGATCGTGCGCTCCACTGCTGCGGCGTCGCCAGGTTCCAACTCCACTGGTTGATCAGCCGTTCATAGGGGTCCCAGGCGGTGAGATACAGCGCGTCGTACTGCCCCCAGTTCTCCGGCAGGGCGAGGCGTACACTCCCTTTTCCCTGCGGCGGAGCATCAGGCGCCTGCACTTTTCCCGCGACCGATTGACGCTTCGCCTGGGGAAAGGGACCGTCGAAACGGACCCACTCGCAGGCAAACCGGCACTGCTGCAGAAAAGTCTCGTCAAAACGGTTGTGCACCGTCAGGTTTCCGTCAAAGCGGCTGGTGATGATCTTCTTTTCAAACTGAATCGGCGACCAGATGTCTCTGATGGTGTAAAAGCTGCCTTCTTTTTCACGATAGGGACCGAGGATGCCGTCGGGCCCCATATTCCCGCGGGTGTCCATGGAATCGCCCAGGTCCCGGCGCAGCACCCCTTCATCGCAAAAGACCCAGAGAAAAGCGCCGGCCGAGAGCGGATGGGACTTCATCGCATTCCAGTAATCGTCCAATCCGGCGCCAAGGCCGCCGTCGTACATGCCGTGCAGCACCTCGGTGGGAAAGAAAACCTCCTGGCCATGGAAGACGGTTCCGACGCCGTAATCCCAGGGGAAATAGTGAAAGGTGTTGAGTCCGTTGATGGTCTCCCAGGGATGGATCACGGTCCGTTGCTGCGGGTCGAGTGCAGCGTATTCGGGCAGCAGCTCATAGTTGAATCCGCCTTCATTACCGTTGGCCCAGAGGACGATGCTGGGATGGTTGACATCGCGGTGGATCATCTCGGCGACGAGCTTTTTGCCCACCGGCGTGTCATAGGGTGGATACTGCCAGCCGGCCAGTTCATCGATGACGAACAGTCCCAGCGAATCACAGGCATCGAGAAAATGGACGTCGGGCGGATAATGGCTCATGCGCACCGCGTTCATGTTCATGTCTTTGATCAGGTTCACATCCTGCAGACTGAGCGACCGGCTGGTGCAGCGGCCGGATTCCGGCCAAAAGCAGTGACGGCAAACGCCGCGAAACATGATTTTTTTATTGTTGACATAGATGCCGTCCTGCGGCCGCACTTCCACAGTACGAAAACCGAACCGCTGTTCCATGGTGTGCAGCACACGCTGATCCTGCTGTAGCCGGATCACCGCGGTGTAGAGCTGAGGAAACTCTGGAGACCAGAGGTCCGGATTCTCCACTCTGCCCTGCACGCCGGCTTGAGCGGCTGAAGCGGTCCAGATGCCGGGCAGCAGACGTCCCTCCCGCTTCAATTGAACGAGGATTCGCCGGTTGGAGTGCTGTGAATGCGAAAACACATCGACGCGAAAAGAACCGTCGTGCCTGGCGTCGATGGCGACCCGCTCGATGTATTCGGAGGGAAACGCCTGCAGATACACCGGCCGGTAAATGCCGCCGAACACCCAGTAATCGGCCGTGCGCTCCGCCTCATTGACGCCGGCGTTAGCGGACATTTTGCTCACCGTCACTTCGAGCCGGTTCTGCGCCCCGCATCGAACCAAGGCGGTCACATCATATTGAAAGCGGTAAAATCCGCCCTGATGCACAGGGCCGGCGCTGCGGCCGTTGACCTTGACCTCCGTATCGGTCATAGAGGCTTCAAAC
The DNA here is from genome assembly GCA_964554965.1 of uncultured Cytophagia bacterium. Lineage (GTDB taxonomy): Bacteria > Zhuqueibacterota > Zhuqueibacteria > Residuimicrobiales > Residuimicrobiaceae > Anaerohabitans. The sequence goes on along the minus strand of CAZKQR010000166.1, from coordinate 6,888 downwards.
ACGAGAAAGATTTGTTTGTTTTTCCAGCTCGATGGAACGCTGAATGCATGCCGGTACAGCCCTTTTTCGTCAGAGAGAATTTTATCTCTTCCCCAGTTATAGCGGCCGAATCCCTGCAGCTCCCAGTTGGATGGCACTTTAATTTTGCTCCAATAACCGCTGTTGCGGCCGTGCGTGCAAAAGAAATCCCAGGTTACCGTATGATCCTTGTCGATGCCGGAGAGATAGAGGGTTTCCGTGGTCTGGCCCAGACAGGCTGTGCAGACCAGCAGGCAGAAAAGTGCGCGCATAATGGGGTCTCCTAGTTTCTGCACATTATAATAATTCCGTCGCTTTAACACAAATGGTTTCTAATTTTCTGGAACGCCCGGGCCATGGCGGTGCGCTTTACGCCGCTCTGCTTCGCGACCTCTTGTCTCGTGCTGTTCGAAACACCGGTTTTTTTGATATCGAAACCGCTTGACAATGACAGGATTATTTGCTTTATTGTACGTACAATAGGTTTTTCCGTCCATTCGCACAGGGATGCCAAGAGCCCTTCATCCATCCTCCATCCAGGGTGACGCCATGAAATGCCATCACGCCGCGCTGCTCTTTTCTCTTTTCGCCATGTCATCGTCCTCCGCACGGTCCGCTGAAAACGTGTTGGACTATGTGGATCCTTTCATCTGCAGCGAAGGCGATCACGGCCATCTGCACCCCGGCGCCGTGAGGCCGTGGGGCATGGTCCATCTCGGACCAGACACCTATCCCAGCAGTCTGCCCGGCAACGGCAATTGGGCACACTCGGGTTACAATTTCAGCGACACCCATGTGCGCGGATTCAGCCATCTGCGCATCACCGGATCAGGCGGCACCAATCCCCAAGACCGGCAATGGTTGGTGTGGACGCTGCCGGGCATCGGCCGGCCTGAACAGTGTATGGACAAGCGCTACAACCGTATCGATAAAAAAACCGAAACAGCAACGCCCGGTTTTTATTCCGTGGTGCTGGACTCGTTGAACATTCGCGTCGAATTGACCGTGGGCCGGCACACGGGGTTTCACCGCTACACTTTTCCGCCCGGCGAGGAGGCGCATCTGCTGCTCAAAGCAGGCCGCGGCTCTGAATCGTCGATCAAAGTGATCGGTCTAAGCGAGCTTTCCGGCTCCCTACCCCCTTCCATCCATTATTATGTCCAATTCAGCAAGCCCTTTCGCCGATTCTCATCCTGGGATGATTCGCTGCATGAGAAACGCAGGGTTTTGTCCGGCAAAGACTGCGGCGCTGTACTGTACTTTGCGCAAGCTCGGGAGCCGCTGCTGATGAGGATCGGTTTTTCGACGGTCAGCGAGCAGCAGGCCAAAAACAACCTCAAAGCAGAGATCCCGGATTGGAATTTCGAACGAACCGTGGAGCGCGCCCGGCAGGACTGGACGCAGGTCCTGAACAAGGTGGAGGTGGAGGGTGAGAAGGAATATAAAAAAATCTTTTACACCCATCTGTATCACTCATACCTGACCCCTTTTGAGATCACGGATGTGAACGGGCTCTGCCGCGGCTATGACGGCGAAGTGCATCCGCTTTCCTACCGCCGGCACGACGGCTTTGCCTTTTGGGATGATTTCCGCAAGTTTTCCCTGCTCACGCTGACCGAACCGGTGGTCTACGGCGACATCCTTAACTCGATTCGCGACATCTATCGGTACGACTGGAAGCGGCCGGTGTTTCTCAACTGCCGCTATGAACACATGCTGGCGGTTGCCGTGGACGGATGGCAGAAAGGCCTGGATGATGGGGATGGAGAAGAGTTATTCCGGGGAGTGTACGACGAACTCACCCAGTACCGCTTTGTGATGGGCAATCCGTTGCGGCTGGAGCGGTACCGCAAGACCGCCGAGTTGGGATATGTCCAGCTGCGGCCGGATTACACCATGGAGCGTTCTTACGATGCCTGGTGCGTGGCTCAGCTGGCTAAATCGCTGGGCAAGGATGCGGAGTATCAAGAGTTCATGCGCCGTGCGGGTTTCTATAAAAACGTATGGGACAGCACAGCGGTGTACTGGCGCGGAGAAAAAGATGACATCTATGGCTTTTTCCGCGCCCGCGCGGAAAACGGCGATTGGCTTGAATTTCCCCATGACCCGCGCGTCATCGACGAAAAGCATGTCTACGAAGGCAGCATGTGGATGTGGCGATGGTGGGTTCCCCATGACGTGGCGGGCCTGATCCAATTGATCGGCGGCAGAGAAAAATTCGTCCAGGACCTGGACTATTATTTCACCTACAGCCTCTACAACATGGGCAATCAGCCGGGATTGCTCGCCCCGTATCTGTTCAATTACGCCGGCGCCCCCTGGTTGACGCAGAAATGGGTCCGCGCCATTCTCACGGAACCGGTGCGTCAGTATTATGGCACCCACGAATTCTTTGAAGAGGCCTATTACGGCCGCATCTTTAAAGACACTCCGGACGGTTTTCTTCTGGAGATGGACGACGATTTCGGCTGTATGTCCTCCTGGTATGTGCAGAGCGCACTGGGGCTTTTCCCGCTCTGCCCCGGCGATCCGTCCTATCAACTGACGGCGCCCATCTTCCCCAGCGTGGTCCTGCACCTGGATCCGGTGAAATACAGCGGCCGGACTTTTACGATCAAGGCGGAGGGTTTATCCAAGGAGAATATTTACATACAATCCGCCCGGCTGAACGGCAAAGCCTATGATAAAGCGTGGATCACGCATCAGGATGTGGTCAACGGCGGAACCCTGGTGTTCGAGATGGGCCCTGCGCCCAACAAAGAGTGGGCCGGCGCTCCGGCCAGTGCGCCGCCATCTATGAGCGCGGCCCAGTAAACATCCAGTAAAAAGATTTACCCCATCGCTTCAATTTCGGCTGGCGGCCATGGGAGACGGCTGTTTGACAGAGGAAAAAGAGAGAAATGAGAAACTGCATCTGGGCGCTCCTGGTTTTGGCACACTCCGCCGGAGCTCAGGACTATTCCACCTGTGCAACCTGGGAAGAAGTGGTGCACGGCAGCGATCACAAATATGCGAACCTGATTCGCGTGTCTGATCCCGGCACGCCGGAAAATCCGTGTTACACCGGATTCTGGTACTTTGACGTGCAGCAGTTCGACAGCAGCGGCCGCTACTCCCTGGCCATGAAGGTCGGTTTTCAGAACCGCGAAGTGCAACCCACGGATAAGGGCGAAATCGGTTATTATGACCTGCAGGACGGCTTTACATGGAGGAAAATCGGCGAGACCACAGCGTGGAACTGGCAGCAGGGCTGCCGGCTGCAATGGGTTCCCGGCTCCAGCGAGATCCTGTGGAACGATCGCAGCGACGATGGCGCCCGTTACATCTCCAGGCTGTACGATTTTAACACCGGCCGGCGAAGGACCCTGCCGCGACCGGTTTACGATGTCTCGGACGACGGCCGATTCGCCCTGACCCATGATTTCGGCCGCATGAAGCATCCCGGCACCGCCTACAACGGCATTGGGGATCCGTACGCCGGCCATAAAACGCCAAAAAAATCCGGCATTGAAAGAATGGATATAAAAACCGGCAAGGTAAAATTTCTCATCAGCCTGGAAAAGCTGGCCCAATTCGCCTTTCCCCAGGGCTATCAGGGAACAACCGACCTCTATGTGTTCCGCGAAGAGTGGAATCCCTCAGCCACCCGGTTCATGATCTATCTGCGCAATCTGGATAAACCCATCCACATCTCCGGCTGGTCGCTATCGCGCGACGGCCGGAACATGCGCTATTTGTACAACGATCCCAGCCACACTACCTGGCTCGACGACGATACGGTGCTGGAAGGACGGTTCTTTTCTCTTTATAACGATGATGGCTCTGCTGAGGTGGCGGAAAAACTGGCGGACACCGGCGGCAACAACATCACCCCGACGGTTCTGCCCAAGCCGTATGACGATTGGATTCTGGGGGACAGCTATGAGATCGAAGGGGTGCAGCATCTGCTGCTGTTTCACCGGCCCAGCGGCCTGTTCGTTCCATTGGCGAGATTGAAAGCGATGGCGGCGAAGCGGGGCATTTTCCGCGTCGATCTGCATGCGCGCTGCAGCCGAAACGGCCGGATGGTGTCCATCGACGCCACCCATGAAGGTTTCGGCAGGCAGCTGTATATAGTGGATATCGGATATATTCTCGATCATCCACCTGCAAAAAAAGGTTCTTGAGAGAGTCCAAAGCCAGGGCCCTTTTACAACGATTCCTGATGAGCCTGCCTTTCACCTGCGAGCAATGAGGAACCGCTCACATAGGTTTGGATGCTTTCTTCCCCTCCTTTTCTTTCAACGCCGCCAGTTGTTGCGGATAGTTCTTTGCCGTAATCTCTGTCCACAGTTCCGCCCCCTTTATGCCGCAGCGTTCTGGAACAAAGACCGGGTCCAGCCCCATTTTTTTCTGCTGTTCATAATCCTTCAACGTCCGGATCCCTGGTTTGGTCAATAGCAGAATCACGATCACATTGAACCAGGCCATGGCGCCCACGCCGGCGGAGCCGAAATTCCACACCATATTGGCGGACATGATGGTGCCGATGAACGTCATGATGCAGATGCCAAAACGCGAAAACGTAAGGGCAATGTGGTACCCCCAGCCGGTGCTGTTTTTCCTAAAGATGTAGCCGACATTGGAATCGACATAAAACGCATAGGCCAGCACCGTGGTGTAGGTAAAGAAAAACAATGCAACGGCCACAAAACCGCCGCCAAATCCGGGCACTACACTGTTGACCGCCGTCTGCGTGAAATTGCCGTAGACGATTCCCGGAATGTTTTCCGTGAGAAATCCGCCCGCCGGATTGACCACATTGAACGCATTAGTGGAGATGATCATGATGGCCGTGGCGGTGCAGATGAACAGAGTGTCCACATACACCGAAAAGGTCTGTACCAAACCCTGCTTGGCCGGATGCGACACCTCCGCCGCGCCGGCCGCTTGAGCGCCGGTGCCCTGTCCCGCCTCATTGGAAAAAATGCCCCGTTTGACGCCCCAGCTGATCGCTGAACCGAAAATCGCGCCATAGACCGCATGACGGTTGAACGCACTACTGAGGATCAGATGAAACACTTGGGGAATTCTTTCGAAATGAATAAACAAAATAACCAGGGCCAGCAGGATGTAGCCCACGGCCATGAACGGCACGATCAATTCGGCTGTTTTGGCAATGCGCCGGCCGCCGCCAAAGATCACGTAACCGAGCAAGCCGCTGTACAAGAATGCGATATAAAGCGGATCGATACCGAACGAAGAGGTGGCCGCGGTGGCAAACGAGTTGGACTGAATGCCCGGCAGCAGCAGACCGCAGGAAACAATGGTCAGAACGGCAAAGGCGAAACCCAGCCGTCTGCTGTGCAGCCCTTTTTCTATATAATAGGCCGGGCCGCCGCGATATTCGCCATGAATCTCTTCTTTCCAAACCTGCGCCAGCGCGGATTCAATGTAAGCAGAACCGGCGCCGAGAAACGCGATGGCCCACATCCAGAACACGGCGCCCGGACCGCCGAAAAAAATCGCACTGGCCACTCCGGTGATGTTGCCGGTGCCGACGCGACCACCCAGCGCCATGGAAAAACCCTGAAAGGATGAAACGCCCTTTTCCGAGCTTTTGCCGCCGAACAGCTGACCGACCATGTCCCGGATCAAACGCAGCTGGGGAAATCGCATCAGAATGGAAAAATAAACGCCGGCGAACAGGCACAAAAAGACAATCACTTTGCCCCAGAAAAAACCATCGAGGCTCTCCGATAATTTGAGCAAATCCATTGGGATCCTTCCTTTACCATGCCGGGTGAATACAATTGAAAGCCGTCAAATGGTTTGCATCATCCCCTGTCTTTTAAGCGCTGCAACGCAGCCGCACATCCAGTCGCGTTTCACAGGATTTAAAAAAATCAAACTAGAAACAGGGTGGCCAGCAGCAACAGCAGCCCCATGCTGGCGACATCCGTAGCCGTGGTCAAAAAAATGCTCGACGCCGTGGCCGGATCGGCTCCTAGACGGCGCAGGGCGATGGGCACCACCGCACCAAAGATCCCGCTGACCACACAGCTGCCGGTCATGGCGGCCATCACAATCAAACCCAGAGACAACGCCATAGGATTGCCCTGGCTTCTCGCCAAAAAGAACATGGCTGCGCCCGCCACCAGGCCGATGATAGCGCCGTTCAACAATCCCAACAGCCCTTCTTTGGCCAGCAGTCTGCGGGTGGCGCCGTTTTTAAATTCACTCAACGTCATACCGCGGATGGTCACTGCCAGCGCCTGGCAACCGCTGTTTCCGGATTGTCCGGCCAGAACCGGCAAAAAAGCGGCCAGCACCACGATCTGGTCAATCGTGGACTGAAAGAGGCTGACCACTGCGCCGGCGATGAACGCGGTAAGCAGATTCAACTGCAGCCAGGGATGGCGCAAGCGAAAGCTTCTCTGCCAAGGCGTCGAGAGCTTTTCCTCTTTTTCCACACCCACCATGCTGCCGGCCTGAGAGCTGATCTCGATGGCCTGCGCCTGAAAAAGCCGGCCGCCGCGCACAACGCCCACCAATCGGCCCTGTTGATCAGTGACCGGATAAACGGGAAAATGGCGGGTCAGGACTTTTCGCATGGCGTCCATCAGCGGCTGGTCTGCCTGCAGACTAAAGGGCTCGGTCACCATCACCTGATGCAATGGAGTTTGTGGATCAGCAAAGAGCAGATCCCGCATCACCAGAACGCCGACGAGTTTATCCGATGCATCGACGACAAAGCCATAGGTGATAAACTCCCTCTTGACCAGATTGCGCAGTGCTTCAATGGCCTGACGCACCGTGGTCTCCGGGGAAAAGACCGCCCAGACCGGATCCATCAGATGACCGATGCTGCCGCTGGGAAAAGTCACATTC
>CAZKQR010000165.1:0-9090 GCA_964554965.1 uncultured Cytophagia bacterium | reverse complement strand
GATGGGCATACTCATTCCGCTCTTCATTCAAAATATGTCCGTAAGCCACCGCATCAACCACACAGCGGTCGCGCCGATCATGGTCATCGTCGGGGGGTTTATCTTGCGCTTGGTCCTGGTGCAGGCCGGGCAGTACAGCCATTATTTGAATGCGCATTTTATAAAATGATGTAACCTTTGCGTGCTTGACCGATGCGTCGAATTCTGAAACTTGCTTGACACTCAATTTTGGAGGAAAGATCTATGACCTCACCGCATCAGGCGGATGGATTTACGCCCAAACCCTATTGGAACCCTTATCTTTCGGGCATCGGCCTGGGGCTCGTACTGCTGGCCGCTTTTGTAGTCATGGGCCGTGGCCTGGGAGCTTCCGGAGCTTTCTCCTCTGTCGTCGCCTATGGCGTACAAAAGGCCGCACCGGAGCACGCCAATGCCAACTCTTTTTACGCCGAATACTTGGGCGATGGCACTACCAATCCCCTCAAGGACTGGCTGGTTTTCGAGGTGATCGGCCTCTTTTTGGGCGGCTTTATCTCGGGAAAAATAGGCAACCGGGTTAAGGGCAAGATCGAAAAAGGCCCGCGCATCAGCAATCGCGGCCGGCTGATCTATGCTTTCTTGGGCGGCGGATTGATGGCCATCGGCGCCAAGCTGGCCCGCGGCTGCACCAGCGGCCAGGCCCTTACCGGCGGCGCCCTGCTCAACCTGGGCAGCTGGGCCTTCATGATGTCGGTATTTATCGGCGGCTATGCTTTTGCCTATTTTATGAGGAGGCAGTGGACATGAACGCACCCTTTTACAAGTATGGCCTGTTCAATGACGAGGTCAGCCTGATCGTGGCCGTCTTTATCGGGATGGGCTTCGGTTTTTTTCTGGAACGAGCCGGGTTCGGCAATGCCCGCAAACTGGCCGCCCAGTTCTATTTCACCGATATGACCGTTCTCAAGGTGATGTTCACCGCTATCGTCACCGCCATGGTCGGAGTTTATTTTTTATCCGTTTTCGGAATCCTTGACCTTTCCCTGGTCTATATCAATCCCACCTATCTGGCGCCGCAGATCGTCGGCGGGCTCATTCTTGGCATCGGTTTCGTCGTTGGCGGCTATTGCCCTGGCACGGCCTGCGTCTCCGCCTCCACCGGTCGCTATGACGGCTGGGCTTACGTGGCGGGACTTTTCGCCGGGATTCTCTTTTTCGGCGAGGTTTTCCACCTGGTCGAGAAATTCTATGCCTCCAGCTCACTGGGCAAGGTGACTCTGCCGCAGCTGCTCCATCTGCCCTATGGCCTGATGGTCTTTCTGGTCTGCGTCATGGCCATCGGCGCCTTTGCCGCCGCCGAATGGGGCGAAAAGAAGATGGCGGCCAAAAAGGAGGGCGAGTGACCATGAAACTGAAAGAATCATTCAGTAAGATGAGCCTGAACTGGAAGCTTGCGTTGGCTCTTTTCCTGCTCGGGTTCATCGCCATTTTTGCGGGCGACCCCTATGGCGGCGCCAGGACCGAAATCGATGCCAAAGAAATGGCCCTCATCGTGGAAAAGCAGGTCGATCACGTATCAGCGGTGGAACTGGCTGACTGGATCATCAAGAACAGGGCGGATTACCGGCTGGTGGATCTGCGCACGGAAAAAGAGTTCGCAGAATATGCGATTCCGACCGCAGAGAACATCCCCTTGGCCGGACTGACCGATGCCGGCTTGCAACGCAACGAAAAGATCATACTTTATTCTGAGGGCGGCATTCATTCCGCCCAGGCCTGGTTCCTGCTCAAGGCGAAAGGATACAAGTCGGTTTATATGCTCTTCGGCGGATTGGATGAGTGGAAGGACCAGGTTCTTTTTCCGGCTCAGCCGGAGAATCCCTCCCCCGAGCGATTGGCCGTCTTTGCCAAAGCCAAAGAAGTGAGCAAATATTTTGGCGGTACACCGCAGACAGGCGCAGAATCTACGGTTGCTCGGCCGCAGACGGTAATGCCCAAGCTAAGCTTGCCTACAGGTGGTCCAGGAACCCAAAAGCCTCGGGCTAAAAAGAAGGAGGGCTGCTGACGAGCAAGTTGGCAAGCCATAATAATAATTCCTTTTGTGGGCTCGGCATCAGACGCCGGGACACATCGTAAAGATCCCCTTTCATAGAGTTGCGACTACTCTGACTGGTGCGCAAAACCCCTTCGGTCTGCAGATTTTTTTATTCCTCTTTCTTAGTGATCGCCTCTTCGACCTGGCAGACGGCTTGAAAAAGTTTTTCTTGATACGCCGTCAGGGTAAAGAACCACGGCGCCATCATAAATCCCTTCAGCCGGTCCGCTGTTAAATTTTTTCGGCAGAAGGAGACAGTGCCGTAAAAGTTGACGTCCGTGCTCCAGTTAGAGCCAGTGGGAACCTGATCGAATCCCGCCCGGTCCAGATCCAGATAAGCCTGGACATATTTCACTTTGGCTGGGTCAAAGTCGGCGCCATAATACCAGTTGCTCTGCAGCACGGACTTGGGCATGCGGCGGAGGAACTCTTCCGGGTGGTTCCAGTAATAGTCGGACCAGATCCACGGCCGCACGCCTCGGTTCTCCACCTGGCGGACGAAAAAGTTAAAATCGTGCCACCACAGCTCTCCCTGGCGAACCACCGCATAGCTGTACTTGGATTGATGAGGGGCGGTTTCCTCGTCATAACCGAGATGGAAACAGCGGGGTGTATCAAAGATCTCGCACACCTCGCGGATCAAATCAGCGCACACCTTGTAATAGGCGGCCGTGGAGACCTGCCGGCTGTACTCCTTTAACCAGGTGTCGTGGGCGGTGGAAAAGTTCAATTTGGGGATTGGTTCCAGCCCCATGGCGCGTAGCCGCTTGAGCTCTTTACGAAACCGCCCGATGGACCAGGAGCCCTTGACCGAGAGCTCCGGATGGCTTTTATACTGCAGGCCTTCGCCGAGATCGATGACGATCAGGTTCATGCCGGCGGCCTGCATTCGGCCGGTGAGGGCCTGCCAGACGGATTCGTCAAAGCGCAGGTGATCGGCCTGACACACCAGATGCAATTCGTCCGGCTTGAATGCGCCCCAGCTGTCGACCGGGATATCGGACCACATGTTTACACCCAGGTGCAGCAGCATGCCCCACCAGAAATCCGGCGCCGCTTGCACCGGAGCGGTCGCAGCCGGCAGAGAGGCGGTTAAAGCGGCCGCCGCACCCGCTTTGACAAACTCACGTCGTGATAAATGAGTCATAGTTCATTTCTCCGAAAAGATCATTCCATTTGTTTTTTTCGTTGAGCCGGGTCGTCGTTGCTTCTGCTCTGCTCGTGCAGGGAATCTCGTTTCTTGCCACTCGCCCCCGGCGGTACAAGCTCCGGATGGCCGTCAGACCGCATGTTGGTTTAATTAAGCATTTCGTCATTGAATCGCAAGAAGAATCTAGGCAACGAAGAGGATAGAGGCGTGCCGGCGCGGCCGCATTGTTCGTAGTGCCGTCAGCGGCCGGCTGTGAAGCCTGCTTCTTCAACCATGAATCGGACTCTATCCAGTTGCGACAGCCTCAGCGAATTATCTTCGCTTACATTCTTCTTGATTTTATAGAGTGGATTGGCTATTATAGCTCTAAGCCAATGAAAGGCAAGGGATTTTGGTCCGGCCTGTAGTGAAAATGGCCGCCGGCTGCATGGTGAGGAATGACTTTTTATGAATCCATGCAGGGCTCCTGCCGCTTTAAAATGGTACATCCCGATCACCATTCCATAACCGTGTGAGGCGGTTCCATGCGTCGCATGTTGATACTCCTGGCAGTGGCGGTTTGTTTTCTTTTTTTTCATAGGTGCAGCGAGCGGGATGATGGTGGACTCTATCGCCTGAAACATCTCGCCAGCCGCAGCGCTACGATGGAAAATCCAACCGCGCAGGCCGGCAGGGGCGGCATGCGCGGCAACGGGCTGAAAGCCAGTCCGGCGATCAAGCTGTTCAAGGCCGGCGCGGTCGAGACCCTCTTAGATCAGAAAGGCCCGGGAATGGTCCGGCATATCTGGTGCACGGTGTCCTCCATCGATCCCCGGGTGCTGCGCAATTTAATTTTACGGATGTACTGGGAAGCTGAAACGATCCCGGCTGTGGAGGTCCCGTTGCCGGATTTTTTCGGCCTGGCCCATGGGGCTGTGGCGCCGATGTATTCGGATCTGGTCAACGCACAGACAGGACGCGGCTATAACTGCTTCATCCCCATGCCCTTTGCCGACAAAGCCCGCATCACCATCGCCAATGAGAGCGATGAGGATCTTGACTGGTTTTTTTACCAGATCGATTTTACCCTGAACGATAACGTCACGAACGAGGACGGCCGGTTCCATGCCTCCTTCAATCGGGAAAATCCAACGGTGTACGGCAGGGATTTCGTCATCCTCGAGGTGGAGAACGCCAGAGGAAAATACCTCGGCTGCGTGCTGGGCGTGCGGCCGCTCTCACCGGGCTGGTGGGGAGAGGGCGAAGTCAAGATGTACATCGACGGCGATGAGGCCTATCCAACCATCTGCGGGACCGGATTGGAGGACTATATCGGAGCGGCATGGGGACTTGTCGAACACAGCACACCGACCCAAGGGGCGCCGCTGGTCCGCCCTTCGTTCACCTCTTTGTACCGGTTTCACATTCACGATCCGATCTATTTTCAGAAAAACATCAAGGTGACGGTGCAGCAAATGGGCAATGGCAAAAAGTCGCTCCTGCAACCGGTCTATGGCGACAAGCTCATCTTTGGCTACAAGAACCACCCGCGCCGCAGCCCGGATGACATTTATTATCTCCGTTCCGATGATGTCAGCTGCGCCACTTTTTGGTACCAGTACCCGGTGAACCGCCGCCGCATGGCTTTGCCGCCCAAAGAGGTCCGCAGCGCCGATCTTTATGAAGAGAAAGCCGGAGCGGCCAGGGAATGACTTTTCGGCAAACCCTTCGCTGTGGATGGGACTATCGATGATGCGTTTTGTTGAACAGCGGTTGAATGAAACATGCTAAAACGTTTTGTCTTTATCATTATCTCTGTTCTGGCGGGCATTCTGTTCGCCCTGTTGCTCGCCGAAGGGATCCTGCAGATTTATAATCCGTTCAAACCACGGGTAAGATTCAATCGCATCGTTCTGGCCAGAAATACGGTCGAACGATTTGAGAACAATAGGATCGCAGGACTGGACCCGGTCATCACCATCAGAAGAAACGGCTTGGGTTTTCGCGGTCCTGATAGGCCGGTCAACTTTACCGCCTGCCGTACCATCCTCACGGTTGGCGGCAGTACCACCGAGTGCCGCTACCTCAGCGAGGGCGACACCTGGCCCGATCATCTGCGGACTTGCCTGCAAAAGGGCCTGCAGGCCGGCGCCGATTCCATCTGGGTCAACAACGCCGGTCTGGACGGACACTCGACTTTTGGTCATCTGATTTTGATGAATGATTACCTGCTGGAGTTGCGGCCTGATCTGGTGCTGATGATGGTCGGCCTCAACGAGATCGGCCGGTCCGATCTGGTGGATCAGGAATTCGAGAATGTCAAGAAGGGCCTGCAGCTGCATTCTGTAGAGGGTTTTTTCAAATCCCTGGGCAATTACAGCGAGATCGTCTCAATCGTGTTGAATTTATATCGATACGAGCGCGCCAAAAGCAAGGGGGTGACGCATCGCACCTTTGATCTGCGATCATTGAACACCATCGAAGAGCCCCCGCAGGTCATCGCCGCGGTGCTGGAAAAACATCGCCGCCGCTTCCTGCAACCCTATGAGCAGCGCCTGCGCAAGCTCATCGAACTGGCGCAGGGCCATGGGATCGAACTGGTCCTGATCACGCAACCGGCGCTGTACGGCGACGTTCGCGACGATGTAACCGGGGTGGACCTTCGCTCCGCCAATTTCAACGGAAAAAGCGGTCATCTGAATTGTGCGATCCTGCAGCTCTACAACCAGGTCACGGCCAGGGTGGGTTTGGCGACGGGCAGCCTGGTGATAGACCTGGCGGAAAAAATGCCGAAAAGCTCCCGCTTGTATTACGACACTGTCCATTTCAGCAAGCAGGGCGCCCGCGCGGTTGCGGCCATCGTCTGTGCGGATCTGCAGGCTCATTGGCAGGCTGGTGAAAAGCCTTGATCAGAAAGAATATTTTTCTATCTTAATAAAGAGGCTGCCCGCACGGCAGCGACGCGCGGAACAGGACCCTTTGCTCCACCCGTAGAAAACAGGAATTGAATGAGCGCCCTTTTAGGAATCTCTGCGTTTTATCACGATTCGGCCGCTGCTCTGATTCAGGACGGCCGCCTCGTCGCGGCGGCGCAGGAGGAACGGTTCACGCGTAAAAAACATACGCCGGAATTTCCCGCTCACGCGATCAAATACTGTCTGGAAGAATCGGGACTGACGCTTGATGAATTGAGCGCCGTGGCTTTTTACGACAAGCCGCTGCTCAAGTTTGAACGCCTGCTGGAGACCTATTACCAATTTGCGCCCAGGGGTTTACGCTCCTTTATCGCCGCGATGCCTGTATGGATCAGGGAAAAGATGTTTCTGAAGAAAATGCTTTATGACGGGCTGGCGCAGATTGAAAAGTACGATAGAAAAAAATGCAAGCTGTTGTTTCCCGCGCACCACATGTCCCATGCGGCCAGCGCTTTTTATCCATCGCCTTTTACAGAGGCGGCCATCCTCGCCATCGACGGCGTCGGCGAATGGGCCACCGCTTCCATCAGCCACGGCCAAGGCCGCCGGATCACTCTGCTGAAAGAGTTGCGATTTCCTCATTCCGTCGGTCTGTTGTATTCCGCCTTTACCTATTATCTGGGATTCCGGGTCAATTCGGGAGAGTACAAGTTGATGGGGTTGGCGCCCTATGGAAATCCCGATGCGGAACAGACCCGCGCATTCATCCGGCTGATCAAGCGGCATCTGGTGACCGTGCGCGAGGATGGATCGATCCGGCTGAATCAGGATTATTTCAACTATGCGACCGGCCTGTCCATGGTCAAAGAGAAAAAATGGCAGGCGCTGTTCGGCTTTCCCGCCCTGGCGCCCGGGGGCGAACTGGAACAAGCGCATTGCAATCTGGCTTTTGCGATCCAACAGGTCACCGAAGAGATTGTGCTCAAGATGGCGCGGGAAGCGAAACGGATCACCGGTGCAGACTGCCTGTGCATGGCGGGAGGCGTTGCCCTCAATTGCGTGGCCAATGGCAAGCTGCTCAAACAGGGACTGTTTAAGGAGATGTACATCCAGCCGGCGGCAGGCGATGCCGGCGGCGCCCTGGGCGCTGCGCTGGCCGCTCATCATCTCTATTTTGAGCAGGAGCGGAATCCGGCATTAGAGGGCGATGCCATGCGGGGGGCGTATTGGGGTCCGGAATTTTCCGATAAAGAGGCGCTCCTTGCTTTTAAAAGACACAAAGCGGTCTACCAGCGGATGGATTCCTTTGATCAGCTTTGCCGGTCCGTCGCCGATCTGCTCGAACAGGGCCATGTGATCGGCTGGTTTCAGGGCCGAATGGAATACGGTCCCCGCGCGCTCGGCAATCGCAGCATTCTCGGCGATGCGAGAAACCCGGAGATGCAGAAGAAATTGAATGTAAAGATCAAGCACCGCGAGGGGTTCAGGCCCTTTGCGCCCGCGGTGTTGTATGAGGATGCGAAGGAGTATTTTGATCTGCCGGCGCCCTCCCCTTATATGCTGCTGATCGCCGATGTGCGCGAGGAGAGACGAAAAAAACTGCCTGACCGTTTCCACGAGATGGGCCTGTGGGAAAAGCTGTACCATGAACGCAGCGATGTGCCGGCGGTCACCCATCTGGATTTTTCCGCGCGCATTCAAACCGTCCATCGGGAGACGAATCCGCGATTCTGGCAGCTCATCGCTTCGTTCAAGGAAAAAACAGGGTACGGACTGTTGGTGAATACCAGTTTTAACGTGCGCGGCGAGCCCATGGTGTGCACGCCGGACGACGCCTATCGCTGCTTTATGCGAACCGAGATGGATGAGTTGGTGGTGAACAATTTCATACTGAAAAAAACGGATCAGCCCGACTGGCAAAACCGCTCCAAATGGATGGAGACCTTTCAATCCGATTGAAGAGTGGGCTAACAGGGAAAGGAAACGATACATGGAGTTTTTGAAAGATCTTTGGCTTTTTATGAAGGAGCGGAAAAAATTCTGGCTGGCGCCGATCATCATTCTGTTGCTGCTCCTGGGCGTGTTGATCGTGTTCGGCAGCGGCACAGCCATCGCCCCCTTTATCTACACTCTGTTTTAGACGAGAACCTGTGCCATGAACAAGGATGCGGCGAAATCCACCCTGTTGGTCCTTTCAACGGGATGTGTGGCCCTGTATCTGATTTTCAGCTGGAACGGCTGGGTCGTTTTTTCATTCCTCCTGGGGCTGATCGGTGTTTTTTCCCCCTGGCTGAGTGAGAAGATCCATTGGATCTGGATGAAGCTGGCCGATCTTTTGGGGATGGTCGTTCCCAAAATCGTGCTGTCGATGGTGTTCTATGGCGTGCTCTTTCCCTTAGCGCTGATCTCCCGCTTGTTCCGCCGCGATCCATTGATGCTCTCCGAAAAATATGACAGCTATTTCATCGACATCCATCAAGATATGAAGAAAGAGGATTTCACCAAAATCTGGTAGACTGGCTGAAGGTGAGAAAATATCACGCCACCTGGGATTGTCGAAAGCAGGCCCTGGCGTGTCGAAAAAGGATCATGAGGAAAAGGGAAAAAATGACATTTGGAAAACCACTTCTCTTCTCCGTGATGGAACATATAGTATTTAATGCTGCACAGGGCGCGCGTAAGAAGAATAATCAAGATTCCTTTGGTGTTTTCGGTAAAATATCCTGTGTTCTGCACACCGGTGGCGGACACACCCTTGACGCCGTTGTCTGAGGATTGGACATGGTATGAAGCCTCTGTCCTGGCCAAAAAGAAACCGGTCCAACCGCCATTTTACGCACTTGAGCTGACGGACCTGAACAGGGCAGGGGCCATCGTTAAAAAGCAATCAGAGTCAGAATGCCCTTGGGACGACAGTCCGATAAGGCTTGAGGTACCGATGCGCGTTTCAACTCACGCCTATGCAAAAAACT
>CAZKQR010000164.1:7458-9115 GCA_964554965.1 uncultured Cytophagia bacterium | reverse complement strand
ATTTACCTGCCTGATCTGGTCGACTCGGGTCGAATGATAAACGCAGAGGCGCAGAGAATAGCACAGAGCTTGACCCCATGCAAGAAGCTCAATAGCCGCTCTTGCGTCCTCTGCCCCTCTGCGTTATAAAAGTTCTACCCAGGCCCGGCGTGCGGCGCGTGTTAATCGACCGCGACTTTGATGACCACTTTGAGGATATCGCCGTCACTGATCACCGGGGCATGCGCGTCTTCAGGAAAAAAGATGGCAAACTGCCCGGCCTGCACCTTTTTGTAAAGCGCCGGTTTGTCGGCGAAAAACTCGATATCGCCATCCGGCTTGTACGGCGTGGCGATCACCCGGCAGTCATCCACATTGCTCCAGCCCATCTCGTCGTACCCCTCGATGACATACTGAATGTCGATGTATTTGCGATGCGCTTCCAGTAGGGCTTCGTTTTTCTGCCGTCCCTTGTTTATGCCGATGGAGGCATAGATTTTGTCTCCGTCGATAACATGTTTTCCTTGCTCCAGTTTCGCCAGATCCGGATTCTGCAGAAAAGCAAAAGCCTTGGCAAACGAAGGATGAAGCGCATAGTACTTGTGGGCGTTTTCCAGTCGATCGGTAATCATGGTGGTATGTTTCCTCATTTTTGCCGGATGAGTCTGTGATTGAACACCAGGGACGGATAGGCCGAGCCAAAGGGCCAGGCCTGCAACCGCCAGTTGTTTGAATGAACGCATGGGTTTGCTCCTTTCAGGTTGAAGGGGTTAGATGGGACAGCGTGGCCGCATCGAGCCTATCGGCTTTTCAGCCGTTCCAATAAAACTTCATGCTCTGTCTGCAGCGCCGCCCATTTTTCCAACAGCTGTTCGAGCTCGGTCTTGATGGCGCCGTACTCTCTGGTTAATCGCGCAGCAGAGGCGCCGTCCTTGTAACTATCCGGCTGTCCCAGCAGCTGCTCGGTTTCCAGTTTTTGCGTCTCCAAATGGGCGATGCGCGTTTCTGTCTTCTCGATCTCTGCTTTGAGAGCATTGCGTTCTTTGCTTACAGATTGACGAGCCTCCGCCTCCTGCCGTTTCTGCTCCTTGTTCTTTTTCGCCGAGACCTCTTTTTCCACTGCAGGTTCGGATTCTGTTTCACGCTCGTTGAGGGATTCGAGCCGGCGTTTGTTCAAATAATCCGAATAATTGCCCTCGAACTCGCGCAGTCGCCCGTCCTCCAGCTCGATCACCCGGTGCACCAGTTTGTCGAGAAAGTAACGGTCGTGGGAAATCAGCAGCAGCGTGCCATCAAATCCGGACAGAGCCTCTTCCAACGCCTCCTTGGAAGCCAGATCCAGATGGTTGGTCGGTTCGTCCATGATCAAAAAATTGACCGGGGACAACAGAATTTTCGTCAACGACACGCGCGCCTTTTCCCCGCCGGACAACACGCGGATTGGCTTGAACGCATCATCACCGTGAAAACCGAACAAACCCAGACCATCGCGCACCCGCGGCAGCAGCGCGTGGCGGATGGTCGACGCCACCTCCTCGTACACCGTCGCGTCCGGCGTCAACGCCTCGATCTGATGCTGCGCATAATAGCCGATCTGCACCCGTTCTCCGATGCGCACGCTTCCCTGTTGCGGCGTCAGCTGAGAGCACATCAGCCTGGTCAGCGTGGTCTTGCCCGC
>CAZKQR010000164.1:0-7358 GCA_964554965.1 uncultured Cytophagia bacterium | reverse complement strand
TTTTTGAGCGCCTGCTCGCGGATCAGCGCTTTTTGCTTTTCGTAAAAATGATAATTGCCCGTATAGTGGACCAGGCGTCCGTTCTCCAGTTCGCAGATCTCGTCCGCCAGGCGATCGATGAAGTATCGATCGTGCGAAACCAGCACCATGCTGCCCGCAAAGGAAAGCAGATACTGCTCGAGCCATTCCAGCGCCGGCAGGTCGAGATGATTGGTGGGCTCGTCCAACAGCAGCAGGTCCGGTGCGATCAGCAACAGCCGCGCCAGATACACCCGCATGCGCCAACCGCCGCTGAACTCGGATAACGGACGGCGCAGATCAGAGACGGAAAAACCCAAACCCGAGAGTATCGCCTTGGCCTGGTTCTCCAGCGCGTATCCGCCGAGCGCATCATAGCGAAATTCCAAAACGCCGAGCCGCTCTAACCATTCAACGTGACGATCGCCCCCCAGTTCCAACTTTTGATGCAGATCATAGATCTGCTCTTCCAGACTCATCACTTCCGGAAAACCCTGCAATACCATATCCAGAATGGGCTCCTGTGCGTCCGGAAGCTCCTCCTGGGGAAGATAACCGATGCGATAGCCCTTGGGCTTTATCAGCATACCGGAGGCCGGCGCCAGCTCTCCGTTAAGAATGCGCAGCAAAGTGGTCTTGCCTGCGCCGTTGGGACCGATCAGCGCAACCCGGCGTCCGGGATTGATCACCCAGTTCACCGCTTTTAACAGTTCGCGTTCGCCGATACTGAAAGAGAGATCGTTGATCTGCAGCATGAGATTCTGGAATTCCTGATTAGCGCACCAGCGTTACCTTTTGTGTGCGCACGTGATCGTCCACCTGCAGCCTAATCATATAGACGCCGCTGGGCATGGACACGCCCCGTTCATTGTCGCCGTTCCAGCCAAGCCAATGTTCTCCGCCGGTTTGCCGGGCCTGCAAAAGCGTGCACACCTTTTCCCCGGTCATCGTATATACCGCCGACTGCACACGGGCCGGATGAGCTAATTGATAATTCAACCGCACCGAGCTGTTGAAGGGATTGGGAAAAGCCGGAGACAGAGTGCAAATCTGCGGCAGCTCCGCGGTCTGCGCCACTCCACTGGCCGATCGCACCACCGGCAGTTCGATGCGCGAGCTCCAGATTCCGCCGAAATGGATGGTGTTGACCGCGATCCGTGATTGACTGCGGTCATTGGGATCCAGGTCGTTATTCGGATTCAGCTCAAAGCGCGGATAATTGCTGGAGGACAGAGCGATCTTGATGCGATGACCGGTGCTGAAGACCAGCGCCGTCGGCGGCAGAGTGATCGAGAGTGTATCGACCACGCCCGGCTGCAGCCAGCTCACCTGACCGGGCAGGTAGCCGTAACGAAACCGTGCGCGCTGAAGGCCGTCCACCACCAGCATCTCGCGGCCGTCGGGATACACATCGATCAATTTAAGAGTGAAATCCGTGTCCGGCTGATCGCTGGACACATAAAACAAACCGCGGCCATAGCCCTCCATGCGCAGCGGTTCGCTCAATGGTTCAGAAACAAAACCGAGCACGTCCGGCCGCGCGTCCACTGGCCGCTGATCCCTGGGGCCTGCCTCCAGATTGAGATTATTGCCGCCCAGAGTCTCGACCGGATGGCTGGGATCATAGGTGTAGCCGAGCTGGTTACTATTCTGCTCCGGCTGCGTGGTCAGGCTGCCGGATTTATTCAGATACCAGGCCATGCGTTGGGCGTTTGCGGGAGGCCAGGCCTCCGCTTCCAGCCAGCGGCATCCGCCGTCCCGCGGCCTGGCCGGGTCACCCATGAGATAATAGTTCACCTCCGGCCTGGCCGCCGGCGCTGTCCCGCTGGTCATCCATTTATCGAACCAGGAGAGCGCTTCTCCAATGAGATTAAATTCCGCACTCGGATAGGTAATCTGGCCCACCTGAGTGTTGGACCCCACGGTGTGATGAATCCACGGACCCATGATCAATTTCTGCGGCGCATGGGAAAGTAGATCATTGAAAGCAGCCACAGGTCCGGCTGAAAAACAGTCATACCAACCGCCGATGTGTAGAATGGGAATGTGGATAGAGTCTGTGCGGGTGTGCAGATTCATCTCATCCCATAAAGGGCCGTAGTAAGGAAATTGCTGCATATAATCGATCATGTACAGGCTGCCTTGACCGGCGACCCAGCCCTCCACCAGCGCTTTGCCGAATTCCCCGCCTGGATAGATCACCTGTTGATAGAGGTCCGTGGGCGCCACGATGGACACCGCACATTTGATCGCCGGGTGCAGGCTGCCCACAGCCCGGTAGGTGGTGATGCCGCTGGCAGAAGCGCCGTAGACAGCCACCCGGCCGTTGCACCACGGCTGTTTGGCCAGCCAGTCCACCGTGTCGTAGCCGTCCTGCAGCGCACCCCAGCCGTCGGTGAAAAAAACCGAATCAACGCCCTGCGAGGCGAAGCGGCCGCGAGTGTCTTGAAACACCAGGGCATATCCTTTGATCGAGATAAGGACGGAGACCAACGCCTCCGGAATAAGCTGATCCCCCTTGCCGTAGGGCGTGCGATGCAGCAGGACCGGGAATGCTTTACTGCCCGCGGGCCGGTAGACATCAGTGGCCAGCAGCGTGCCGTCCCGCATGGGAATCTGATAGGTCTCTTTGATCGCCGTCTCAGCCGACAGCGCAGTGGCCGCCAGCCAGCCTATAACCAGGATTCTGTAAATGGACATGTGTTCTATTCCCACTCTTTTGGTTTTTTACGCTGTTCTTTAATCTGACTGCGCTGGTGCTTAGCCGCACGTCTGGCCGCCTTGGCCGCAGCTGGAATACGACGGCGGTGGCGTTTCGGTTCGGGCTTGACCGCCTCCTGCAGCAGAGCAATGAATCGCGATACCGCCGTCTCGCGGTTGGCCAGTTGACTGCGCTGTTCTTTCGCGACGACGCGGAGCACTCCATCGCGATTGATGCGTGTGGTGAGCCGCTGACGGATCAGCTGTTTCTGTTCATCCGACAGCGCCTGCGAGCGCACGACATCAAACCACAGAGTGACGCGCGTTTCCACTTTGTTCACATTCTGTCCGCCGGGTCCGCCGCTGCGGGACATGGTAAAACGAATCTCCTCGTCGGGAATGAGGATCTCTTCATTCACCACCATCATACTTTCATTCCATTCCTTGTTACGGTTGTACTGAAAAATATAGTGATCTTGAACGTGTTTCGAAAGAAATTTTTCTCACGCATCGATCGCAGCGCAGGCAAATAGAAAATGCGTATTTGTTGATCTCGCGCACCAGTTGTTCATATTATGCTTGCATTTAGCGATTTAGATTTCTAATTTAGTAAAGTATTCACAACAGGAGGGAAGTATCATGCCGAATTACAAACTGATTGAGATCGAAGGTATTGGCTCCGCCATGTCGAAAAAAATGGAAAAAGCGAGAATCAAAACCGTTCGCGGATTATTGAAGAAAGGCGCCACCCGCAAAGGCCGCAAAGAGCTGGCCGAAACCACCGGGATTAAAAGCTCGGTGATTTTGAAATGGGTCAACATGTCCGATCTGTTTCGCGTCAAAGGCATCGGCAAGCAATACGCTGAGCTTTTGGAAAAAGCCGGTGTGGACACGGTCAAGGAACTTAAAATGCGTCAGCCCGCTGCGTTGTTGGCACAGATGGAAAAAATCAACAACGCGGGAAAGAAGCGCATGGTGCAGGCGCTGCCCGGACTGAAGCGCGTCAAATCGTGGGTCCGTCAGGCGCAGAAATTGCCGCCTGTGATCACCTATTAAGCGGTGCACCGCTCACTGTTAAACCCCGCCCGGATTCGTCCGGGTGGGGTTTTTCTTTTTCAGCGCAGAGCGGTCTTTTGCAGCAGACACTCACAGCCGGTGGCCAGGAACTCGCGCAGGACCGGCAGTGACGGAATTTTTTTCGGCGACCAGCCGAACCGTTGCCGGTAGATCGGGCGGATGAGAAACAGATCTTGGCGCAGAAAGACAAAACCGTAGCGGCGGCAGAGCCTTTCAAATCCACGCACGCTCAATCCGATGCGATAGTTGTGCAGCACCTCTTCGATCAGATAGGCGTGTTCATCCAACAGACGGCCGGCCGGCCGCAGCAACCACTCCGGCCACAGATGCAGATAGGGCAACCGCCGCAGCAGCGAACGACCCATCTGCTGATGACCGGCAAAAGCGGAAAACCGCGGCGGAAAAGTGATATAGACGCGACCCCGGTCGGCCAGCAGCGCACGCAGATTGGCAAACAGCGCATCCCGGTCCGCCACATGCTCGATCACCTCCCGGATGACGATGAGATCAAAGGTCTGCGGCATTTTTTCCGCCAAATGCGGATCGGTCACATCGCCCACACGCACATCCAGCTGCGGGCTCAGGGCCTTGGCGAGCCGCACCCGGTCCGGCGAAAGCTCCACGCCGGCCGCCTCGATGCCCATTCCGGCCAGCACATGGAGAAAGCCGGCCTCGGCACAGCCGATTTCCAGCACCCTTTGCCGCTCGAAATCCGCAATCTGCTTCTGCAAAAACGGAACCAGGTAGGTCTGGGAGAAGCGGACCTGCTCATGAAAATGCTTTTCCGACATGGGCGTTCAACATCCTTCCAGCTGCTAACGTTTGTGGAACATCCTGATCGTGTACAAGTTAATGTACGGCTTTTTCATAAAAAACGCCGGGCGTTCGCTGCCCGGCGTACAAGGAAAAGCGCTGGGCGCTTATTCGCCCAGAATTTCGGCTGCCAGCTTGCCGGCGTCGTAAAGCTTGCGCAGGGCCTCGATCATGAAAGCGCTGTGCACCGCCACGGCCCGGTTGGAAGTTTCGTCGTAGACAAAACGTCCGACCAGGCTTTCGATGTTGCCGTCGAAAATCAATCCCACCAGTTCGGCGTTCCGGTTGATCACCGGCGATCCGGAATTGCCGCCGATGATGTCGTTGCTGCTGACAAAGTTGGCCGGAGTGGCCAGATCCAGCTGGTCCTTGCGCTCCCAAAAACGCGGAGGCAGGGCGAAATCTCCCTGCTGATTAAAGCTCAAACTACGGTCATACAACCCATAGAGCGAAGTCTTGAACGGGGCCTTGGTCCCATTCATCGCATAGCCCTTGGCGGTTCCATAGGAAAGCCGCAGGGTAAAGGTGGCATCCGGATAGCTCTCTTTGCCATAGACCGCAAAACGCGCCCGTGCGATTTTTTCCGTGGCCGGCACCAGCAGACTCTGCGTGTTCTTTTTGTCCTCTTCGATCCTTTTACGCTGTTCCGGTTCCAACTGACGCGCCAGGACGATGAACGGATCGGTCGATCGGGCGACGGCTTCGCTGCCGCCTTCGATGAGCGCTTTGCGCACATCGGCCTGATCCAACGTCGTCGCTTCGATCATCTCCTTGGCCGCTTGCGCGGCGCTGCGGCCCTGTAAAACTTTTTGCAGATAGGGATCCTCTGCTCCCAATTTCTCCACCGCCAGCTGCAGCAGGCCGCTGAACGTCGCTTCATCCAGATCCTTATAGATTGGCGCGGGGGAGAACAGACGGAATTTCAACTGCTCCAGTTGCGAATCATGGTAACCGGATAAACGCTCGCTGTCCGGTTTTTTCACCTCAGCGGCGTAAAACACAATCTGATTGGCGATGCCGGCGAAACGCGATCTCTGAGCCATACTGCGATAACTGTTCTGTTCGGCGTTTTTAGATTGCTTCTTGATGACTTTGGCGATGATATCCCAACCGTCGCCGTACTCTTTTTTCCACTGCGGATTTTCGTTCACTTTTTTACGGAACGCATCCTCCTGCGCCTTGGCTTTGGCCATCAGCTTTTCGTCGAGCAGACCCTGATACTCGCCGCCCAACGCTTTACGGCTGTTCTCCAATCCAAAGATGGAGCGGGCGGCACGGCGAGCTTGCTCTGCGCCGCGACTAGAATACGCGCGTAGAATCTCCAGCTGTTTGTCGATCATGGCCAGGCTTAGCGGATACGAAAAATCGCGCTGTCGCTCCAGTTGGCTGTAGGTGTTGAGCCGGTTCGTGGAACCCGGATGGCCGGAGACAAACACCAGTTCGTCTTCCTCCGCGCCTTTGGCGTTCCATTTCAAATAATGCGTCGTGCGCAGCGGCTGACCGTTTTCATAGACGCGGAAGAACGCCATGTCGAGATCATAGCGCGGAAAAGTGAAATTATCCGCATCGCCGCCCCAGAAAGCGATCTTTTGCTCCGGCGCCATGACCAGGCGGACATCGGTATAGCGCTGGTACTGGTAGGCCCAGTATTCGCCGCCGTGATACAGGCTGACCACCTCGCATTTCAATCCGGTTTTATCCTTGTATTCCTGCTCGATGGCCGCGATCTCTTTTTCACGCGCCTTGAGCGCCTGCTCGGGTTTCAAACCAGCGGTGACCACGCCTTGCACGCGAGACGTGACGTTCTCCAGCTCCTGCAGCACATACAGCTCCAGGTCCGGGCACTTGACCTCCTCGGCCGGCGTTGCGGCGTAAAAGCCCGTCGCCACATAGTTTTTTTCCGCCGTCGACATCTTTTGCAATTGGCCCAGCGCCACATGATGATTGGTCATGGTCAACCCTTGCGGGCTGATGAATGAACCCGAGCCGCCGTCGTTAAAGCGCACGGAACTGAGACGAACATGGTCCAACCACTCCTGAGTGGGAGTGAAATTATATTTTTCTTTGAGTTGTTTAACAGGGGGATTATCAAAGGTCCACATGCCTTCGTCCGCCGAGACCAGAGTGGGCATCAACGCCAGCGCCAAGAACAGTGCAATCAGCTTACGCAAAACATACCTCCTTGCCGTTAAAATCTACACCTGTGCCATTCCTCGAAGGATAAAACGAAATATACGCATTTTATCAGTGATTTGTCACGTCGATTATCGCCGCAGAGACCGGCTCTGCCGTATTCAGCCAGGCGCGGTTGCTCAAGCTCGAGGGGTCGAATCGAGCAAAGCCTCGATAATTTTACCGTTCGCCCGCGGCAAGGCAAACGTTAAAAGCTCTTTAGGCCGCACCCATCGCCAGTCGCTGCAGCCGAGGGGCTGTGGACTGCCACTGACCCAATCGCAGTGAAAAACATTCAGAGTGACGGAGAAATGGGTGTACTGGTGATCCACCTTGATGAAAAACTCCCGCACCCGCACTCGGACGCCCAGCTCTTCATGCACCTCGCGCACCGCGGTCTGCTCCAGAGTCTCTCCCTTCTCCCTCTTGCCGCCGGGAAATTCCCATAGACCGCCCAGCAGTCCCTGCTCCGGACGCCGGGCCAGCAGAATGCGGCCTTGGCGCCAGATTATCGCGGCAGCGACCTCATGATGCGGCCGTTTTTTCTTTGCGCGCTTGACCGGAAAGCGCTCCGGCTC
>CAZKQR010000163.1:0-9164 GCA_964554965.1 uncultured Cytophagia bacterium | reverse complement strand
CGATGGGATAAGAGCCAAAGTCACCGGAGGGTGCAAAGGGCGGCAGGGTGATGGTTCGGTACCCATAGTACCCCTGTGCGTCCAGGTTGGGCTGGTTGAGATAATTGGCCACGACAAAGTTGCTAAAGAGCTCTTCAAAGGAGAGTGAAAGGCCTTTGGCCTGCAGCGCTGCGCGCACGCCCTCCACGCTGTTTTCCGGTTGTCGCACGATCTGCCCGATCAGTGCGGGGCCGAATTTTTCGCCGAGGTAATAGGTCCAGAGGGCGACCTTTTCGTAATCGATAAGCGAATTGTCGTTGTAATCAAAGGTCAGCAATGAGCGGCCGGGATTGTTGAGGTATTTGGACGGGCTGCGCAAGGAGTAGCCGCAGATCACCGAGGCATATTCGCTGGCGCCCTCATTGACCCAGGTGCCGCCGTAGAGATCTTCATCCCGGTCGGCGCCGTAATGCAGCAGATGCTGGAGTTCATGCGCCACATTGCGCAGCACATCGCTGCTTCCGGGGTTGGCGGGATTGCAGTCGATATACAGCAGATCCTTGCGGTTGCTGTAGGTGCCGTTGCCCTGGTCGTTGGGTGAAAAATAGCCCGCGACATAAGCGTCTGCATTGTTGGCGTCGATGATGTTGTAGATCAGGACATAGATGTGACCGTCGCCCGATTTGTTGGGCGCCGGGCCAAAGGTCTGCTTGAGAATGGTGCGAATGCCGGCATTGGGATCGATCGAGCCAGGGGGCGTGCTCTCTTCAAAGGCCTGTTTGAACGCCTCCACGTTGGCATCGGTCACCTGTTCGCTTTCCCATTCTTTATCGCCGACAAAAATATACGTCTCTTCGCTTCGATAACGGCACAGCGCTACGGTCTTGTCATAGCTGATCGTTTTATAGTTGTAGGTGAAAAAGGTCAGGGAATCTCCGATCTGGTAGGCGGACTGATTTTGCTTGAACAATCCGCTCTGCCATTCCGGATGCCGCAGATTAGTATTGCGCACCGCCTCTTCGTGCCGCAGCAGCAGCGCCTGAGAGCCGCAGACACTGTTGCAGGGTTCCACCGTTACGCTCCGCGCAGATCCCGAAGCGTCCATGGTTTGCAGACCCAGGAGAAGGAACAGAAGGATGAGACGCAGTGGATTCTTCATAGGTCCTCATGATTCTGATTTGTGTTTCGCCGTCCATGGGCGATTCGCAACAGGCTGGTCAGGTTGGCCATGGTTTCTTCCACCATCGGCAGGGTGCGTTGCATGGCCTCCTGCAGCGACAGGGGGCCAGGGCAGATGGAGAAAACAGCGGCTGCCCCCTGCTGCCGCAGTCCACGGGTTTCACCCCGAATACCTCCGGCCAGAATGATCACCGGAACGGCCAAGGGCCGGGCAGCGGTTAAAATGCCGCTGACGGTTTTGCCAAATGCGGTCTGCTCATCTACTTGTCCTTCGCCGGTGATAATATAGTCAGCGTCCTGAATGTTTTCGTTAAAGCGACAGGCAGCCAGAACGATCTGGACGCCGGGTTTGAGTGTTGCGTTTGCAAAGGAGAGCAGTCCTGCGCCCAGTCCGCCGGCTGCGCCGGCGCCTGGTGTGTTGCGGACCGAGTGGTTTAAATCTTTTTCTATAACATCGATGATCCGGCACATATTTCGTTCCAGCACCGGCAGCTGTTCAAGAGTCGCGCCTTTCTGCGGCGCGTACACCATCACCGCCCCCTGTGGGCCCAAAAGAACGTTAGCGACATCGCAGGCGGCGGTGATCTGACAGCCGTGCAGAACCGGCGAGCGGGTGGTCCAGTCTATGCTGTGCACCTGCCCCATCAGGTCGCCGTTCATATACTCCACGATCTCACTGCCATCTTGACGATAAAACTTGTATCCCAGCGCCTGAGCCATGCCGGTGCCGCCATCGCAGGTGGCAGAACCGCCGATGCCGAGAAGGATCTTGCGGCAGCCCTGGGCGATGGCCTGCAGGATCAGTTGTCCGGTGCCATAGGTGGTCGTTTTGAACGGATTGCGCTCCGCCTCTGCCACCAGCGGCAGCCCGGAGGCAGCCGCCATTTCGATGACCGCGGTTTCTCCGTCGCCTAAAAGGCCCCACGCTGCAGTGATGGGTCGTCCCAGCGGATCTACGACCGTGTGCCGCTGTAAACGCCCGTTGGTGGCTGAGACCAGAGCGGAGACGGTCCCTTCGCCGCCGTCGGCCATGGGCAGTGAGACGATCTCCGCATCCGGCAGAATGCGGCGAATGCCTGCAGAGAGTGCCGCGCATATCGCTTCGGCATCAGCGCTGCCCTTGAACGAGTCCGGCGCCAGTACAAATTTCATCAGATCCCTTGTGGAGTTACTCTTTGATTTAAAATAACATACATAAATCAGTGAGCTTTCGCAAGCCCTTTTTTGTAATCGCATGCGAGCGGTGGCCTATGGAGAAAACTATTTTTTTGCTTGCGGAAATTTCGTACATTGACAAGGCCGTAGAAGAAAAGCGCCGGCTGTTTTCCCGTCAGGTTACGAAACGAAAGGATCCAGGTTGATCGATTTTGTTTTTGAAAAAGCGGACGCTAGTTTTCGCTGGGTGGATTTGGTGCTGCCCACATCGGAGGAGCTGCAACGGATCTCGAACGAATACAGTTTGCATGCGACCACGATTCAGGATTGTCTCGAGCCCGAGCATCTTCCCAAGTTTGAAAAACTGGATGAGAACATTTTTATCATCTGCCGTGCCTACGATGAAGCATGCGGCCCGGATGCGGATTCCGTTCAAGAGTTGACGCGCAAGATCGCCATCCTCTCCGGCAAGAATTTTCTCATCACCATTCACCGAATCGATCAGCCCTTTATCAAGTCCATCCGGGAACGCTGGCGGCAATCGCCGAACCAAACCGCCAAATCCGCCTTTTTTCTCCTGCACGAAATTTTCTTGGCGATTCTGCAGAGCTACGAGATGCCTTTGCAGAAGGCCATGCGACAGCTCGATGGCATCGAGAATCAAATTTTCCATCAATTGCAACAGCAGCATCTGGAGGACCTCTATTATCTGAAGCGCAAAGCGGGAGTGTTTAAAGAGATGTCCTTTTTGTCCCGTGATATTTTCCGCTCGCTTACGTTCGACTCCAAGCACTATACGCCGTTTCTGCAGGACCTGCGCGAGAACGCGGACCGGCTTTTTTTTCTCAGCCAGCAATTGTACGAGAATGTAACCAACCTGCTCAACCTGCACATCTCTCTCTCCGCGCAACGCACCAATGAGGTGATGCGTATTCTCACCCTGTTCTCGGTTTTTTTTATGCCGCTCACTTTTATCGTCGGCCTTTACGGAATGAATTTTGAACACATACCCGAGCTATCCTGGAGGTTCGGTTATCTGATCGTCTGGCTGGTGATCCTGTTGGTCGCGCTGGGGCTCTATCTCTGGTTTCGCCGGCGTGTCTGGTTGCGAGGATGAGGCACAGGTAGCGCTATGGAAGGCATTCTCGTTCGCGGACTCGATTCATCCAATCCGCAGGCCTATTCGGATATCCGGCTGCAGATCAAGGACGGCGACGTGTTGCTCTATGAAGGGTACACGCTGCCGTCTCGCGTCATCCGCTGGGCCACCCGATCGCGCTATACTCATGCGGGCGTCGCGGTCTGGTGGAACGATCGCTTGATGGTGCTGGAGGCGGTGGGCCGGGGCGTTTCGGTCACGCCCCTGAGCGCCAACCTTCGCCATTACCACGGCCATGTGCAGTGGTTCACGACGCAAAAGCCGCTCTCACAGGCCAAGCGCTGTGAGATGATCCAATTCGCCCAGCAGGAGCTTGGCAAAGGATACGCGCTGTGGAAATCCATAGTGCTGGGTTTTTTCATTCTTTTTCGCCATGGGGTGGATAAACGGGACCGGCTGCGCCGGGAAAACAAGCTGTACTGCTCCTGGTATGTGGCGCAGATCTTTAACGCGGTTGGGCTGGATCTGAAAAAGGGCGTCAGCGATCGGTTCATAACGCCGGAAGATATCGCCCGCTCGCCCCTGCTGGTGCGCCGGGGGGTGCTCAAATTGCATCGGGATAAATAATGCAGAGAATGTTCATGCATAAGGATGTTGTGAAAAAGACAAGTGTGTTTGTGCTTCTTGCGGCCGCTGTGCTATGGGGTCAACCTGCTTTTCGACCACCGGCCGTGCCGTTGGTCACCCATGACCCCTATTTCAGCCTCTGGTCGTTTCAGGATCATCTCACCGATGGCCCCACCCGGCATTGGACCGGCGTTCCGCAGTCCCTGTGCAGCCTGATCCGCATCGACGGCGTCACCCGCCGTTTGATCGGGCCGGCGCCCGACCACGTAGCGGCGTTGCCCCAGACCGGCGTACGCGTGATGCCCACTCAAACCGTTTACGAGATGGCCGGCGACGGCCTCCGCGTATCCCTGACCTTCACCACACCGCTTTTACCAGACGATCTTCAGCTGCTCGCCAGCCCCGCCACCTACCTCACCTGGGAGGTGTGCGCCACGGACGGCCGCGAACACGCGGTCCAGCTCTATTTTGACTGCAGCGCCGAATTAGCGGTCAATGAAAAGGGACAAAAAGTGGTCTGGTCCAGACTGCAGACGAGAGAATTGATGGTCTTGTCCGCCGGGTCACAGGAACAACCGGTGCTGGCCAAGTCCGGCGATCATCTGCGCATCGACTGGGGGTACCTGTACGTTGCCGCCGAACTGGGGCAAGCGCCGTCGAGCGTGCTGCAGTCCTCGTCGGTGACCCGGTCCCATTTCATCGAGACCGGCCGTTTGCCCGAGAGCGACCGGATGAGCATGCCGGTGGCCGTGAAGGATGATGCGCCGGTTTTAGCCTTTAGCTTTTCTCTGGATCGGCTTGCCAATGTGATTCGGCAACGGTATCTCATCCTCGCCTATGACGATCAGTACAGCATCGAGTATTTTCATCGTAAACTCGAGCCCTACTGGCGCAAGGATGGAGCAGAGGCCCAGAATCTGCTGGAGGAGGCATGCAAGGAATATGCTCATGTGATGAACCGGTGCGCTGCGTTCGACCGCGAGCTGTACGACGATCTGACCGCTGCCGGCGGCGAGGCCTATGCTCAACTCGCCAGTTTGGCCTACCGGCAGGCGTTGGCCGGGCAAAAGCTGGCAGCGGATATCGACGGCCGCCCATTGCTTTTTCCCAAAGAGAATTTCAGCAACGGCTGCATCTCCACGGTGGACTTGATCTATCCCGCTGCGCCGCAGCTGCTGCTGTTCAACATCGAACTGCTCAAGGCCGGCCTGCGGCCTGTGCTCGAGTATGCCCGGCTGCCGAGATGGAGTTTTCCCTTTGCTCCGCACGATCTGGGCACCTACCCGCTTGCCAATGGCCAGGTCTACGGCGGCGGTGAAAGATCCGAAGAGCACCAGATGCCGGTGGAGGAGAGCGGCAACATGCTGCTGCTGCTGGCTGCAGTGGCTGAGGTGGAAGGAAAGGCGGATTTTGCCGCCGAGTATTGGCCGAAGGTTTCGCAGTGGGCCGGCTACCTTGCAGAAAAAGGGCTGGATCCTGAAAATCAGCTTTGTACAGATGATTTTGCCGGTCACCTGGCGCACAACGTCAATCTGTCGCTCAAAGCGATCCTGAGTCTCGGCGCCTACAGCCGGCTCTGCGAACGCCGCGGGCTGAAAGCCGAGGCAAAGCGGTTTCGAAGGATAGCCGAGGACTATGCAGAGAAATGGCAGGCCATGGCGAATGACTGCGATCATTATCGCCTGGCCTTTGACAAACCCGGCTCCTGGAGTCAAAAATATAATCTCGTCTGGGACCGGATTCTATCCCTGAAATTGTTTCCAGACTCCGTGGCGAGGAAAGAGGTTCGTTTTTATCTGCAGCAGCTCAATCCCTACGGCTTGCCGCTGGATAACCGCAAAGAGTATACCAAGCTGGACTGGAGCGTGTGGACCGCTACGTTGGCCGAGTCAAAGGAGGATTTTCACGCTTTGTTGCAACCGGTACACCGCTTTGTCAACGAATCCCCCAACCGGGTTCCGTTGAGCGATTGGTATCAGACCACCGATGCCAGGGTCGTTGGATTTCAGGCACGCCCGGTGGTCGGTGGCGTGTTCATCAAAATGCTGGATCATCCGCTGCTGTGGAAAAAATGGGCGAGGAGAGCAAGGCTGTGATTCGTACACTTTTTGTCTGGATTGTTTTTGTCGGTTTGCTGCTGATTTGGTTTCCGATTCTGGCGCTGATTCGGCTTTTTGAACGCGATCCCGTGCATTATCGCAGCGGCCGTTTTTACCGGAGTATGGCGAAACCTCTGGTCAAATTGATTCCGATCTGGAGATTGATCTTTACCGGTGAAAAAAATCTGCCCCGTCGCCGGCCCTATGTGGTGGTGAGCAATCATCAGTCCTTGCTGGACATTCCGATTATCGCCTACATGGGCATAGAGATGAAGTGGGTGGCTAAAAAAGAGCTGTTCAGTGTGCCGCTGCTGGGATGGATGATGAGCCTGGCTGACGACATCAAGCTGGATCGCAGTCAGGCCCGCAGCGGCGTGCAGGCCATGATCAAGGCGCGTAAATGTCTGCAGGCCGATTATCCGGTCATCTTTTTTCCTGAAGGCACCCGCTCCCGCGATGGACGGGTGCATGCGTTCAGTGACGGCCCGTTTCATCTGGCTATCAAAGCGGGCGCTCTGATCCTGCCGCTGGCGATTGAAGGCGCGAATGAGTGCATCCCCAAGCACAGCTGGCGCTTCGGACCGCCGCGGGATGTGCAGGTCCATGTGTTTCCTCCCCTGCCCACCGAGGGCTATACGCACAAGCAGGCCGGCGAGTTGCAGGAACGGGTGCGCCGAATGATTGTGGAGCAAATCGCCGCCTGGCGTCAGGCGCCGCCGGAGGCCGTGGACGGCCTGGTGAAACCGGAACAGCCGGCGACGACAGAAAATGAACGTACCTCTCCAAACCGCTGAAGGAGTCACCCATGGTATATCTGGCCGATCCAACCCGGCAATCTGCGGCGGGCAATCCCTTCGCTCCGCAGCCTAAAAAACGCAGCCGCTTCTGGTCCATTTTTCTTCTGATAATGGCGTTCCTGGTCATCGGCTTTTTTGTGCTGATGGCCGCGGTCTATGCCTGGTTTAAAAGTTCGTTGCAGCCCAAGGCGGTTGCCATCAAACCGCACTCTGTGCTTCAGCTCAAGGTCTCCGGCGAACTGTCCGAATATGTGGCCTCCCGGCCGCTGGCGTTGCTGGGACAGGAGGGCGGTTCGAACATCTCCTTTCTCGATGTGTTGACTGCCATCCGCAGAGCCAAAGAGGACGACGACATCGATGGACTGTATGTTCGCAGCGGCGGGCTGTCCATGGGATATGCCAAAGCCACCGAATTGCGTGAGGCGTTGCTTGATTTCAAGACATCGAAAAAATTCATCTATGCCTATCTGGAGCTGGGCAGTGAACTGGATTATTATTTTGCTTCGGCCGCTGATTCCATCTTTATGCCCGGCGAGGGCATGATCGAATTAAACGGTTTCGCTGTGGCGCAGATTTTTTGGCAGGGCACGCTGGCCAAACTCGGCGTCGAGCCGTTTGTCAGCCAGTTCGAAGAGTACAAGTCCGCCGCCGAGAGTTACAGCTCGAAAGGCT
Source organism: uncultured Cytophagia bacterium (assembly GCA_964554965.1). Classification (GTDB taxonomy): domain Bacteria; phylum Zhuqueibacterota; class Zhuqueibacteria; order Residuimicrobiales; family Residuimicrobiaceae; genus Anaerohabitans. Next base: position 1,557 of record CAZKQR010000163.1, on the reverse strand, counting down.
TTGGCCCCTATTCCCGTGAAGAGCTGCAGACCCTGTTGCAAGAACGGATGCAGAGTTACGTGGATGCGGTGGCGCTCTCCCGCGGTTTGACCCCGGCGGAGGTTCGGCGCCATCTTTTCCGCGGCATTTACAGTTCCGACTCGGCGCTGGCCGCGCATTTCATCGATGGCATCCGCCCCGAATCGGATGTAAAATCGATGTTCTGTCCGCCGGCGCTGCGCAATGATCGCGCCTCGCTGCGCAAAGAGAAAAACCGCATCGTCACCCTCAGCCAGTATGTGCGCAGCCACACCCAGCAGAGCGCCGATGGATTGGTCCGCGACAAAGAAATCGCTGTGGTCTATGGCTCTGGCACCATGGTGATCGGCCGCGCCGACGGCGGCGGGCCTTTTAACGACCCCTTGCTGGCTTCAGAGTCCTTCATTCAGGATCTGCGTCGCGCTGCGGATGAGCCGAAAGTCAAGGCGATCGTGCTGCGTATCGACAGCCCAGGCGGCGCCGTGCTGGCCGCGGACGCCATCTGGGCGGAGATCCAAAAGGTCAAACGGGAAAAGCCGGTGTACGCTTCCATGAGCGATGTCGCTGCATCCGGAGGCTACTATATCGCCATGGCCTGCGACACCATCATCGCTCATCCCGCCACGCTTACCGGATCCATCGGCGTGATCTCGATGATCCCCAATCTTTCGGGTTCCTTGAGTAAAATCGGCGCGACCTGTGACACGGTCGCCACCTCGCCGGGCGCGCTGTTTTTAAATCCGTTTCTTAAATTTTCTGAGAAGGACAAACAGACTTTCCATCGCATCGCTGAGCCGATCTATAAACGGTTTGTCCAACGCGTGGCTGACAGCCGGCACAAGACTTACCAGCAGGCCAGGCAGGTGGCGCGGGGAAGAGTCTGGTCCGGCCAATCGGCGGTTCAGGTCGGTCTGGCCGATACTCTGGGAGGATTGCAGACCGCCCTGCAGATCGCCAAACGGCGCATCGGCGTGACCGAGCAGCAGAAAGTGCGCCTGCGGCTTTATCCGGAACCGCGCGATCCACTGGACTCCTTGCTGGACTTGATCCAGGATTTTGACGCGCAGGACCAGGCGGGCCTCGAGTCTTTGCAAAAAAGCCTTGGCTGGCTGGCCGCGTGCAGCGATCCTGTTCGCCGGCAGCTCTCCTATCTTGTTACTTTGAGTTATCTCAGCTCCACGAACCGAATGCTGTTCGCGTTGCCCTATCTTCCCGTGATGGAATAGTCAGTCTCAGAGTTTGAGAACGAGGGGGAAAAGATTACTTGATGATAATAATTTATGGCTTTAGCCCAATTTAAATCGGACGATATTAATTGTTAGCTAAAGCGCGTGGCATTTTTTTCTCCTTCCCAAGCTCGAAAGTCAGGGCGAGGAAAATCATACGCTCTGGAACGTGGTAACGAAAAAAATGGGAGCGCGGAGCTCCAGCTCCGCGGTGATTGGCAATGAAGGGGATTGTTGTTTTGCACGGCATTCACCATCGCGCGTGGCAATTTTTTCTCCTTCCCAAGCTCGAAAGTCAGGGCGAGGAAAATCA
>CAZKQR010000162.1:0-9221 GCA_964554965.1 uncultured Cytophagia bacterium | reverse complement strand
ATGCTCCAATAGATAGAGTTGGCCGATCCGCCCACGGCGCGGGTGCGGCCCCAAATGACATAGAGCCCGGCTCGGCTGACGGTGAAGGGGATCGAGACCGTGCCGACGTTTTCTTTTTTGCTGAAAACAAAACCACACTCAAACGCTCGACCGTCCACGCTGGTTTGCATCCGGTCGGCGAGAACGCCATCCTCGGCTTCCTTGATCATGGTCTGTTTCCAGTTGCCGGGATCCAGAAAGGTCATCTCATGGTCGCTGTCATCCATCAAAACCGCGCTATCCGGATGAGCGACGCGGAACAGGCCCTGTGTGGTTGCCACACCGGGCACATAGGTGGCCAGGCTGCCGGTATTGGCCACGCGATATCCCAGAATGCTCCAACTGGCGCCGCTATCGGGCGAGTAGAGCACATTGATCTGCGCAATCTCGGGATTTACAGCCCAGGTGACGGTAAGCGCTGAAGCGATGGGCAGGACGGTGGCGACATTGGGTGTCGAAAGGTTGAAACCAATCGCTGCTCCGGAGGGTTGCCACAGCGGATCGTTGGCATCAGGGAGATCCGTTGCGCCCAATCGACCGTTGACGCCCTGCACGGTGGCGTCAACGACGAGTTGACCGGTCCCTTCATCCAATTTGTAGTAGGCGATGAGCCCGGGCTCTGTGCCGGTCAGGACCGCACCGCGATCTTTTTTGATTTGGTCGTTTGTACGCGCGATGTTCCACAGACGCACTTCGTCCAGGCTGCCGATCAACGGCCGGTCCAGAGCGCTGCGGTTGCCGATGAGCAGATCGGTGCTCTGATCAGTGGGCAACGACAAACTCGGGTGAATGAGCGATGCCACTGGATTGCCGTCGTAAAACAGGGTGGCGGTGACGACAGAGGCCATGGTGCTGCATCGGACGGCCACATGATGCCATCCAGCGGTTACGGTGTTGTTGGGGGAATTTAATTCAGGGCTTCCCAAAGGCCCGCGAAAACCGACGGTGTTGTTGGGGCCCAGGTAAAAGGCAAAGACATTTTCCCGATCCGCCAATCGATCATAGTTGCTGTAGGCGTTGCGATTGAACCAAGTCTCCAGCGTGTAGTCGCCCGAGAGCGAATTCAGAACCGGCGCGAACGTCACCTGCACGACATCGTCCAGGCCGTCAAAGGTCAGTTGACTGCCGGCTTGCCCCAGCGCAAACGTCAGTGCGGGCACGACCAATAAAAGGAACAACAGCTTTTTCATAACTTCTCCTTTGTAGCAAAAATTTTGTCTGAAAATTGGTTACAGGGAAGGTGCGAAAAGGATTTTAGCATCGAGGTGCAACCAATACAGTTCAGCTTGGAGTCCTCCTATTAAAAGGTGAATGACAGCGCCTTCTGACAGGAAAAACGCTGTCACACTGTACAAGTTCCGCAGTGACTAAAGATAATTCTTTTGATTTTCTGTGCGCTAACGTGCACTAGAACATGGAAAAGGATTGTTGGTGTCCAGCATGCTGCTCAGAGGATGCCAATCAGGGCCTTCAAGGCTAGGATAGGGGGGCAGGTCGCTGCACAACCTGCAAAACAACACTAAATTTATCAGTTCAGCGCCAATAGTCAAGTGTTTTTTTTAAGCCGGTTTTCCTGGACGGCGGTCGATCCGGCGCGGCCGTTCACTGGCTGAGAATGCGGCGAACGGCCTGCAGGCCTTTGACCCGATGACCGCTGTAATTTTTATCGGCTGGATTAAAGCTGTTGATGCGCACCAGACCATCGCTGTGGATAAATCGACCATGGCCGAGATAGAGCGCCACATGGGTGATGCGCTGCGGATTGGCGCCAAAGAACAACAGATCCGCCGGCCTGAGCTGCTGGTAGGTGGAATCAAAGATCACCGGGGAACCGGCATGAACCTGCATGTTGGCATCGCGCGGCAGGTCGATGTGATGCAGCTGGAAAACGGTGCGGGTCAAACCCGAGCAATCAAACCCTTTGGCCGAGTTGCCGCCCCAGAGATAGGGAATGCCGATGAATTGGCGAGCGGTCTGCACCAGGCGTTCCGCTTTTGGCTGCGGCTGGAGGCAAAAAGCCCGGTAATCGCTCACCTGGTCTGTGCGCAGGTAGCCGGTGCGGCCATCGGGCAATTGAACCAGCAGCCACTTGCCCTGTTTTTTTAATTTCGCCACGCGGCAGCCGCCGACGATGTCGCTGACCGGATCGGAACGTTCGTTTTTTTCGCTGTAGATCGTAGCCACGCGCCCCAGGTAAATGACATGGTCCATGGCTTGCCAGTGAGCGAATTCATCCTGATCCATCTCCTGCACCGATGCGTTCTCCATCCAGCCCAGATAGCCGTCCTCCAGCTTGCAAAAATAAAAAGCGCCGCGGCGTTTGAGCAGAGTGACCGGCTCGCCCAGCAGACCCTGGCTGATCATCTCCATGTCATGGTCCGGCTGTCGGCGCAGATATCCGGTGCTGACCCGCATAACCCCGCGTGTTCTCTTGCCGAGAGAGGGCGCCGGAAGCAAAGTGATGGCGTCCTGGAGTCGCGGAAAAAGCCGGCGGCTGCGGACGACCAGAGAATCGCGGAAAATCGCATGCGAGGTTTCCCCCTTGAGCACCAGCACGCTGTCCACCGTTTCGCCATAAACCGCTACATAGTCCAGCCTTTTTTCCGGACAGATTTCATCGCGGGTTTGGCTGATGAGCAGGTCCAACTCACGCGGACTGGTGTCCTTCACCTGAGCCAGGCCGAGGGATGTGAAAATCAGCAGCAGAAAACCATTCCAACGCACAGGCATCTCCTAAGAAAAAGAAACAGGGCTTCAACAGCATTAGGCGCCGGCTTGGTCCTCATGCCGGCGACGCCGCTAAAATTGCGCAACATCTCCTTTGCCGGCCCGCAGCACTGCAAAAGGTTCTTGACTGAGGTCGATGATGCTGGACGGAGTCAATCCGCCTGCTCCGGTATCCAGAAAAAGGTCGGCTAAATGATAAAACGTATCCAGGATCTCATCCGGATCATTAAGATAAGGCTGATCCGCCAGGCTGGCGCTGGTGCTGATGATGGGATTGGAAAACAGTTCGAGTAAACGCCGGCACACCGGGTGATCGGGGACACGAATGCCCACAGTCTTGCGTTTTTCCAAAAGGAGTTTGGGAACCAGACGGGAGGCCTCGAGGATAAAGGTATAGGGTCCGGGCAGCAGATGCTTCATCACTTTATAGGCCGGCGTGGAGACATGGGCATAACGGGCGATCTCCTTCAGATCCGGACAGATAAAACTCAACAGCTTGCGCTTGTTTTTTCCCTTGATCTGATAGATGCGCTCCAGCCCTTTTTTGTTGAGCAGATCACAGCCCAGTCCATACACGGTGTCAGTTGGATAGACAATCAATCCACCCTCCTGAAGAACCGCCACCGCTTTCTGCAGCAGGCGTTCCTGCGGATGGTCCGGATGAATTTCATAGTGAATTAACGCCATGGCCCTAAATCCATTCTTCGCCGCGTTAAAGTCTTCAAACGTGCACAAGTTACTACAATTTAACCAATAGTAAAACAGAAAAGTGAAAACCTAAAGCGTTCGGCCTGGAATTAAGTGGAAAGATTAAAACACGGACCGGTCTGACAAAAAAAAGCTTGTTAATCGCCAAGAATATCCTATATTATCTGAAATTGATTCATTTTATGAAAGCTTTTTAAGAACGAGGAGCCCCCATGAGTCAACCCGCCTCGCAGAATACGTTCGCCTACGATTATCCGTTGCTGATCAAGCAGCTTTTTCTCGCGCCGGTCATTGAACAACCGGACCAGGAGATCGTCTACCGGGATAAATATCGCTTCACCTACCGGCAGTTCCAGGACCGGGTGCGGCGTTTGGCCTCCGGCCTGAAATCCCTGGGCATCAAACCCGGCGACACCGTGGCGATGATGGAATGGGACAGTCATCGTTATCTGGAGTCCTATTACGCTGTTCCCATGATCGGTGCGGTGCTGCACACCATCAATGTACGGCTGAGTCCGGAGCAGTTGATCTATACCATCGATCATGCCGAGGATGACATCATTCTGGTGAATGCCGAGTTTTTGCCGCTGTTGGAGCAGATCAAAGGCCGGATCGATAACGTCAAACAATTTATTCTGATCAACGACTCCGAGACCACTCCGGCCTGCTCCATTCCGTTTGTGGATGAATATGAGCATCTGCTGGCAAATTCTGAACCCCTGGAAGAGTTTCCAGAGTTTGATGAGAACACCCGGGCTACCACTTTTTACACCACAGGCACCACCGGATTGCCCAAGGGTGTTTTCTTCAGCCACCGCCAGTTGGTGTTGCATAGCCTTGCCACCACCGCCTCACTGAGTTCGACCGCCTCCAACTGCCGGTTTCATCGCGAAGATGTGTACATGCCATTGACACCCATGTTTCATGTGCACGCGTGGGGGTTGCCTTACATCGCCACGATGCTGGGCGTCAAACAGGTCTATCCCGGACGTTATGCGCCGGACATGCTGCTTAAACTGCTGGCAGATGAAAAGGTCACCTTCAGCCATTGTGTGCCGACCATCCTGAACATGCTTCTCAAGGATCCATCGGCCAAGGAAGTGGATCTGAGCAAATGGAAGGTGGTCATCGGCGGCGCCGCTTTACCGAAATCCCTGACCTTGGCGGCCCTGCAGCGCGGCATCGATGTGTTCGCCGGATACGGATTGTCCGAAACCTGTCCGGTGCTGAGTCTGGCTCAGATCACCTCTGCTCAGGCGCAGTTGGATCTGGAGGTTCAGGCGGAATTGCGCTCCCGTACCGGCTCTCCCGCTGCCCTGGTTCGCCTGCAGGTGGTCAATGAAAAGGGCGATCTGATCCCCAAAGATGACAAGACCTGCGGCGAGATCGTTGTGCGCACGCCCTGGCTGACGCCAGGGTACTTGAAGGACAGCAAAAATTCGGAAAAGCTCTGGGCAAACGGATGGCTGCATACGCAGGATGTGGCGTCGTGGAATGCCATCGGTTCAATCCGCATCACCGACCGTATCAAGGATATCATCAAAGTCGGCGGCGAGTGGCTTTCCTCTCTGGAACTGGAGGACATTCTCTGCGCCCATCCAGGTGTGGCTGAGGCAGCGGTCATCGGGCAGGCGGATATGAATTGGGGGGAGATACCGCTGGCGCTGATTGTGCTCAAACCCGAAGCGCAGGCCACAGACCGGGAATTGGCTTTGCACGTCAAGAAATATGTGGATCAGGGGATTTTGGTTCGCGAAGCGCTGCTGATCAAGAGCAAAGCCGTGCCTGCGCTGGAAAAAACCAGCGTCGGCAAAGTCGACAAAGTGGCGTTGCGGAAAAAATATCTGAGCTAAAAACAGCGGTTTATGGCCGGGCAAGGCGTTCGGCCAGTTGGTTGACAACAGCCGCCATGCTTCGCCCCTCTTCATCGCTGACCGTGCGCATATCGAGAAACACTCGATCATCCTGCACATAGCCGACGATCGCAGGCGTAGACTCGCGCAACAGCTGCGCCAGTCTGCCGGCTTTGCGCAGCGGCGGGGTTAACACCACAGCCCAACTGGGAATTTTTTCCAGAGGAAGCGCGCCGCTGCCGATCTGACCAAAGGTCTCCTGTACATCCGCGGACCATTGCCTTCGTGCTTCTGCCGTCAGTGCGTTGAGCAGCGTTTGCGCCCGTTTTTGCACCTGCTCCACGGGTTCGCTGATCATGAACAGAGTGCGGTTCTCTTCAGCCAATGTGTCCGGGGCGAAATAGAGCCGCAGAGTGGCTTCCATGGCGGCAAAGACCAGTTTGTCGCAGCGTACGGCGCGCATCATCGGGTCTTGAAGAATTTGTTCGATGTAGGTGCGCTTGCCCACGAGAAGGCCTGCCTGCGGACCGCCCAGCACCTTATCGCCGCTAAAAGTGACCACGTCTACCCCGGCAGCCAGGCTGTCCTGCACCAAGGGCTCATAAGGAAGTTGATATCGCCGCAGATCGAGCAGCACTCCTCCGCCGAGATCGTGAATAAGCGGAATGCCCTGGGCGTGTGCCATCGAGGCCAGCTCCGCCAGTTCAGCCTCCTCAGTGAATCCCAAAACCCGGTAATTCGACGTATGGGCGACAAAGAGCGCGCCGGTGTTTTTTGTGATCGCCTGTTGGTAATCTTGAAGCCGGGTTTTGTTGGTTGTGCCCACCTCTCTCATGATGGCGCCGCTTTTTTTCATCACATCCGGCAACCTGAATGACCCGCCGATCTCGATCAGTTGACCTCGGGACACGATCACCTCTTTGCCGAAGCAGAGTGCATTCAAGGCGAGCAACACCGCTGCGGCGTTGTTGTTGACCATGACCGCGGCCTCTGCGCCGGTAAGCCGGCATAAAAGCCCGCCTATGGCGTCGTTTCTCTCGCCCCGCTCACCGTTGATCAAATCCAACTCTAAATTGCAATAGCCGGCCATGATTCGAGTCACGTTGTCGCGCGCCGCCCGGGCATAGGGCGCACGGCCCAGGCCTGTGTGCAGGATGACGCCTGTTGCATTGATGACCGGTTTGAGATTCGGCTGTGCAAAGCGGTCGATTCCTTCCGCCACTTTCTCAAGCACCCACTCGATGATCGCCTGCCGTGAGCAAAGTGCGGGCGTTTGGTCTGCTGCAAGCCGGGTGCGATAATCCTGCAGCGCCTGTTGGAGCATCTCCTTGACAAAAGGCTGCGAGAAGCGGTGAATCCACGCCTCGCTTTGAGGCTGCACCAACAACTGGTCAACGGAAGGGAGCAGAGCTAATGATTTGTCCTTCATACTGTTTTTCTCTTTTGATTCGGCAGATAAACCGCAAAAAGAAAGGCCAGCGGCAGAATGATGACCATGCCCTGCAGCGCCGGCCCAAGGCCGATTTTTTCCGCGATCGCGCCAAAGGGCGTCAGCAGCAGGCCGGCCATGCCCCAGGCAAATCCCATGGTCAGTGAAGAGACGGCGCCGGATCGATGGGGGAACAGCTCCTGCGCCATGATGATCGTGACCGGCACCGAAGAATAAAGTATGGCGCCGGCGAGACCGAGATAGACCAGGGCCGGAATGCCATTGGTGTGCAAAAAAAGCCATAACAGCGGAATCGAGCCGAGCAGAGAAAAAAGGATGACGCTCTTTCGTCCGAACCGGTCAGAAATCGGCCCACCCAACAGCGTACCTGCTGATCCGCTGATTTCAAAAATGGTGTTGGCGGCGCCGGCCAGCATGACCGAATACTGCTTCTGGTGCAGGAAAAGAGGGTTGAAGGCCAAAAAGCTGTCAATCACAAAGGCGCGCAAAAAAACGATGAACCAGATCACGATCAGCAAGGTCTTTCCTCCACTGCGGCCCATGGCATGTGGCGATGCATGAGCAGGCACAGCGGCCGGCAGGGTGGAGGGTAGAAAACGCCAGAGCAGAAAAGCGACCGCTGCTCCCCAGAACACCGTGATCCACGAATAGTGCAAACCAAACAGGGTGACCACAGACAGGATAAAGATCGGTCCCATGGCATGGCCGGCACTGCCCGCGGTGACAAAGACGGACATGGCCAGTCCTTTGCGGCCGCCGCTGAAACGGCTGGTGAGGCTGGCCGCCTGGGGATGAAAGGCCGCTGTGCCCAGCCCGCCTAGAACGATCAGACAGGCCACCTGCGTCCATGAACACGCCAGGCCAATGGCGCTGAGCAATAGAGCGGTGATCAGCGGACCGATCACCACCAGCAGCGGCCGGCGCAGACGATCGCTGAGCATGCCAAAGACCGGCTGCAGCAGCGAAGAGGCGATGGCTTGAATCGACACCAGCACCCCGGCCAGCGTAAGAGAAAATCCGATTTTTTGCACCAGCAGCGGCAACAGCGGCGCCAGATAGCCCGTATAGGTGTCATTGGTGAAATGACCAAGGGAGAGCAGGCCGATGGTGCGATTGGCGTGAGCCGGACGGGAGTCGGTCTCCAGGCGTTGTTCGTTCACCGGTCGCGTTTGCTCCAGTTGCGAAAAACCAGTAATAGACCGGTAAGAAACAGCAGAGTAGGCACGATCCATTCACTCCGGAGGACATTTTGATAGGAGAGAAAGGCCAACAGCGCCCCGGCTGTCAGCAGCAGAGCCGGGTACAGGGCCACTGCGGAATAGGGGCGGTGCGTCTTTTCCATCCGAATCGCCCAGCAGGAGAGAGCGGCACCGGCGAGAAAAATGACGTTTGCGAGCCCAACGGGCAATATCCCGGCGAAGGAGAGCAACCAGGTCACAGCGATGGTGAACGACAATCCAGCGGGCAGAATCATCCACCAGTCGGTTTCGCGCTGCAAGTAGGAACGGCAGAAAAAGAGCGCAGCAGCGAGAAAAAGCAGTGCACCGGTCAGCAGCAGCATTTGGCCGATGTGAAAGTTACGGAAAAGCAGGCTGAGACCGATCAGCAGCACGATCGATCCGATGATTCTGGAACGTAAACTGGAAGACATAACTATCTCGTACAGTTAGGAGAAAAGGGGTTGTTGACATTCCGGATGACCACAGGGCCGGCCTGGCTTTGGACAGCCCAATAACGGATCGATCGGTCACGCCTTGAGAAAGATTTTCTGTCGATAAAGAAAATACAGGAAGAGCCATTTGACCAGCAGCGTCGCAGCGATGTAAAAAGCCGTGCGAAAATCGCCCAATGAATCGATAAAACCGTGGACAAAGATATCGGTGATCGTGCTGAACTGGAATAGATCTTGAACCAGATAGATGGTGATGGCGTTCAGACCGATGACGATGAATGGAAAGGCCCATCGCTGTTGTTTTTTTTCATCCATGATATAATAGAACAGGCAGAGCAGCAAAAGGCTCAAGCCGCCGGTGAACAGGACGTAGGAGCTGGTCCAGATTAGTTTGTTGATGGGAAACACCAGATTCCAGATCAGGGCAAGACCCAGGGCCAGCAGGCCGGCCAGGAGCATCCCCTTGGTTTTGCTTTGCGCTGTGTGGCCACTGCGTAGCCAATGGCCGGTCAGCGCTCCCAACAGGCAGGTGGCGATGGCCGGAAGAGTGCTCAGCAGCCCTTCGTTGTCGCCGAAAACAAAGCAGCAGAAACTGCCGGGGAGCAAAAGGCGATCGATATAGGAGGCGAGATTTGCCTCTGGAGTCAATATGCCGGCTCCGTAGCCGGGCACTGGGATCAGCATCATGGCAGCCCAGTAGAGAAGCAGCACTGAGGCGAAAAGCACAGATTGAAATTTCCAACCGCTGTGCACCACGATCAAAGAGACGGCG
>CAZKQR010000161.1:0-9239 GCA_964554965.1 uncultured Cytophagia bacterium | reverse complement strand
CGATGGTAAAGGCGGCCACTATTCCGTCTTCGCTGACCGCAACGATCTCCGGCGCACGGGTTCCGGTGATGTCTCCCACCACCGGTGATGAGGCGTTTGGCAATGGCGCCTGCCAGCGCACTTGCCCGTTGCTCTGCAACACGGTTAACCGGGGGCCGCCGACAAGGATCTCATCCAAACCATCCTGATCCAGATCCGCAACAGTTGGAAACGACTGCATGGCGCCGGCCTCATGAGTCCAGAGCGTCCTGCCTTCTCCATCCATGGCGTAAAGCACCCTGTCGGCATCACGCGTATCCAGAATAATGGCCAAGGTGCCCTGCTGATCCAGACGGGCCGCCGCCGGAGAACTGAGCAGAGCGCCGTTAAACGAACGGCGCCAACCCATTCTGGATTGTCCGCCGAAAGCGAATAATCCGCCTTCTTTGCAGGGTATGGTGATCTGTTTGGTCGCATGGTCGACTCGGGCCTGCGCGACCGGCTGCCACGATCCACCCCGCCATTGGTAAGTGGCAAGCGTGGCCGGCAGCATGGCCTCGAGGTCGCGCTGCTCATAGTGGCGTATCAAGGATAGTTGGGTTTTATCTCCCTTCCATCCTTCTACCGGCTGAATGGAAACCAGGCCAGGTAAAAGTATTTCCGGCAGTCCATGGGCCATTTCACTGGGAACCACAGGGAGCCAAGAGAGATCCACAGCGCCTGCTGCAGCCGACAGCGTCCCATCCGCTTTGAGGCTCAGGCTTTCCAGGCTGCTGGGGAGGCTCTTCGTCAAGCCGGATGGAGTGTTGATTGCGATCACTTCAGCCTTGGCCAGCACCACAGTTTGCTGCGCTGAACGGGTGGTCATTGGATAGGCCGGATTGCCCACAGCCTCCAGATGGAGGATCACGCGATCGGAATTCGCTGCCAGCGGCGGAAAAACAAAAGTGAACAGCTCTGCATTACTGGGATCCGCTATGCCGTTCACCTGGCCGGACAGGCCATCTCCGGCTTGATAATGACAAATGACTTGAACAATTCCTGCCGAATCACTCACCTGAGCCTTGCCGCGAAACTCTCTATTTTGCGGAATCCAGGCGGGAAAATCCATGGAGCGGATCTGCGGTCCGGCGCTGTCGACCACCAGCACTTCACCGTGATCCAGCGGGCTCTTGTCACCCTTGGTAAAAAACCACAGGCGGACAGGGCCCTGACTCGATTTTTTCGAATAGTGTAAGGCGAATGTATAGCTGCCGCGGACCGGCTTTGCGCTTGTGCGAACTATTTTTCCGTTCTTGAACGTGGCCTCAAGAGTGATCTCATCCAGCTCCCTGATGGCCGTGGCGTTCACCAGCATGATCCCTCCTTGCGCTGGATGGGTGTCGCGGGTGGTCCAGTGCAAGGGCTGAGCGCGTTCGGTTTCATACAACCTGAGCCAGGCGGACAAGAGCACGCCGGGACGGCTGTAATTGTGGTAGACACAGCCGGCGCTCGACTCGATGATCAGGTCTCTGCGCACCAGGTTGTGCAAAGACCAATCAGCCAGACTTCTGGCGAACTGCAAATATTCTTTTTCCCCGGTGATTCGGTACACATCAACAAACAGATCGATCAATGAACCGGCGACCTGCGGGGTTACACCGCCGGGCAAAGGCATTCGGCTGATCGACTGCAACCGGGCTTGCAACGCCTGTAAAAAGCGCGCTTCACCGGTCAGACGGTAAGCGTGCAGCAACGCGGAGAGACGGTAAGACTCAGCGGGCTCTCCTTGACCGAAGGCTGTGGTTTTGCCCAGGGCTTGTCCTGTGGCGGGAACGATCTGGCCGGCAAAGCTGCCATCCGCCGGATCAAAGCCATATTTCAACACGGCGTCGATCATTTGGATCGCCTGGTCCTTGATCAGCGAATCCGGATAAAAGGAAAGGCCGCGCAAAAGATAGTGGGCTAAAAGCAGCTGCGATTCTGAATTTCCGGAGGCGCCGGTGGGCGAAATCGTGCCCGGAACCAAACCGGTTTTGCGATCACGGTGGTTCCAGTACAGCGCAGCGGTTTTACGCGCCCATTCCAGATGGCGCGGATCATGGGTCTTGCTGTAGAGGAACAGAAAGCTGTAAGCAAAGAGCCCTGAGTGTTTGATATACGCGCCGCGTACCGGAGCAGGATCAAAAGCGCCGCTGTAATAGTTGGCGTGGCGGTCGTAGAAAAAGTTTTCTTTGTCGTAGATGCTGATTCGATGAATGGCCTCTATCTCGCGTTTTACCGCGATAGAGTCGCTGCGCCACAGCATCTCCCACTCGGGGACATCATGTTCCAGCTCGTGGCGGCTGGCGTAAAGCGTATCGCGTACTGTATTGTAGGACATGTGCTCGCCCCAGGGAAAGAGCCCGGTGAAGGGATGGGGCAAATTTTTGAGGAAAAAGGCGAGATAATCGGCCGTCGTCTGCTGATAGCGGGTATCGCCGGTCAGCCGGGACAGATGCTGAAACGCTGCCAGAGTCGTCATATCGCGATAGAGATTGCTCCCCTGGGCGGTCATCACATAGTCTTCTGCGTCCCAATAGGACTGCCAATTGGCTGGTTTTTCCTGAATCAAACCCGGCGCATCAGGATTCAGCACCGCCAACCAGAGCGGGGTCGATTTTTTACCGTATCGATCAGGGGCATGAAGAATGATCTGGTTGGCAAAGGCAACGGATGCATCCAGCAGGCGGTCATAGTTCCATCCTCCCTGGACGGCCACAGAGGCATTATCACGGATGGCAGACGACGGAGTGGTCCCATGGACTGTAGACAAGCAGAACAGCCACATAACGGTCAACAAACGAGAGTATTTTTTTGTTTTCATGCGGCTCCTTATTCTGGAATTTCTGATTTACACAAATTTGTAAGTGTTACAACGGTTAGTAAACTGATTTAGCTTGAACGGTTATCTTCCTCTAATCATACTTAACCTTGGCATAAATGTCAAGTCCTTTTTGAACAATGGCTGTTACTACAATATTTTGTATAACACTGAGCACTTTTTTCCGGCCGGTTTGCCTGAAAAAAACCACAGATTTGAACGACAGAGAAAAATTTCTTGACATTTAAATGAATTTTCCTTATCCTTTACTACTTTCTAAATCGGTTTAGTTAAAACGGATTAACCAAGTTAGTTCCTTCGCACTTTATCTTCAGCAAGAGCGCAGAGGATGGCTGACAGGACATGCAGAACAAACCGATCGGCAGAATGCCCATGATCATGGCGAAAGAAAAAGGCAAACGACGCTGGCCGACCATCACCATCGCCGATGTTGCAGCAAAGGCCGGCGTCAGCAAAGCGACGGTCTCCCTCGTTCTCAACGATAAATCCAGTCCGATTAAAATCAGTGAAAACACCCGCCAGGTGGTCCTGGCCACTGCCAAAGAATTAAAGTACTCCCCCAATCGACTTGCCAAAGCTTTTTCAACCAGCCGCTCCAACATTCTCGGCATCGTCACCTCTTCTGCCTATGATCTGTTTAAAAGCGAATACTCCGCCCGAGCGCTCAAGGCCATTGCCCAGGCCGCGCATGATGAGAAAAACAATATCATGATTTTCGACGATGAGATCATTTCCAAAACCGATCCCCATTCGTGCTATGCGTCTCTGATCGCCACCCATTATGTCGATGGTCTCATTTTCCTGGTCCCGGACAAACCCAATCCGGCTATGGCGTTGCGCACCAAAGAGCTGAAAGACTCCGGCATGCCGCATGTTTTCCTCTGGCGCAGACCGTTGGAAGTCGAAGGCACGACCATTCAGGTCAACAACGCGCTGGGCGTACAGCTGGCGACGAATTATCTTCTCTCACTCGGCCATCGCCGCATTGCCGTGGTCACCCACGGCAGCGCGTCATCGAGCAGCCAGGAAAGACTGCACGCCTTCCAGCAGGTTCTCAGAGATCACGGCGTAGAGTACCGGAAGGAATTGGTCTGGCATAATGAGTTGCATCCGGCGGACGATCACCGCGTTGTGGATGAAATCCTGGCGCTGCCCCAGCGTCCGACGGCGATCTTTAGTTTTTACGATCCCATTGCTCTGAACATCATCAACATCCTGGCCAACAAACAGATCAAGGTGCCGGATGAAATCTCGGTGATAGGATTCGGCGATTTGTATTCTGAGGCTCTTACTCGGCCTTCCCTGACCAGCGTACGCGAACCGGTCGAACAGATCGGCAAAAACGCGGTCTCCACCCTGCTTCAGCAGCTGAACCATCCCGATAGCGTATCCCCTGATATGGAACTGACCATCGATCCGTATTTGGTGATACGCGGCTCGTGCGGTCCGTCTTCAGAGTAATCGATCCGCTGAGACGCGGCCGCAGGAACCATCATCCAGCACAACGTTCCTCTTCACAACCGCGTTGCAGGCAAGCGTGTTTAACAAAGATCAATTCGTTGCAGCCGCACATGGCGGATGCCATCCTATTTACTCAACCAACTGGCGAGATTATGGAAAGAAGAAGAAAAAGCAGCAGAGTGTTGTTGTGTCTCTGGATCCTCTCCTGTCCGTCCCTGATCTGGGCGGCCAACGGTAAACTCTCGGGAACGATCAAAGACGCTCGCACCGGCGAGCCGTTGATCGGCGCCAACGTGATGGTCGAAGGCATCTGGCGGGGCAACAAGATCGTGCCGTTTGACGGCCGCCTTGGAGCGGTGGCGGATCTGGAGGGCTTTTACTACATCCTGAACATTCCCACGGAAACCTACGCCGTCAAGGCGAGCATGGTGGGCTATGAAGCCAAGACGATCACCAACGTGCGCGTGGAATTGGATCGCACCGTCACCCTCAACTTTACTCTCAAGGAGATGGCCATCGATGGTCAGAGTGTGACCATCACGGCTCAGAAAGAAGTGGTGCAGCTGGATGTTTCTTCCAGCCAGATCGTTATGAGCAAAGAGGAGACGGCCAACCTTCCGGTGAACACCATCCAAGAGTTGATGAACCTGACGCCCGGCGTCTCGGTCAGCTCCTACGACAACAAAGTGAACATCCGCGGCGGTGGTTCGGACCAGGTCATGGCCTATCTCGACGGCTTTTCGCTCAAGGACAACGTCTTTAATGTGCCGTTCCTCTCTTACAACCGGACCTCCATCGAAGAGATCTCGATTCAAACCGGTGGTTTTCTGGCGGAATACGGCGACCTGCGTTCAGGCATCATCAATGTCACCACCAGTGAGGGCGGCAGCCGATACAACGTGTTGATCGATGGACGGTACAGACCCGCGGGCTACAAATACGACGGACCCAAGCAATACACCGAGGATAAATATTATCTGATGTACGGCAGCGATTTCTCCTTTGATTCCGCCAAGCTGGCGCAAATGTTTCCACTGCCGCAGGACAAGTTTGACGGCTGGATCGTCTACGCTGAAAAAAATCTGACCGACAAGGATTCCACCAACGATCGGTCGCCGAATCAAAATCGCGAACTGTGGCGCTGGCAGCATCGCGGCCGCGAAGAGGGCAACCGGCCGGATTACGTGGTAGACGGAACGGTCAGCGGACCCATGCCGGGCGGATCGTTGCCGCTGGTTGGCCCGCTGTTGAAGAACACCAGCTTTATGTTGTCGAATCGCACCAATTACATGGCCTATGAACATCCCGGACTGCGCAATCACTTTGGCGAAGACAACACCACGCTCAAGCTGACCTATCGTCCGGCCAGCAATATGCGGTTAATGGTCATGGGCATGCTGGCCAATGAAAGCGGCACCGGGGTCACCGCCTCTGAACGCGGCAACGACGCCTATGTGATGCGCTCCGGGGGCGGCGGGTGGTACGGTAATTCCAACTACCCGCTGGGCGATATCCGCACCACGAACTGGGGGTTGAATTTCGTGCACACGCTGTCGCCGAAAACTTTTTACGAAGTCCGCGTCTCCCGTATGGAGAGATTTTATGATTTCCGTCAGGGGCCGGACCGCGACACGACCAAGATAAAAACCATTGATGCAGAATATTACAAGATCACCTCGGATACGTTAAAGGCTAAAGGGTACTGGAACCCGGCCACCGGCCGCTACGTCGCCAAGGACACCACCTTTTATGCAGGCGATCAGCTGTGGTTTCCGTCCAGCTCCTACGATGAGGCGCCGGACGGATGGATGATACCGGGACGGTCTGTCTACGATCAAACCGGCAAATACAACTTGAACGCCTCCAGCGGTGAATCCGACAACTCGTATGGCTGGTCCATGACCGCCCGCGCCGATCTGACCAGTCAGGTCAACAAATACCATCAGATCAAAACCGGTATTTATTTCAGCCCCAGCCTGATCCGCCGTGATTTTTATCAGATCCGCACCGCGGTGGAAGACCGTGCCATCCGTTACACGGAAAAACCACAGTACGGCGGCCTCTACCTTCAGGACCGGCTGGAGATCCGCGGTCTGACCGGAAATTTCGGATTGCGCGGCGAACTGTTCGACGCCAACGCCAATTCCTATGATCAGAGTGATCCGTTCTCCAATTATTGGTACATGGAGGACATGTGGACCAATCTGGACAGCATGCAAGCGTCGCCGAGTAAAAAATATTTTCGCATCAGTCCGCGGCTGGGCATCTCGCATCCCATGACCGCCAGCAGCAAGATCTATTTCAACTATGGTCACGCTTACAACGCTCCGAGCAACAGCTACCGCTACGGTTTTATCACGCATCCGAGAATGGATTCACCCATCGAATGGCGCGGCAATCCCGATCTCAAGCCGCAGAAAACCGTCCAGTACGAGCTCGGCTATGAACAGGTTCTGTTCGACCAATTTCTCGTCCATACCTCGGTGTACTATAAAGATGTTACCGACGAATTAGGCTCGGTGTACTATCAAAATATCTTTTCGCCCAATCCCACCCGGCGCTATTACACCTGGTCCAACAAGACCTACGAGGACATCATCGGCTGGGAGTTGCGCCTGTACAAACGGTTGGGCCGTTTTGTCACCGGCTGGATCCAGACCGAATTCAGCGGCAGCAAGGTCGGCCAGATCGGCTATGAAAACCTGTTTGTCGATGGCGATCCGCTAAACCTCTCCACCTATTCGAAATTCTCCTATCCCGACGAAGTGCTGTGGGACTGGATCCCCAGCGTGCTGGCCAACGTGGACATTCACACGCCGTCCGATTGGGGCCCGCGGGTGCTCGGCAGCCAACTCTTCGGCGGCTGGCGGCTCAACGCCATTCTCTCCTGGGCAGAGGGCGCCAGGCACACCTGGAATCCGACCAACAGCCCGTTTGTCCGCAACAACCTGCAATGGACCAATTCATTCAGCAACGATTTCTATTTGAGCAAGGAGCTCAACTTTTTCGGCGTCAGCGCCTCGGTGTACAGCGAGGTCCACAATCCGTTCAACCGCAAGCTGCTCAACATCGGCGCGCTGGACGGACTGGCGGAAAATCCGGGAAGCGAAATCTATCAATACTACGCCTCGCTCAAGTCGGGCGATCGCATCGGCCAATACAAACAATCGCACCTGGTGTATCCGAAAGAAAAACCGGGCGTGAACTATTACTATCGCGTCGGCGGTCCGGTGCAGGTCTTTTTCGGCATGCGCCTCAACATGGATTTCGGCAAATAAACGGTCTGCGGAAACCCTCATTGTCTTGGAGAATGTGTGATGAAATATAAACGCTTTATCTGTCTCTTCGCCGTTCTGTGCTTGGCCGTGACCGCGGAAGCGCAGATGAAAAAAGTGGCGCAGAGTAAAATGCAATTCCTCAAACTCGGCATCGGCGCCCGCGCCGCCGGGATGGGCGATGCCTTCATCGCCATCAGCGGGGATCCCAACGCGATCTTTTACAATCCGGCCGGATGTGCCGGCATCGAGGGCGTGGCACTGGCGATCAACCAAAACAACTGGATCGTCGATATCGATCATAAATCCGGCGTGTTGACCTACAACACCGGGCGTTACGGCGTTCTCATCGCCGACTATATCGCGGTGGATTATGGCGCCATGGAGCGCACCATCGTGGATGCGCACGCCTGGGAGGGGTATCAGAGCCAGGGCACGTTTTCCGCCGGCGAGTATGCCGTAGGGCTGGGCTACGCGATCGGCATCACCGACCGTTTCTCCCTCGGCGGGCAGATGAAATATGCCTATCAGGATCTGGCCGCCAGCCAGGTGTGGCAGTATCTGCGCACCGAGTTCGAGAATACCCGTCAGGTTAAAAATGAAACCGATGCGGTGGCCTATGACTTTGGCACCTATTACAACTCGGGTTATAAAAACATCCGCATCGGCATGTCGGTGCAGAACTTTGCCAACAAACCGATTCCGCTGACTTTTCGCTTTGGCGTGGCCATGGATGTGAACCAGCTGCTGCTTCCGGATCATCCCCAGCATGTTCTGACCCTGGCCGTCGACGCCCTGCATCCCAAGGACTACTCGGAAAGGATGCACTTTGGCCTCGAATACGTCTACAACAACTTGTTCAGCCTGCGCGGTGGTTACAAGCTCAATTACGATGAAGAGTCCTACTCCGGCGGCGTCGGCATTCGCACCGCGGTACAAGGCCTGCAGGTTGAGTTCAACTATGCGGCCACCGATTTCGGCGTATTCGGTCTGGTCAATCGGTTTTCTCTGAATTTCCAACTTTAATGGCGGATCCGGTCTTTACGGCAAGTTATCATTCAGGAGGTAGTATCCTTATGCAGAAGGCAAACCGTCTAACGATCATCCTCGCCCTGACAGCGATGGTGTTCGCTTTTTCCATTGAAGCGTTCGCGGACAAAGCGAAGAAGAACCTTCGCGTCGGCGAATTGTGGCATCAGGATCAGGACATTCCCAGTGGCGGGTGGGAGGAATCCTATGTCTGGCCCGGCAATCACTGGCGTGAAAAGTTGGTGGGCGAAGTGCGCATGATGAACGGCACCGGCCGCATGGCCGGTCTATGCTACGGCATGACCAACTGGAGAGAATATACCGGCATCACCTATCCCTATGTGGTGGGCACGGTGAACAGCAGCCTGATGGTCCATCCCGGCGGCGCTAAAAACGCCGGGGAACCGCTGCGTTTCAAGCTCGTTGTCCGTCGCAAACCGCCGCAGACCATGGTCGACGGAGTGGTGCAAGCGCCCAGGCAGGACTATGATGAAATAGATCCCACCCTCCCATCTGACGTGATGCTGCTGATCCGCTTTTCCTGGGAGACCGGCATCACGGTGCAGCAAAAAATATATGCGTATGCCAGCAAAAACGCCGACAGCTACATGCTGGTCGACTTTACCGCCATC
>CAZKQR010000160.1:0-9308 GCA_964554965.1 uncultured Cytophagia bacterium | reverse complement strand
GATTTTTCTTTTTGTTCACTCACCGGCGCACTAGGGCCTGGCGCAACCGCTCGAGTCATCCGCAAGACGCACTGATTCAGATCAACTCAGATAAAGGAAAGCAAATGAAACGGCTATCGTTCTTTCTCGGGATTTGGTTGTGTACCGCCGTCGTCTGGGCGCAAAAGACGCCCACCGGGCAGGGCAAGGATTTCTCCGTCAAGCCCTGCCTGCATTCCATCGGCTATGCCGGGCTCTGGCGCGGTCAGGCGCAACTGACCCTGGATCAATTTCTCCTCAAGGCCAAAGAGCTGGGCTATAACAGTGTGATGATCATGGCTAAACGGCCGCACCTGTCGCCGCTGGATTATGATGAAGCGGCGCGAAAAAAGCTCAAAGCTCGCCTGGCTGAGCTGGATCTCAAGCTGGTCTGTCTGGCCGGCTATTCTGATTTCACCGCCGGCATCGACAAGCCCGGCATTCCCAACATCGATATTCAGGCGGCCTATGTCGGCGAGGTCGCACGGCTGGCTCGTGATCTCGGCTGCGACATGGTGCGCATCTTTACCGGCTATGAACGTCCGGGCATTCCTTATGACAAGCAGTACAGCCAGGTGCTGGAGGGTTTGAAACTGGCGGGCCGAGAGGCGGCCAAGTACGGCGTCACGTTGGTGGTGCAGAACCATCATGATATCGCGTTGCATCATGAGGCCATGTTCTGGCTGCTCAAAGAGGTCAATCTTCCCAATGTTCTGGCCGGCTGGGACGCCTGGTCGCCGACGTTGGAGGGATTGACGCCGCAGGAGATCCGTCAGTCGGTGATCACAATGAAACCCTATCTGGTGCATACGATCTGCGCGCAGTACCGGCGGCATCCCCGCTATCACTATGCCAACGAGTTGACCAATTATCTGCGCCAGGATGACGTCATTCGCGCGACGGCCATGACCGATCCCGAAGGCATCATCGATTACAAAACATTCATTGATGCGCTGAAGGAGATCGGCTATCAGGGTTACATCGCCTACGAGATGTGCGAAGTGCTGGATGGCGGCGGCTCTATCGAGAACTTGGACCGCACGGCCAAAGAGTTCTTAAAATTTCTCGAGCCGTTTAAATAGAACACAGGCCCAGGATGGTCCGGCCGGCGCAAGAGACTGGTTCCCTGTGCTCAAGTAGGATCACTTTTCACTCAGCCATACGAACAGGAATGCGTATGAAAAAAATATGTCTGTTGCTGCTGCTCTGTCTGTATGCCGGGTCTATCGCTGCCCAGTCGACGGCAGAATGCGTCGAGTCTCAAGAGACCAGGCCCTGGGTCTACTGGTGGTGGATGGGCAGCGCTGTGGATGAGGCCAACCTCACTCATAATTTGCAGCTCTATCAGCAAGCCGGTTTCGGCGGCGTGCATATCATACCCATCTACGGCGTCCGCGGCGAGGAGGGTCGCTTTATTCCGTTTCTCAGCGAGCGCTGGCTGGCCATGCTCTCGCATACGGTCAAGGAGGCCGGCAGGTTGGGCCTGGGAGTGGACATGACCGTCGGCACCGGCTGGCCTTACGGTGGACCCTGGATCCGGCAGCAGGACGCGGCAAAAGCCTGGCGCGTGAAAAGATACGCGTCTCTGCGGGAAGCGAAACAAACCGGCGAACGGATCGTTGCGGTGGATTCCATTGGCAACGCCGGATATTTTGCGCTGCTGGAAAAGCCGACGCGCATGCGGGTCAAACGGGCGGCGCCGGGCGGCGAGGGGTGGGTGATCGATTACCTGTCCTCCCGTGCCGTGCGCACTTATTTAGCCCGGTTCGACAGCGCCCTGAGTGGATATTCAGGGCCGATGCCACGCGCCTTTTATCACGATTCGTTCGAAGCCACCGGCTGCAACGGCACAGAAGAGTTTATGGCGGAATTCAGCAAACGCCGCGGCTATGATTTCAGCCAATGGCTGCACGCCTTTTACGGCGCTGCCGGACAAGAGACCGTAGGCCGCGTGCTCTGCGATTTTCGCGAAACCGTGTCTGATCTGCTGCTGGAAAATTTTACTCGTCCATGGGTGCAGTGGTCTCACGGATATAAAACCATCACCCGCAATCAGGCGCACGGCAGTCCGGGCAATCTCTTGGATCTCTACAGCGCGGCGGACATCCCGGAAACCGAAGTGTTTGGTTCCAGCCTGCTTCCCATATCCGGCCTGCGCATCGACAGCACCGTGTTCCCCCAGTCCGGCAAGCCCGATCTTCTGGTCAACAAGTTTGCCTCTTCTGCAGGCCATGTGGCTGGAAAAAGGCTGATCGCCTCGGAAACCTGCACCTGGCTGGCTGAACATTTTAAGGTCAGCCTGTCTCAGGTCAAGCCCGAGGTGGATCGTCTGTTCGTGGCCGGAATCAATCATGTTTTTTTTCATGGAATGACCTATTCGCCGGCGGACGCCGCCTATCCGGGGTGGATGTTCTATGCCTCCACACAGTTTGATCCGTTCAATCCCTTCTGGCGCGACCTTCCTGAACTCAACCGTTACATCAGCCGATGTCAGTCGTTGTTGCAGCAGGGCCAGGCGGACCCGGACGTTTTGCTCTATTTCCCGATGCATGATATCTGGTCCACGAAATCCGGCGAGGACGGCCAGCTGCGGCTGCAGGTGCACAATCCGCATCGCTGGCTTTATGACACAGAATGTTATACCACCGCTGCCTGGCTGCAGGAGCGAGGGTATCAGTTTGATTACCTGTCTGACCGCCAGTTGCAGGATGTCGTGTGCCGAAAAGGGAAACTGCAGACCAAAGGGTGTCAGGCTCGAATGCTGGTGGTGCCCCCTTGCCGGTATATGCCGGAAGAGACCATGGAAAAACTTGCCGCACTGATCAAAGCCGGGGCAACGGTGGTGTTCTGCAATCACCTGCCTGAAGATGTTCCTGGGCTCGGCCGGCTCGAGCAGAGACGGGCTCGATTGAAAAAAAGCAAGGACCAGATGCTGGTCATGGGCGTGAAAACGGATCTCGCCGCCGCCCTGGCGGAGCGGTCCCTTCCTGGCGAAGCCCTGGCCGGCAAAGGCTTGTCCTACATACGGCGGGTAACGGGCAACCAGCGAATCTATTTCATCGCCAACCTCGGCGATCAGCCGGTGGCGGAATGGATCCAGCCGGCCGCCGAATGCGCTGCGCTGACGCTGTACAATCCACTGACCGGCCACAGTGGCCCGGCCTCCATGGACGCGCAAAAAAGAGTCTATCTTTCTCTCAAGCCCGGCCAGAGTTGCATTCTTCTTGCAAATGCGAACAAGCCTACGGCGCCCTCTCCTGCGCCGCTGCGCGAAACAGACCAAGTGCTCGAGATCGCCGGTCCCTGGCAAGTGCGATTCCTGGACGGAGAACCGCAGGTGCAGGCGGATTCCATAACGGTCTATGCTCTGTCCTCATGGACCGGATGGCCTTTGCGCAACGCAAAGGACTTTAGCGGCGAGGCGCGTTATCAGACAAGATTTTTTAAACCGGATCGTGCGGCGGCCCTGTGGCGGCTCAAGCTGGGGGCCGTGGGCGAAAGCGCCCGCGTGTTCCTGAACGGGAAAATGATCGCCACCTGCTGGTCCCTGCCTTTTGAGTGTGAGATCGATGATGCCGAATTGAAAGCGGGAGAAAACCTGCTGACCATCGATGTGGCCAATCTGGCGGCCAATCGCATCGCGAGCATGGACCGTCACGGCGTTCAGTGGAAAAAGTTTTACGACATCAACATCGTCAACACCAAATACAAGCCTTTTGACGCTTCGGCCTGGCCGCCCATGCCCTCCGGTTTGATGGGGCCTGTACAGCTAACGGCGCTGGAGAAAATCGTCGACTGAGTTGAACGGTCGAGGCGTGTCTCGTTTGACCGGTTCGTTTATGGCAGACAATCCTGCCGGGCATGGATCCGGCGGAAAAGGGGCCCTTATGAAAACGGGAGGATGGTGGCTGGCCGGCGCTCTGGTGGGCCTGCTGCTGAACCCGGCTGAATCAAAGCCCAAGGCTGAATGGATAAAAAAAGCCGATCCGGTTACCGGCCGGTTGGTCTGGCAGATCACCAGCCATGATTCCGCCAGTGTGGCGGTCTATTTTGAACGCCAACCCTTTACAGCGGACGACCGCTATGTCGTGTTCGGCTCCAAACGTTCCGGGTCCTGGCAGGTGTATCGCGCCGATCTGCGCAACGGTGAGATCGTCCCGGTCAGTGAAAAGCAGGATTTGGCCCCTTTCAGTTTCACTATTCATCCGGACGGCAAAAGCGTCTGCTATATCCATGACAATATCCTGTACAAAACCGATGTAAAAAACAGGCGCGAGACGGTGTGGATGGATTTCAACGGAAAATTTTCCACACCGCTGCGCTTTTCCAGCTCGTTTTCTGCAGACGCCCGGTTTACCGTGGTGACCACAAAAACCGATTCCGGCATCGGCCTCTATCGCATCGATTTGGAGAACGGCGCTGTGCAAGGAGTGATGTGGAAAGCCGGCCCTCTTTCTCATCCGCTCCTCTGTCCGACCAATCCGGATCTGATCACCTTTGTGCCGGGCCCGGACACGCAGAATGATATGACTCTGCCCATGGAAAAACGAGCGCGCACCTGGATCGCGGACCTGAAAACCGGCCGAACCAGACCATTTCTGATCATGCCCTATGGGTTCAGGGCGACTCACGAAACCTGGTCCGCCGACGGGCGGCGCTTTTTCTTTTACAAAAAATCTGTGCCTGACTGGACGCCGGTGGCGATCTGTTCCATCGATCAGAATGGCGATGACTGGAAGCAGTACTACCATCATGATGCCATCCGGCTTGGACACGGCATCTCCTCCAGGGACGGCCTTTGGTTTCTCAGCGACGGCCAGGACCCGCACAAGAACCCGCTCATTCTGATCCATCTGTCAAGTGGTGAGGCCACTTTTTTGTGCTGGCCAAACGCGAGCATGAATGAACAAGCGGGGCAATACAGCCATGTGCATCCGACCTTGAGCGCCAGCGGACGTTTTGCCTGCTACACATCGGACGCGACCGGTGTTCCACAGGTGTATGTGGTGCAGACAGGTTTGTAGGAAGCGGATCGAAGGCTTTATTCCACGCTTTGAGCGCTTGAGCTGTTTCGGCTTTTTAATCAAACACCGCCAGGTGTTTCACAACGTCCGTTTTATTCGATGGATACCCGTGCTGCATCATTATCACACAGGAGTCGAATATGCGAAGCATTTTCTGCGCCTTACTATTTGCTGTAGCGCTTTGCCAGGCCGCGGATCCCTTGCGAATCGTTTCCGTCTCTCCCCAGGGCTCTGTGGCTTTCAGCCAGGACGTTCAGACTATCACGGTCACGTTTAACCAGCCCATGACCGCTCTGCAGGCAGCCCCCACCGAATTGGCGCAGGGGCCATTGACCGTTCAGCCCGCGATAAAAGGCAACTATCGCTGGATGGGCACACGCACGCTCGCTTTCACTCCGGATGAGCCTTTCAGGATGGCCTCGCGCTATGTGGTCACGGTTTCAGCCGGCGTGAAATCCGTCTCCGGCCAAACGCTGGCCGAGGCCTACACCTGGACCATCGAGACGCCTGTACCGCGGCTTCTCGGTTCGAAACCCAATCATGAGGCCAAACGGGTTCGCCTGGATCAGAGCTTTTATCTGCGCTTTAACCAGGCTATGGATCTCAACCGCATCTCCGGACACATTTATCTGCTAGACGGAACGGTCAATCTGCCTGTCGATTTCAGCTTTCCTGCGCAGGAGGAGCTTGACTGGCAATTAGGGGATGATTCCACGCGTGTGATCAAAGTGACTCCGCGTTCAGCGCTGAAAAAAGGCCGCACGTACACGTTGACTGTGGCGGAGAATCTGCCGGCCGCGGAGGGCGATCTGGGGCTGGCTGAGGCCAGCCGGTTGTCGTTTACCACCTTTGGGCCCCTGCGTTACCTTCGCTATTCCAGCGGCGATGGCAAAGAACCTACGGTGATCAAGCCCAACAGCGGCATTCAATTTTTCTTCAGCAATCCGGTCGCCTATTCAGAACTGGTCAAACATCTGTCGTTCACTCCGCAAGTGAAAATCCCCGACTATTACCAGGACCGGACACACCCCTCTGCCAGTCCATCCCTTACTCTGGAATTCCAGCCGGAGACCGCCTATTCGTTCACGATTTCTCAGGAGTTGTGCGATGATTTCGGCAACCGGCTGGACAAGCCCATCACCGGAGCGTTTACCACCACCGCCTATCCTCCGCGAGTTTCGCTCAACACCGGCGCCGGAGTGCTGGAAGCCAACGGCGATCGCCGTTTTCCCTGTTACTTTGTCAATGTCAACAGCGTCGGCCTGCGCATGGGACTGGTGCCGCCCGATCGCGTAGTGCCTCTGTTGCTCAATCCCGACAGTCTGTATGCGCCGGCTGCACCTCTTCCGGCCAATCTGTTTATGGTGGATCGCACCTGGTCCATGGAAAATCCGCTTAACATGAAAATCGTTCGTCCTCTGGAAGTGGACTGGCTGCTGGCCGGCAGGAAGAGCGGCCTGGTGCTGGCAGAGATCGATGACCGGATCTCTAAAGGGACGGAACGTTATAAACGCATCTTTCTCCAAGTGACCGACCTGGGCGTGTCGGCCAAGTTTTCTGCCGTCAACAACGTCTTTTGGGTGACTCGTCTTTCCGACGCATCGCCGGTCGCCGGCGCGCGCGTAGAGGTGCGCGACGACACCAATCAGAAACTTTGGAGCGGCGTGACGGATGTAAAGGGGTTGGTCGAGTCGCCAGGATGGCGCGAGTTGAAAGTCAAGCAGGCCAATCGTTGGTCCACTCCTCGCCAATGGGTCATCGTGTACAAGGATCTGGATGTCGCCTATGCCTCCTCTGATTGGGGGACCGGCATTGAGCCGTACCGTTTCGACATCTCGTATGAGTGGAATCCGGAGCCGATCAAAAAAGAGGGGATTCTGTTCACCGACCGCAACCTGTACCGCGCCGGTGAGACCGTGCACATCAAGGGGCTTTTGCGGGAAAAAAAGTTCAGCGATTGGCAGCCGCCGTCCGTTAAACAGGTGCGGCTCAAGATCCATGATTCGCGCGGCACGCTCATCCACACCGACACGCTGGGGGTGTCCTCGTTCGGTTCCCTGAACATGGATCTGGCGCTCGACGAACTCGCGCCGCTCGGCTATTACGACGTGGTGGCGGAAAGCCTGTCGGCCACAGAGGAGAACTATGGTTTTATCATGAACGGTTTTTTCCGCGTCGAGGCCTTTCGGCCAGCGGAATTTTCTGTGACTATGGTTCCGGAGCAGGAAAGCGTCCTGCTGGGCGACAGTGTCCGCACGCACGTCAAAGGCGCCTACCTGTTCGGGGCTGCCATGGCGCATCAGGAGATCGCCTGGCGAATATTCATGAACCGGACGAGTTACACGCCGCCGGACCGCGAGTCCTGGTCCTTTGGTCCATGCGATTGGATGGAGGACTCGGAGGATTATGCCGGTCTTCCGCTCAGCCAGGGCAAGGGCGTGCTGGATCGCGACGGCCAGTATCATCTGACGGCGCGGGCAAAAGCGGAGAACATCGACCGGGCGCAGCAGCTGGTGGTGAGCGCGGATGTCAAGAGTCCGGGCAATCAGGTCATCGGCGCCAACGCCCTGATCACCGTGCATCCGGCGGATTTTTATATCGGGCTCAAACCTTCCACCACCTTTGCCCAGGCAAACAAACCCTTTACGTTTCAGATGATCACGGTATCGCCGGATGGAAAGCCGCTGCCGGACCGCCGTGTTAAAATCAGAATCGTACAGCGGCAGTGGCATTCGGTGCGCAAGGCGGGCATCGATGGCCGCTATGAGTGGATCAGCCGCTTTGTGGACACGCCGGTGGATTCCGTTCACTTGAGCGGTCAGAGTGAGCCGGTCTCTTCCTCCTTTACCCTCAAACAGGCGGGGTATTATCTCCTGCGTGCAGAAGGCCGCGATCCGGCGGGCCGCAAGACGGTGTCTGAGGTGTCGTTTTACGTGACCGGCAGCGGTTATGTGGCCTGGGAGCGCGAGGACGACGATCGCATCGAACTGGTCCCGGATAAAAACCGCTATCAACCCGGCGAGGTGGCGCGGGTGATGATCAAATCGCCTTTTGAAAAAGCCAGGGCGCTGGTGACCCTCGAGCGCGAAGGCATTTTGTGGCAGCAGGCGGTGTCGCTGCAGGGCAGCACGCCGACCATTGAAGTTCCGATCACCGAGAGTTATTTGCCCAATGCGTTCATCTCTGTGATTCTGGTGCATGGGCGCAGCAGCAGTTTTGTCTTTTCGCAGGAAGGGGAGGACATCGGCCGTCCGGCGTTTAAAATCGGCTATGCCAATCTGACCGTGGATGCCGGCAGCAAACATCTGCAGATGACCGTAAAGGCGGATCAGGAAGAATATCGCCCCGGCGAGCCGGTCACCGTCACGGTAGAGGTCCGGGATCATAAAGGCCGGCCTGCGGCCGCCGAAGTCACGCTGGCGGTGGTGGATCGCGGCATTCTGAACCTGACCCATTATGAACTGCCGGACCCGTATCTCTCTTTTTACAGCCTGCGGCCACTGTCGGTGCAGACCTCGGAAACGCGTCTGCATGTGGTGGAACAGCGCAACTATGGTCAAAAGGGTGAGGCGCGCGGAGGCGGCGGCGCCGAGTTCGGCGAACGAGAGACCGATCTGCGCAGAAATTGGAAGTCGGCCGCTTACTGGAATCCGGCGCTCATGACCGACGCGGACGGCCGGGCGCAGGTCACGTTCACTCTGCCGGACAATCTCACCAGCTTTAAAATCATGGCCGTGGGCCAGACACTGGACGCCAAGTTCGGCAGAGCCGGCAACGAGTTCAACGTCAGGTTGCCGTTGCTGCTGCAAGCGGCGCTGCCGCGTTTTTGTCGCAAAGGCGACCAGTTCGAAGCCGGCGTGGTGGTGCATAACTATTCCGGCCATAAAGGCAAAGGCACGATCAAGGTGGAGGCGGACGGAATCACCCTCAAAGGCGCAAAACAGGCCGAATTTGAACTGGAGAACGGCGCCAGCCGCGCTGTTCTGTTTCCCTTTGCCGCTGATCAAATGGGCCGGGCGGTCCTTCGTTTCCGCTGCACCATGGATGATCTGTCCGACGGTTTGGAGAAAACGTTTACGGTTCAGGCGCCAACGGTCGCTGAGCACACCGCGGTCTACAAGCGGGTGGAACAGAGCGTCAAAGAAAAACTGCAGCCGCCGGTGGGTGTGCACACCGAGCTGACCACGCTGGAGATGACCGCCGCCTCTTCGGCCATGGCCGAGTTCTCCGGAGCTGTAGAGTATCTGCTAGCCTATCCCTATGAAT
>CAZKQR010000159.1:0-9325 GCA_964554965.1 uncultured Cytophagia bacterium | reverse complement strand
CTTTCTTGACCAGCTTGAGCCAGTTCTTCTCATCCTCAACGCAATGCAAAGCGTTCTTCACCGCCTCGAGCAGCGCTTTTTTCTCACACCCGTCAAAGGAAAAGCCTTTGCATTTTCCTTCGCCGGATTCACCCAAAGATTCCAGCACACAGCCGACCTTATTCACCACCGGAATAGCGCCATAGTGCAGATGGATCATCTGCTGAGCCATCTGCTGCTCTGAACAGTCGCCGGCGATGGTCAGATCGCAGGCTGCAATCAGCCGATGGATCATGTCCGCATCCGGCGCCACCACCACGGCCAACTTGTTGGCTTGGCTCTTGCGCAACTTGTCGACGCCGCGGCGTTTGATCGTGTCGTTGGCAAACACCAGAACCAGATTGAGGTTCAGGCTCAGCACCCGGTCCACGGCGTTCAGCATGGCTTCGCCGCCTTTGGTCTCACTGCCGTCAAAAAAAATACCGACCAGTGGACCGTTCTCCGCACCGAGCGCCAGCTGTTCCATAACCGCCCGTTTGTTGGCCGCTTTGACCTTTAAATGAGACCCGCTGTAGGTCTCGACGAGATGGGCATCGGTCTCCGGGTTCCATACGCTGTAATCGATGCCGTCCATCACCTCAGTGACATGCTCTTTACGACGTTTGAGCGCGTCGTACAGGCCATAAGCCAGATCGGGATTTTTCCACAGCTGGGCAAGATAGGTTCCGCCGCTGGCACTGATCAGATGCGCGTTCAGGATACCGGCCTTGAGCAGATTGGCGCGGCCGTTGTGCACCAGCTCGCCGTACGCCGGATCGCTTTTCTGCAGCCCCGCCTGTTTCAGCACCGCTTCGGGAAAAACTCCTTGGCGTTTGAAATCATGGATCGACAACAAGGTCGCACACTTGGCAAAAAAGGGATCATCGCGGTATTCGTTCTTCATCAACCAGGGGATCAGCGCCGTGGGCCAATCGTTGCAAAAGATCAGCTGCGGCTCCCAATGCAACAGTTTGCTGGTCTCCATGACCGCGCGGCTGAACAGAATGTAGCGCATGGCGTTTTCGCCGGTCTCTTGACCGGTCTTGGGATCAGCCGCGGAATCCAGTTTGTCGAAATAAGGCTTGTAGTCCAAAAAATAGACTTGAACCTTGGTCTCGGGCAAAAAAGCGGATTTTGCATTGACCACATACTGAAGATCGCCCGTTTGAATGGGGATCTCTTTCAGGCGAATCACTTCGCGCAATGTGTATTTGCGCTCACTGATGGTGCCGTATTTAGGCATCATGACGCGGATATCATGGCCCATTTCAAAAAGCACCTTGGGCAACGCGCTGGCTATCTCGGCGATGCGGCCGTTTTTGACAAAGGGTGCAACTTCAGAAGCGAGATATAAAATTCGCAGCCTGGTTTTCATGCTGAACAGCCCCGTTTTAGTAACCTGTTAGAATTTCAAGGGGGTAAACCGTCGATCAATTATACTCTATAAGATATTAAATTTTATTGACAAAATCAATAAAAAATCGCCTCAGCCAGACTCGCTGAGGCGATCTAAATGGTTGGAATCCATCGCTAGCCTACAACCGGGCAAGGTACTCCTTGGCCCGCTGCTGGTATTCGCTGTCCGGATAATTGACGATCAACTTTTCCAATTCGTCCTTGGCTTTCTCCACATTGCCGATGCGAAGATAGCACAAACCCAGTTTGAGTTGGCTGTCGTCGTATTTGTCCGAATCGCTGTAGGTAAAAACTTTTTCAAACTCGACGATGGCCTGGCTGTACTGGTTGTTGCCGTAATAGCACTCGCCGATCCAATACTGGCAGTTGTCCAGCAGAGACTTGTCGCCGCCCGACTGGATCAGGCCTTCAAATAGAGGGATCGCCTGCTGATACTTTCTGGATTCATAGAGCTCGCGCGCCGAATCATACCGGTCCTTAAAACTGCCGCTTGCATACGACACTTTGGCCGGCTGCGGTTCGTTCTTGCTCAATTGCTCCTGCAGTCTGGCGATCTGCCGGTCCCGCTCCGACACTTCGGCTCGCAATGCCGCCAACTCGACGTCTTTATCCTTGATCGCCACGTCCAGCTGCTGCTCCTCCGCGCTCTTGGCGGCTACGGCCGTAGCCGGCGCCGGCTCCTCTTTGCTTTTGTTGATCCCCAACAGCCGCAACACATCATCTTCATCCGAACTTTTCGTGGGTATTTCAGGCGCCGGACTTTCTGCCATGGTCTCTGTATACGAACCCGGCTGCGCAGCGGCCTCCGAACTCTTGGAGCCAGCGCATCCCCATCCAGCCACCACTCCCATCGCCAGAGCGATCAGAAGCCCCTGCAACAACTTGCACCGTTTCATGGTGTTCTCCCACTGATGACCGACTGCCATATTATTTTTCCTCCCAAGACGAAAAACCCTCACACCTGAACAGCGAGCGATAGACGCCAAAACCGGAAACAGGACTTTGCCCGACATTTTAACTTGTTATATTTCCCATATTTAAAATATCCAACACCAGCCTAAAAGTCAAGAGTTTTTTTATTTGCTCTCCCTGGCCCAGCCGCCGGACGCCGAAGCCCTCTCCAGGCCGGCGGTCTTGTGATGATTCCACAGGATCAAACCGATGCCCAGGAGGATGAAGATCAGGCTGATGCCCTGATTCAGCGAAATGCCTTTGCCGGCGATGGAGCCGATGATCATCGAATCTTCATAATAGCGGAGAAAATCGATAGTGAAACGGCCGATGCCGTAGAGGATGAAAAACAGATGCAATTGAAAGCCCGTGTAGCGAAACTTTTTTTCCGCCAGCAGCATGATGCCGAACATGAGCAATCCGTAAAACGATTGATACAGCTGGGTCGGGTACAACGGCACATCGCCGTACATCGCCCCCGCCGGGCTGTCCGCAGGAAAGGCGACGCAAAAACCGCTGTGTTCACAGGGCAGGCCGAAGCAGCATCCGTTCAGATAGCAGCCCAACCGGGTGATCGCTTCACCGAGAGCGAACAGGGGCAGGATGATGTCGGCAAAAACCAAAAAGGGCAGTTTTTTCACCCTCAGGTAGATAAGGACGGTGAGGAAGGATAGGATCACGCCGCCCAGCATGGTCAATCCGGCGATGCCGATCTGTCCGTTGCTCTGCAGCGGATTGATCGTATCCAGCCAGTGGCCGCGAAACTCTTCCAGATGAAAGAGAACATACAACAGCCGGGAGCCGACGATGGCGCTGATGATGATAAGCACCGAAACATCCATAATCTGATTGGGATCGACGTTTCTCTTTTTCGCCCGCTGGACCGACAACCAGATACCCAGCAGAAAGGCGATCGCCAGCATAAAGCCATAAGCGCGGATTTCCAGCGGACCCAGCTTGAAAAGAACAGGATGCATAGATTTCTCCATTTTGAGTAGAATCACTTCTGCGCGTCCGGCCTTACCGGTGTTGAGTGAACCGACCGTCAACCGGCGCGCTTATTGATTGGCAACATTGCAGATCATGCCGGCGACCACCATATTGGTCATCATGGCCGATCCTCCGTAACTGATGTAGGGCAACGGAACGCCGGCGACCGGCGCCACGCCCATGGTCATGCCGATGTTGACGATGATCTGAAAGGCGAGCATGCTCATCAAGCCGATGCAGAGCAGGCTGGCGAAACGATGGTTGGCGGACGAAGCGATTTTGATCGTGCGCTGCAGAAAAATGAAAAAGACCAGCAGCACCGCCAGAGAGCCCAGCAGCCCCCACTCCTCGGCCAACACGGAAAAAATAAAATCTGTATGCTGGGCAGGGAGAAATCGCAATTGGGTCTGCGTGCCGTGAAGCAGTCCCTTGCCGAGCAGACCGCCGGATCCGATCGCCACTTTAGACTGAATGATCTGATAGCCCGTGCCCTGTGGATCAGACACCAGCCCTAAAAAAGTCAGCACCCGCTGCTGCTGATAGTCGTGCAGACGGTTCCACATCATCGGAGACAGCAGCCCCACGGCAATGTTGACAAGAAACACGCCGATAAACACCGACTTGAGCCGGTGCGATACATACAGCACCGCGGTGATCAGCAGGATGACGATGAAAAAAGAGATCAGGTTGAACGAGGCGAAAAAAGTGACCACCGGCGCCACCAGCACAAAGATGATGAATGGATCGATATCTCGCCAGTACAGCATGGGAATCAACACCGCCAGATACACCAGTGAGGTGCCCAGATCCGGCTGCTGGATGACCAGGGCGAACGGAACCAACGCCAGGCCAAACGCCATCAGCAAATAGCGCAAGCGGTTGGGCGAATGGGTTTCGACCGACAGAAAGTGCGCCAGCGTCATCACCAAAACCGGCTTCATGAACTCGGACGGCTGGATTTTGACTCCCGCGATTTCGAACCACCGTCTGCTGCCGCCGACGATGATGCCAAAGGCATCCATGATCAGCAGCATGAACACCAACAGGGCATACAGGCCATAGCAGCTGGAATAGAAAATGACCGGGGGGATGCGGGCGACCAGGTAAAACACCACCAGGCCGACGCCAATCCAGATCATCTGTTTGTTGAAATTTTCCCGTACCGCCGGCGATTCGCTGCTGTGGGTGGCGCTGTACACCGCCATCAGGGAAAACAAACAGAACAGCAGAACGCAGATCAGAATGACCCGGTCCAGTTTAGCTCTTTTCAATTCAGGAATCAGCATGGCCATGGTCTATCGCAGGGCGATGGTTTGAGAATCCGGCGCCGCCTTTTTGACCGCCGGCATCTTTTGATTGGCGAAATAGCGTTTGAACATCATGCCCGCCAAAGGAGCAGAGTTGGCGCCGCCGCCGCCGGCGTTCTCCAACAACACCGAGATGGCGACCTCGGGATTCTGAGCCGGTGCAAAACCGACGAACCAGGCATGCGGCTCGCCGTGAGGGTTCTGGGCCGTG
Organism: uncultured Cytophagia bacterium; assembly: GCA_964554965.1. Lineage (GTDB taxonomy): Bacteria > Zhuqueibacterota > Zhuqueibacteria > Residuimicrobiales > Residuimicrobiaceae > Anaerohabitans. Next base: position 4,432 of record CAZKQR010000159.1, on the reverse strand, counting down.
CCGGTTTTGCCGCAGACTTGCACCTCTTCCATCCGGCTGGCACGGCCGGTGCCGCCATCTGCGTTGACCACCCGGTACATGCCCTCGTGAATCACCTCAAAGGACTGCGTCGTAATCGCGGCGTTCTCCCTGGCGATCTGCTGTTTGTAATACTGATGGCGGGCTGGATCGTACAGCTTATGCACCATGTGCGGCCGATAACACCACCCCCGATTAGCGATCACCATCACGTAGCGGGCCATTTGCAGGGGCGTCACCAGCAGGTCCCCCTGGCCGATGGCCAGGTTGAGCATCATGCCGTTGCTCCAGCCTTTGACGCCAAAAACCCGGTCAAGATAACTCCGGTTCGGCAGCACGCCCGGCTCTTCCGTGGGCAGATCGATGCCTGTGCGTCTGCCAAAGCCCATCTGCTCCGCCGCAGTGGCCCAGGCATCCACTCCGATGAGCAGACCCAATTGATAGAAATAAGAGTTGCACGACACTTTGAGCGCATCCACCATAGCTAAGCTGCCGTGGCCTGCGCCGTAATGGCAAGCGAAGGTGCTGCCGCCGATGGTAATCCCGCCATGACAGCTCACGGTATAGCCGGGGCTGCACTTGTGCTCGTCCAAGGCGGCCGCCACGGCCACCATTTTAAATGTGGAACCGGGCGGATAGGTGCTCTGGGTGACCCGGTCAAAAAGCGGTTTGCCGGGATCGTTCACCAGCGTCTGCCAGGTTTCATTGCTCAGTGTGCCGGTAAAAATTTCCGGATCATAATCCGGCTTGCTGCAGATTGCCAGCAGCCCACCATCGCGGCAATCCATCATCACGATGGCGCCTCGCTTGCCGTACAGCAGCGAATCGCCCAGCATCTGCAACCGGGCATCGATGGTCAGATAGAAATCCTTGCCGCGCAGGGGTTGGCTTTCGCCCACGTCGATGATGTCGCGCACCTCCCGGCCGATGACATCCACCTCGATAAAATCATAGCCCGGCCGGCCGCGCAGATCGTGATCATACATTTTCTCCAACCCGGTTTTGCCCACCAGGTCCCCGGGGATCAATCCCTCTTTTCTTCGCCGATCCAGCTCAGATTTGGAAATCTCGCCGATATACCCGAACAGATGCGGCGCTTTGATGCCGGTCGGATACACTCGCCGGGTTTCCACCTCGTAGCTCACGCCAGGCAAATCCAGCTTGCGCTCTTCCAGACGAACCAGCAGGGGATACTCGACATTTCGTTTGAGCTTGACGGCAAAGTAAGGATTATCCGCATCCCGGAGCCGGTCGCCGAGTTTTTCCGCCGGTTCGGACAACAGCTCGCCGAGAAGCTGTAAGACCTGCGGACTGTTTTTAGCCTCGTTGGGCACTGCGCTCACCGAATACGATGGCCGATTTTCCACGAGAATGACGCCGTTGCGGTCGTAGAGAATGCCGCGCGGCGCTTCCAGCCGCAATCGCCGCATGCGGTTGTGATTGGAGTGGGCGAGATATTTGCTCCGCTGGATGATCTGCAGATTGACCAGCTGCACCGCCAAAGCGAGGAACAGTGCGGCCAGAATGCCGACAACGACATTTTTATTGTGAACGGTGAAAGACAATCGTTTGTATTCCCACTAGGTAAGCGGTTAGACAAACGGAACAGTATCCGCTTTGTACAATTTTTCCCAGGTCTCCTGTGAGATCAGGGAAAACAGAATGAGCGTAACCAGTTCCGTGTACAGGGTGGAGAAGAGGATACGCCACCACAATACGCCCGGCGACCAATGCTCGATCAAGGACAACACAACAAACAGAACCACATTGTTCAACAGCGCGATGCCCATGACCCGAAAGCTGGCTTGATAGGAATGGTGAAAAGCGTGTTCGCTCAGGAACGTGCCTGCGGCAAAGGACGCCACCGAGCGGGCCAAGGCGCCGGGGCCGAGCAGGGCATGGTTGAGCAGATCTTCGACCAGGCCGGCGCCGAACCCCCACACCAGCGCGCGTCTCCGGCCTTCGCGCATGCTGATGTAGCACAAGGAGATGATGCACAGATCCGGTTTGATGCCGCGGACGGCGAACAGGTCCCCCAGCGCCACCTGCACCACCAAGGCCAATCCGATAAGGAAGAGGTAAAAGAGATATCTCACCTCAGCCCCCTGCCTGTTGGCTGCTGTCCACGTCCAGGATCACGAACACCTCTTCCAACCGGGAAAAATCCAGACGCGGCTTGACATAGATTTTTTGAAACATGCCGGCGTGGGCGTCGTCGATCATAGAGACCACGCCAATCTTGAGTCCGGTCGGAAACAGGGAATTCTGCCCTGAGGTCACCACCCAATCGCCCAGCTTGACGTCAGCGCTGAGGAACACACCGGTGAGCAGACCGGAGTCAAACCCGGCCCACTGAAAGACGCCCTGCACGCGGCTGCGCTGATCCATGGCTGCGACACGAAAGTTGCGGTCGGTCAGCAGTTGAACGATGGAATGGCTGGCAGAGACCGAGATGACTTTGCCCACCAGGCCGTCGGCCGACATCACCGGCCGGTTTTCCTTGAGTCCCTGCAGCCGGCCTGCATCGATCAGAATCGTCGCCATGCCTGGATGACTGCCTGAGCCGAGCAGTCGTGCGGGCTGCAGACGCGCCGTCGACTCTTCGGCAAAGCCCACCATGGCGCGCAGGCGCTGATTCTCATAGTGCGCCTCTGCCAGCTGGCAGTTGCGCACCTGGAGCATGGCGTTTTGATAACGCAAGCGGCTGTTCTCATCATAGACATCGCCCAGCCGCCGGACCGCGGCGACCGGCTGCGTCATTCGTCCCAAGAGTTCCAAACTGACGCTGTGCAGCGCGTCTAACTCGCTGCCGCGATTGCCGAGAAACATCAGGGCGACGGATGCGACGATGGCCAGGGTGAGGATCAGATAATCCAGCTGAGGAGCAACAATTTTCTTGATGTTTTTCGGCAAAACGTTCCGTCCTGAAATACATCCTGTCTGTCAGCGAGTTGCGCTTGCGATGGTTTTCTCCTGCGCCCGTCCCTCCCACCGATGGAGCGATGGAAGGCCGTCCTCGATCTTTACGTAGCTGAACGCGGTGATCCAGTTGCCCGCATTGACGTACCAGCCCTGGTGATAGCGCACGCAGGCGGGCACATGAGTATGCCCGAGCACCACAATGTCATACCCCTGATCGATCTTTTCAAAGGCAAAAGCGCAATAGTCTTCGTCACTCTGTTGGTCAGCCGCCTTGTCCGCGTCCCGGCTCAGCTTGGAAAAAAACAAAGCCAGCGGCACGCCGATGTCCGGGTGCAGCCAGCGATAGAGCCAAACGTTGACGGGGTGACGCAGCACCCGTTTCAGCGCCCGATAGCCGTAATCTTTTTTCAGCAAGCCGTCGCCGTGAAGCAGATAGATCTTTTTATCTTGGTGCAGCAGTGTAAAGGCATCGCGATGCAGCTGCAGTCCCACCTCGCGCCGCAAAAAAGCGCCCAGCCAGAAATCATGGTTGCCGGCGATGTAATCGATGGGAATGCCGGAGCGGACGAGCGAAGACAGCTGCGCCAGAACAGAAAAATGGCGGTTGGGGATGGCATGACGGTATTCGAACCAAAAGTCGAAAAGATCGCCGCAGATGATCAGGCGGCAGGGTTGGTCTTGCAAAGACTGCAAAAACGAGAGCAGCAGCGCCGTTTTTTTTTCTTCCATCCCCGCCCGTTGCGCGCCGATATGCGCGTCCGAGATAATGTATATTTTTTCGTCCATCACATCCTGGTGGAGGCTCGTCGCGTGTCGGGCGAAGCAACGCCCGGCATGCATCCTTGCGCCGGCGTCTATGCCCTGTGCCCTGCGGCGTCGAACTTGTTTGGAAGAATTTAATCAACCTAGCCCATAAATGCAAGGGTGTTCTTGTCTTGCGCCGCACGGAGGGCGGAAAAAAAAGTTGACAAAGTTTTAAAAGTTTGCTAATTTAGCGTAAATCCTGCAGGCAATGTCTAATCCCTAAAGGGAGAAATCAATACAGATGGAAGCACTGGGTTTGATCGAAACCAAAGGATTGGTGGCCGCCATTGAGGCTGCGGACGCCATGGTTAAAGCCGCTCAGGTCACCCTGATCGGCTCGGAAAAAGTGGGCGGTGGGCTGGTGGCCGTCATGGTTCGCGGCGATGTGGGCGCGGTCAAAGCGGCCACCGAGGCCGGTGCCGCGGCTGCGGAAAAAATCGGCGAACTGATCTCGGTCCATGTGATCCCGCGGCCGCACAGCGATGTGGAAAATCTGCTGCCCCGGGGCGGCGCCGGTAAGGCGGTCAGCTGACCGATCAGGTGAAACGGCCGGCTGGATGGCAGGATTTTCTTCCTGCCGCGGCCGGCTCTGTTGCAGACTCGATGAGCGGGTGGCTTGCCGCCCGCTTTTTTTTATGCCCGGCGCTTGCCGCGCTGTTGCACCGCGCAGACCCAGGCGCGTGGAATC
>CAZKQR010000158.1:0-9356 GCA_964554965.1 uncultured Cytophagia bacterium | reverse complement strand
CGGACAAGGACGTCGGCGCCCTTTGAAAGTCGCAGAAGGCCACGCGATGAGAGGCCGGGTCTGGCCTCACCCTCCGATCGCTTGGTGAACCTTTCCCCTGGCGATCGGTGGTATAGCGTATACGATACGGCGGGCCTGTTAAGCAGCACCCTGGATGATCTCTTCAAAGAACGCCGCTTTCAGCTCGGCCTCCAGAGGGAAGAGCAGAACATCTTTGCTCTGGCGGGGCGTCAGGCGGTGATCGAGCATGTCGCTGAGGTCTTTCACTGTTTTGGCGTACATGCGGCAGATGAAGGTGGCTTCCCGCAACCTCTGCGGGCCTCTGAGTTTGACCGAGATGGCTAAATCCAAGTTGGCGATGTCATTGTCGCGGCAGACAAAGGCCAGTATCGGCTTGGCGTGCGGTTGCACTCGGCGTTCGAGTCTGATCCAGGTGGCAGAATGATGCATGTCGTTGATGATGGGCTCATGGATTTTACAGCGAAGGGATTCACTTTCGTTGCCTTCGCGCCACGCCTGCTCGATGTCAAATCCGGCCGGCGGTTTGTCCGTCACAATCAGGATTTCATCGTTAGCCGTGCGTATGGGATCCTCAAGGATGTGGGTGAACAGCATTCGGGCGAAACGGCCAAAGCCAAAAAGAATGAACACCGTACCTTCAGCAGCAAAAAAGCGTTCACCACGCAGTCGCTGGTACAGCCTCTTTGTGGCGCTCTGATACCCGTTAAAGACGTGGACGCGGCTGTAGGCTGGTTCACGGAATAGCGTCTGCTGAAAATTGTCGAGCATTTCCAGATCGCCGAGATGGCAGAAAAGAGGTGCACGCAGGGCGGTGTCCCTGTGGCTTTGCAATTCCACCACCGCATTGAGGTTGTCCAGATCCTGATTCGTGGAAAAGATGACTCGTGCGGCTTTATCCACCCCTGCGGATTGGAGCACTGCTGCTCGGGTAAAGTCGTTCTGCACCCACCAGGTGGCAGGATCTTTCGCCAGCTGCTGCGCATAAGGATTGCTGTCGCCCTTTTCAATGATGACGATTTTATGATTCTTGTCGGTTTCGCGAATCAACTCGTAGATCAACCGGCCGTTGCGGCCCATGCCGCAGAGGATCGTATGACCTGCCAGTCGGCGCGGCACCCGGTTGAGCAGCTGTTTCTGAATGAATTCATAGACCACACTGAGCGTCAGCATGGGCGCAAGAAAATAACAGGCCCAGAGCAGATACTCGAGCAGAGGAGAGGACTCCTGCGGCAGGCCGATGCCGGGGCCACCCAGCACGAATAGGGAGAGACTGTAATAGATCGCGGAAGGAATCTTGGCCGTGGAAATATGCGTCAGCATGTCGCTGTTGAGAAAGGCCGTAAACGAGGCCGCCAGGATGAGTGAAATGCAGATGGGTTTCCAATATAGAAGAAGACGACGCATGGATAAATCTCCTGAAAAAAAGCCCGGATGAGATGGCTCTGCCGGGCTGGTCTGTGCTGAATGCGCGAAGGAAGTCTATCACTCCGATGTCAGCGCCTTCAGAATTTCCTCATAATGCCAGTGTAGAATAGCATACACGGTCAATTCTCCAAGACGTGGTCCGCTCGAATACAAGCCAAACCGAATTCAGTGGCGCTATCTTTCTTGAAAATTCGATTTGCTCTGATAGGATCTTCCTTCGTGAGTCGTGAAAGGTTGAGGTGATGGAGACAGGCTGACGCGCCATCAGTCTCTATCGGCGGATCCATCCCATTCTGGGAAAATAATCTTTAGACCGGCCTCCCGGGCGAACTTGGGATAGTTTAAAATTTGTGCTCTATCGTAGTCCTGAATCTCTTGCGTTAATTTGGAGAATGGCAATAGACAGTTGTGAAGTTGTCCGGCATCATCCCGTTGCTTTGCATATCGCCACCCCTGCTTGAAATGCCACTTCATCCATCCGTCATGTTCCGCTTCGGCCAGCAGTTCTATATGATGAGCCAGATACCGTTCCACCTGTTCACTCTCTTTTTTTGTTGCCTTGCCCACAGCCAGGGAAAGCCCGACCAATGCCAAAATCTCCCACATCCGCTCGGCGGCCGCCCTGTTGGAGTTTTGCTTAAAGTCGGAAAGTGCTTTAAATTTTTTTTTATTTTTGTTTTGTTGCTGATCGGTATACACTTTGTGAATGGCCGGCGCCAGCTTGTCGATGATCTCTGGCTTGATGAACTCTAAATTCCGATCCATGATTTGAAAGAACCGTTCTACAACCTTGCTTTCATCCTCTTCTTCCTGAAACCTTTTTCCATAATCAAAGCTCAAATGCAGGGCCATGATGCCGGGTGGAGGCAAACAGGATCGTCTGATGGGGTCGGTGATCCTCTCCGGTTTGAGAGACTGGGCAAGTTTGCTGAGCGAGCGGGCGCCATGTCGATACCATGGGACCTCCAGTAGAGCGGTCAACAGCCCCGGGTCGATGTCCAGCAGTCCTTTTTCCTTTTTCGCCAAATAGCTGCGCAGCAGAATCGCCCGACGCAGAGGATAACATCTGTCTGCAGAATCGATCCGTTGGGAACCGCCGGCTGCAGGCGTTTTTGTATTCGAGGATAATCTGGGGTTAGGACCGAGCACGTCGTAATAGGCGTCGATCCGGCTGTGAAAATCCGGCCCCTTGCCAAGCACGAATTTTTTCCAGCCATTCGGATCTGCTGGGGCGGGGCCAAAATCCTTAAAAGTGTGGCTGGTGGCGCCGGCAAAAATAAAAACGCACTTGCCGATTCTGTGGGTCATCTGTCTGTCCTGAAACCTGCCGTCCTGCATAGGCGCAAGCAGATATTGCAGCCAGCGATATTCCTGGGAATCAAATTCATCCCAGAAAATAACCGGGGTGATGCCGCCGAGCACGATGTCGCGAATCTCATGAAACGCACCGATGAGATCATCCACTTCGTTGAATTGCGACAGATTATACTCTTTCCAGGCTTCCTTTTTAAAGATAGAGTCGGCCACCTGCCGCACGCCAAAAGATTTTCCCGCCCCGGGCGGCCCGAAAACGCCGATGGAAAGGGGTTTGGTCTCGTCTCTATTTTGGTCGTACCGGCGCATCAGGGATCGTATGGAACGCAAACTTTCTATCTCTGCGCGATCCGCTGTAAACAGGTCGCCGAATTCGGCGTGAGGATATTTCTTGAGCGCCACGGTGCCATGGATCACCACCAATCTTGCGAGTCCCAGCAGGGAAGGACGAATATCGGAGTGGAAGGGTATCTGGGCCTGTTCAATAATGCGCCAGGGAGAGGCGTGCCGAGTTTTTTCCTCCGGCCACGGGACCAGCACATGCTGAAATTCGTCCGATTTGCGCAGCAATACCTGTGCAAGACGATGAACAGGGAACCCGGTGGCCGAATCCACAGCGCCGACGCGGCCATGTCCTCTTCTACGGAGGTCTTGCATGGTTGACAGGCCGGCGGCCATGGCATCGTCAAGATGAGGTTTTTCCGAGTTGATTTTGCCGTCGGAAGGGGTCAGGGCATGGATCATTTCACGAACGATGGCTGCGGTCATGCAGGACATGAATCCAAAAGCCTCCCCATCCAGTTTTTCCACACATTGTTCCTCGATGCCGCCGGGATCATAGACCATAGTGGCTGTCGGCTTTTGCGAGCTTGAAAAGTTCAGCCATAAGGCGCCGTCACCATAAAACGTGATGACCAGATGCCGACATTTTTTCGAAAGCTCGTGAAAGAGCGGGCTGTTGCACAATGAGCTGCGAAGGCTTTCGACGGTGGCTTCCCAGGACAATCCTTTATTGATATTGATGGATTCTGCACGGAGCTCTCGAGCGGCGACGACCACAATCAACCGGTCGGCAAACGACTGAGTCACTCTCGTCCACAAATCACTGCAAAAAAGAGGGGCGGCTGTTTTCAGAATAATCCAGCAGGGTTTCGGCTGATCCTGTGAAGGCAACAGCCAGAAGGATTTCTGCTGCTGATTACGAAATTCTGCGCCGGCATCATCAAGGACCAGGATGTCGGGCGCTGTTGTGTTAAAATTGGATCCGAGTTTCAATCCATTCGCTGTAACTTTTACGCCGGCAACGCTCGGGTTGGAATCGATCGTTTGGTCCTGTCCATATCCCAGCATTCGGCTGACGCGCCAGAATTGTGGTTTTACCCCTGAATCGTTGGTTTTTGGATAGGGCTTCCACAGGGCGAGGGCATGTTGGCCGCTCGGCACGGTATCGAGATTCGGAGGTTCAAGCGCACATTGTACGGACCAGCACGTTTCGGACGCTTTTCCTGGAGGTGTTTTGCCGTTTTTCGCCGTTGTTTTTATTTCAATATCCTGATCCATCACCGCGCTGATCAGATCGGACAACCCCATAACGCCCCCGCACTGGCGCACAATTTTGATGCCGGGTTGGTCTGTGGCAGAGGCTTTATACCGCCTGCCCTCATAGAGGTGATGATCCACTACTACATCGCCGGTCACAACCACTTTTTTCTCCATGGTCCATCTCCATTACAAAATCTAAGGATCGGAACGGTTGACTGCCCCCCGAGTCGGCCAGTCGGGCCATCCCCTTAACGATCATAGCTGCACTAATCGTCTCGTGGGGGAAAAAGATCAATCCATGGCCAACGCCTTCAGGATGGCTTCTTTGTGGGTTGCCGGGATCACGCAGCGGTCCATTTCCGTTGGTTCAACCCAGATATGCGTCTCCGACTCTTCGTTCACCACCACCTCTCCCGCTGCGCGGCAGCGATAATAAAACGTGATATAATGCAGATCGCTCTCCCGGCCCGGCAGAGATTCGCAATAAAACAGAAAGTCGTTGTTCAGGCAGGTCAGTGCCGTTTCTTCCAGCACTTCGCGGACGACTGCCTCTTCGATGGTTTGGCCGTATTCCACCCTGCCGCCGGGCAGGCACCATTGGCCGTTAAAATAGTTTGTGTTTTGTCGTCTCAACAGCAGGATTCGACCCTGATTGTCGCGGATCAGTGCGCGGACAGCGACGCCGGGACATTTAGTCATTTTTTCTCCATCGGGTCATAGATTTCAAATCCGGCCTGGTTCAATAACTCCTGAAAATGAGAGACCGCTTCCACGTCATAGTCCTGGATCTTTTTAGATAATTTATCCCAGGGGACCAGCGAAGGATTTATTTTATGGTCCACATCCTTCACCGTACCGTACCGCCAGCCGTCCAGGCTGCGCTCCACGCACCAGCGTGCATGCTCCAGTTCCGCCATGGCATCTTTTTGCTTTTTTGTGAACGGATACACTTTCGGCGTAGCGCTGGATCTGATGCTCAGTCCCAGCTTGGCGACCGTTTTTTCGATGAATCGGATTTGTTCCTTGTTGGAGGCGATCAGCGACTCCGGCAGCTTGTCCCAGGGCAGCATGGCTTTGTCGCTGGTGTTCTTTTGTTCGATGCGTTTGGAGAGATAATACTCGTGGGCTTGCGGCGCCAGTGTGTCGATCTGGGCTTGCGTCATCTGCACGGGTTGGTGTTGGTGCGTGAACGCCCAGATGATCTTGGCATCCTCAGCCAGCACGACGATGCGCGGATGGTCTTTCCAATCCGGATCGGCCAGCAGCCCGGCCGCAGCGCGGCCGCTGTTCTGCACCAGTCCGACGAACGCGCCAAAGGCCAGAGCCAGTCGGTATTCCAGATCTGCGATACGGCCGCCGTTGATCCCCAGTACCAGCACCTTGGCCGGCTCAATCCCAGCCAACAGCAGATCGATCCAGTAGGCGATCAGCTCTTTGGCTGAGAAAGAGTTCGTCTTCGTGCGAACCAGTCTGTCATAGTCGCGGCTGATTTTGGCGTCTGCCGGTAATTTTTTAGGAAGGTACCCGATCAGCTCGAACTCTTTGGATTTGAGTCGGGCCAGATCGCGGGCCACCATGCCGACTTGACCGGGGATGCCGGAGGTGGTGCCGCCGCTGATCACCGTACCCTTGAAATAATCCAACGCCTCGCGAATCAGATCGTGATAGTGGTGAGCAGTTTGCAGGTTCATGAACTCAGCCCCGCCGGCGATGATCAGAACCGGCGGCGTCAGGGCCTTGGCATCGAGGCGTTTTTTTGCAATAATTTTTCTCGAGTCCTCAGCGGCGAATTTTTGCCATTTGGCAAGATGCAATAGTTGAAAGCACTGGTCGTAAAGGTCCGGGTTGACGTCCTGCAGGTTTTTAAGCGCCTGCAGTTCCTCATCCAGCCGTTCCGGCAGGATGCACGACTCTTTGCACAGCAATAAATCAATGAATTTCGCGTAGGCGTTGAGACACTCGTCCGGAAGGGATAAAATAAAATACGCTCTGGCCATGGCCAGGTAGGCCTGGACCAGTTCCAGACCTATTTCGATGTGGTTGCGGCAGGACCGAATCGCCTCCAGAATGCCGGGCTTGAGCATGACCAGGAACGCCAGGTCGCTTCGGCCTCTGATCTCATATTCGAGAAATTTTAATAAATAGTAAGGATTGGTGGGCGTAAGCTCATAAGCGCGGCGGAAGGCCTCTTTGGCGTTTTTTTCTTTGCCTTTGACCCAGCTCCAGGTGCATCCCACCAGATGCCATGCACGCGCCTGTCTGCGGAGGGCTTCCTGCGCTTCATGAAAAGCCGTGGTCTGCTGGACGGATTCGGCGCATTTCTGCAGCCGATTCTGCCCTTTGATGAAATCCGGATTTTTCGGCTCTGTTTTCAGGCAATGACACAGGGCAAACGCGTAATCGATGGGAATGTCCGGTTGGTTAGAGGCCGATAAATGCTCCTCCAGGAGATGGACCGCTGATTGCCATTCGCCTTTGGTGGTCAGCGCTCTGGCTAATTTAAGCGCATGCGTCGGCTTGTTTTTTAGATCAGGTTCCACTTTGGCCAGGGTCTCCAGAATCTGAATTTCCGCATCCAGCTTGTCCTTACAGAGCAGCACGCTGTAATTGTTCGAATAGGCGTCCAGGGTCTCGGACATGCCGGCAAAAGCGTCGTCGGCCTTTTCCAGCACCGCCGCCAATCGGGCGCTCTCCCGCACCCATTTTCTGGGGATGGAGTAATTGGCTTTATAGATACGATCATGGCTGATATCGGCCCAGGCATGCTGCAGCAACGTTCGCACCTGAATCTCCGCTTTCAGGTCCAGCCAATTTTTGTCTATGGGTATATCCAGGATGCTGCCTTCCCGGGGGGTTACAATGTAATGGATCGAGAGATAACCGAACTCGCCGTCTCTGAGTTTGGAGCTCACGTCGATGCTATTGGCTTCGTCGATGATAAAGTTCTCTTTGATGAAGCGGCAGATTTTTAACGCCTGGCTTTGAAAATGAACGATGATGCGTCCGCCGCACAGATCGGTCATATCGACCAGCGGATCCACGTATTTGTCCTTGCGGACGATTTTTTCCGCAAAGCTGGAAACCGTTTTCGCGCGCGCCTGAACAATGCACAACGGCGCGTACAGGGCGCCGGCTTTATTGAGGACTTCTTCCAGCGTTTTAGCGAATGCTTTATAGCGAGGTCGCTGTTTGGCGTATCTTTCGACATCGCAAAGGTGCTGGTCGATGGATATTTTTGGGCTGTTCATTCAAGACCTCCCGTTGTTTTTCCAGCTGTGCTTTTGTCCCGGACCATCTGCAGATCGATCCGGGCCAAGTACTTGGGAATTGAGGCCACGGTGTTCCGGTCAATTTCTTTGATCTTTTCTTCCAATTCGTCCCAGGGCTTTATATGCGGATTGGTTCGCTGTGCCGGATTGTCTGGACCCAACTTCCATCCGGCTTGTTGCCTTTCTTCCAGCCATCGGTCATGTTCGATCCTGGCCAGTTCGTCGAGCTCTTTGGCGGCGAACTTTTTCAGGTCCGCCTGCCAGTCATATAACGGTTTAAGCCGGTAGCCCACTTTTTCCAATTTGCAGGGCAAATGGTGGGCCTGGGCCCGGTTGGCATTACGATAATCCTCCGACAATTGGGACCAGGGCTGGTGAGATGCTTTGTCTTTTGTATAGAGGCCATTCACTTGGCAACGGTCGACGTAGGCCTCGTGTATGGCTTTGGCCAGCACATCGATGTAATCTTCCATGGCCTCCGCCCGGCAGGCTTCATCCAGTAAGTGAAAAATTTCGATGGAATCGGTCTGAACCGATGAGCGCAATGAAAACAACTCGGCCAGGCCGGATTTGACCGCCATGCGAACGATGACGGGGGTTTTGCGATCATGCAGCACATTTTGCAGCACGCCGGCGGCATGCAGGGCCAGCGCGTCGTTGTCCACGCAGACATAGGCCCGGTGAACGCGAAAGGCGGTTTCTGCCATTCTCCGGCTTCCAGGAGCGTCCGTGCTCAGCCAGCGGATATCTTCTTCGACCGGGACAAGCCGGCAGGCTTGCTCCAACTGCGGATAGCGCTGCACCAGTTGGCGGATTTTTGCCGTCGCTGCCTGATCGATGACTGTGATGGTCAGCTTGCCCGTCTTTTTGTCATCGCGGATGTGACGGAACCAGTCGCGGGCGATCTGCACCAACAGACTGCCGCCCAGTTTTCCCAGACCGACAATGAGCAGACGGGGAGGACGCTGTGACGGTGAGGTGAGAGCGGGCAGGGGATATTTCTCCATAATCCGTTTGGCGCCCCAATCATAGATATTGAAGAAATCCATGCGCACGGAGTGAGTAGCGAAAGTAAATTTAAATCCGTGGAGCAGATCCCACACGGCCGGGTCTACGATATGGACAAAGCAGTGCAAGGGGCTCCGGTTTTGACTGCCCAGCACGCCTTGCGCGGCAAGAGCTATCTCGGCATTGACGCCGTCCTCTCCACAGACGCAGATGAGCCGTGCAGCGCGCGACAGGCGCGCTTGTTTGAGCAGTTTGGCATCCGCCGCATTGCCCAACATAACTGGAATGCCTGCGGCTCTGGCCGGCAGGACAAACGGCGTGTGCACATCTTGTTCCAGCACGACGACGCGTTCGCCTCTGCTCCAATACTCCCGGGCAAGCCTATAGCCCTTACGTCCCAGACCGCAAAGGATGGTGTGGTCTTTGGTGAACGCGAGCCGAATGAGCATGATCTGCCGGCTGAAAAGCAGCAGCAGCGCCTGCACAGCAGCATAAGCGGCCAATAGCGGCGCCGAAAACCGGGCGATCTCCAGCATCCAGGTCTTGTTTCCTGAGAGCGATCCGGATTCCAGGGTGAACAGCTGCAGGGTCAGATACAGACAGTCAAGAAAAGAGCGGGATTGCTGCCCGCTGTGGAAATACTCTGCAAATCCGATCACTCCAAAGGATAGGGTGAGGAGCGCCAGCGCGATCAGCAGTGGCCATTCCACGATATCCCACGTGGGTTTCCACCGGTCCCGCCAATGGCTCAGGATCTTTTTTCTTACTGAGCGGTTC
>CAZKQR010000157.1:0-9375 GCA_964554965.1 uncultured Cytophagia bacterium | reverse complement strand
TCTGCGCCGAGCTTGTCGCGCAGGCCCTGCAACGGTGTGACCGGCCGGCTGGGAAACCCGTTGTAATTGGCCAGCAGCACCTCCACATCATCGGCATTGGGGCCGATCACGGCAAGCGAGTTGATATTTTTTTTCAACGGCAGCAACGATCCCTCGTTCTTGAGCAGCACCATGGACTTGCGCGCTGCGGTCAGCGCCATGTTCTGATGCGCCGGGCTGTCCAGCTCTGAATAAGGGATGCCGGCATAGGGCACTCGCTCATCAGGATCGAAAAGGCCCAGTTTGAATCGAGCGGTGAAGAGCCGGATCAAGGAGCGGTCGAGCTCCGTCTCGCTGAGCAATTTGTTTTTCACCGCCTCGCCGAGGCTATGATACTCCTGGCCGCAACACAGATCACAACCGGATTTGATGCCCAGACTGGAGGCCTCGGCGGAGGTGGCGACCAGTTTGTGAGTGCGATAGCTGTTGCCGATGGCGCCGCAGTCAGAGACCACATAACCGGCAAACCCCCACTGCTCGCGCAAAATTTTGGTCAACAGCAGCGGACTGCCGCAGCACGCTTCGCCCTGATAGCGATTATAGGCGCACATGACGGAATAGGCTTTGCCCTCACGAATGCTGGTCTCAAAATGGGGCAGATAGCTCTCCCACAGATCGCGTTCGCTGATGACGGCGTTAAAGCTGTGGCGTGAGGTCTCCGGCCCGCTGTGCACGGCAAAATGCTTGACGGTCGCCACGGTCTTTAAATAGCGGGGATCCTCGCCCTGCATGCCGGTGATAAAGGATACCGCGAGGCGGCCGATCAGATAGGGATCTTCCCCATAGGTTTCCATACCCCGTCCCCAACGCGGATCGCGAAACAGATTGATGTTCGGCGACCAGAAGGTCAGGCCCTGATAGAGGCGGCGTTCGTCGCGACGCTGGTATTCGTGAAATTTAGCGCGCGCCTCAGTGCTGATCACCTCCGCCACCTGATGCATCATCTCCGGATCAAAGGTCGCTGCCAGGCCGATGGCCTGCGGAAACACGGTGGCCAGCCCGGAGCGGGCGACGCCGTGCAATGCTTCGTTCCACCAGTTGTATTGCGGAAGGTCCAGCCGCGGAATGGCGGCCGCCGCATTGACCATCTGCGCGACTTTTTCCTCCAGAGTCATACGGCTGATGAGATCCTGAGCCCGCTGTTCCACGGCAAGATCGGGATTCCGGTAGGGCGCTTGATCCGCTCGCGGAGAACAGGAAGGCAGCACGACCAGCAGGCAGACGAGGGGAAGGATATAGACGATCGATGGCATTGGCATTTCCTCCATAGCACACTGATACTGGGGTTTTTTCTATGACCATCCGTTACGCATCGGCATCGCTCATCACCCTGAGCTTACCATTTCTTTTTAATGGCAAAATTTTTTCCGCTGCGGCAACGGTTGTACAGGGTGGCCACAGAACGAGTCATTGCATTTTGCGGCGTGTTGATCAAAGTCAATCTTCCGGGCGCCACCAGCGCGGCGGCAGTGCGGCATCCGCCGTACCGGGCCAGACCGGGCAGAAACGCCTGTTCCAGTAAAAAAGTTTCGTCCTCGAGCACGCCGCCCATGGCGTCGATGAACACCCGGTCGAACGCTCCGCTGACTCCGGCGGCGAGCAACGCCCAGACGCCGGCCTGCTCGATGCCGTACAGACGCAGGGAGGGCGCCTGATTGAAAAAGCCGGCCGCCGTCAGAATGTCCTGAATCCTCTCCTGACAATCGGTGCGATTAAAGGTGGTAAAATGCTTGGCAGCTGAATCTCGGACCGGTTGGGCGCAGACATGTTCGCCGGTGTTGAAGCAATCGATGGCGAGAACCTGCACGCCGTCGCGAAGCAGCGAGGCAAGCAGTGCAAGCGGTTCGTTGGCGCCCTGTGTGACCACGCCCGCTTTGCCGGCCGGATGAACCAGGATGGCGGCCTCTTTGGCCTCACGTTGTGGTTTGAACCACAGCGCAGGAATCCAACGGTTCGCCCCTTTTTCGCTCAACATAAGCCGGGTCACCGTATAACGGGGCGTGGTCTGTTCCGCCAGGGTGCGCACATCGACCTGGGCAACGGATTCGGCGGCCAGCACGGTCTTCATGACCGGCCGGTAAACTGCTTTAAAAGACTGCAGCTGTTGTGCATTGGACGGCCAGGCGCGCTCCAGAGTTGCACGGGCCTGGTCCTGCAACCAGGCGGTCAAGCTTTCTTCGGTCAGATGGCCGGCCGGCTTTTCCTCATTTGGAAACACCCGCAATCGTTCGGCAGGATCCGCGGTGAACACCGTCTCCTTGATCACAGAGCCGGCGGGCTGGCCGAGCAGCCACTGGCCAAACCAGCTGTAGACCGCCTCACGGCTGTCCCGATTATAATTATGCGGATAATCAAACTGCACGCAATGGACGCGGTCTGCCGCGCCGCACAGCTCATAGATGGAACGGATCATGGGTAATTCCACAGTTGGGTTGTTGACCGTCCAATCCTGTTTGGTGGAAATCAGCAGCAGCGGCCGCGGTGCGGTCATGGCAGCGATCTCGACGTTGAAATACTCCAGCCGCAAGCCCGGTGCGTTTTCACACAGACAGCCGCCCTGAAAGTGAGCCGACACCATGTTCACCGGCGCGGCAACCTTGATGCGCGGATCCCCAGCGGTGAGCATGAACGTTTGCGTGCCGCCGCCGGATTCACCGGTGCAGGCGATGCGCGTAGAATCCACATCCGGCAGGCCGGCGATAAAGTCGAGACTGCGAATGCTGTTCCACAGCTGCAGCCCCATGAGATTGATGCCCCACAATTGATGACGCGGCGAATCGGCGAACGTGTGGGAGATCTGCTTGCTGTCCTGATAGCCCACCATATCATAACTGAAGACGATGTATCCCTGCCGGGCAAAGTTGATGCAGCGGCCGGGCGCCGAGTTGAGCTCGGTGTCCTCGAGACGGCCGTTGGTCCAGTGTCCGTGCGGAGTCAGAATGGCTGGAAACGGTCCGGATTTTCCGGCCGGACGATAGAGATTGCCGGTGACCCAAAAACCCGGATAGCTTTCAAAAAGGACTTTTTCCACGGTATAGTCCTCATGCCGAGTCATGGAAAAAATACGGCTGGAGAGCGCGGCTTTTTCCGGCATCGGATAGAGCCCGGTGCTGATCAGAATGTTCATGCGCAGCCGTTCGCTGAAAGCCTGCCACTGCTCCAGCGTTTTGAATTCAGGCATCGCGTACTCCATTTTGTCGCCCTTGCGCATGGTCATGAACCGGCTGTCGCGAAAAGTGGAATCCCCCTGAACCGGGGAGCGGTGCAGGAGCGCTGAAAGCGAAGAGCAGGTTGCAAGCTCAGCTGTAGAGAAAAAAACAGCGATCAAAAACGGAAAAAGAGGATGAATGCGCATACAGACTCCTTGTAAAAGCGACAGAAACCAGAGGACTCAGACCGGTGAATAAACCAGTCCATCGACCATCGCACTTGTCTGCCCGGCCGGTGGACAGCGAACGGCCTATTCAGCCTTGACCGGCTGAACGGGAAAACCACGACGGAACGTATAGCGACGTTGATGATCAAAAACAAGATCCAGTGAAAGCAAAACCATATCAGCCCGAGCGGCTTGCTGCGCGTCAAACGCCTGAACCATAACGCCCACGCGCAGCGTCCGGTTCTCGCCGGCCGCCAGGGTGTAGTTAAGCGGCGTTGTGCCGGTGATCGGCTTTTCAGCCAATCCTCGGATCAGCTTGGGATCAGCCTGCAGATCCGCCAGCGTGGGCGCGCAAATAAAAGCCTGATAGGAGAGCGCTGGGGAGACGATCCCGCCGTTCTTCAACCCTTTCAGGAATCCGCCGGCATCCTGTGCCGGCGCGATGCTCAGCCACTGCACAGGCGGGCCGGATAAATTGGATACCGAAATCTCATACACCGCCAGATAGGTCCAGCTGCCGTCGCTTTCATCGTACAGCGGCGTGATCAGGGCGTTGGACTCTTCGATGCTCAGATCGGACAGCGCCAATTGTTGCGCGGTGTTGGCCCGGTGCAGCGCTATCACGGCGATGAGCAACGCAAAAAAAGAAATCAACAGGGCATAGGGAAAGCGGACGTTTGCCTTCATGGGGCTTCCTTAGGACAAAAGATGATGGCGCTGCAACAGAATTTTTATTTTTTCTTTTTCCGCTTCGTCGGCCGGCAGGATCGGGGCGATGGGTTCGGGCCCGCACAGGCCCAGAAGCGACACGGCCGCCTTGATGCCGCCGAGGAACGACTTGCATTCGTAGACGCGAAAGATTTCGTTGATCTCTGCCTGCAGCGCGTAGCACTCCGGGGATTTGGCCACGATCGCCTCATACAGGCGCACGCAGTGGGCGGGGATCAGATTAGAGATGCCGTCCAATCCGCCGTCCGCGCCGGAGAGAATCCCGGCGGCCCACAGGTGGGTTTTGCCGATAAAGATGCTCCAGTCCGGCCGCGATTTTTTTAGACAGATCAGATTCATCAGATACACCCAATCCACCGAGCTGTCCTTGATGCCGATGATGTTCTCCACCTGCATCAATCGCTGTACGGTGTTCAACTCGATAAAAGCTTTGGTGGTAAACGGAATATTGTACAGCATCAACGGTTTGCTCGACGCCTGAGCGAGCGCGACAAAGTAGCGGTAGAGCTCGCTCTGATCGTTGGGGGGAAAATAGAAAGGCGGATGCGCCACCAGCACATCGGCGCCCAGGCGTTCGGCGATGCGGATCTGGTCAAGCGCACGCACCACGCTGGTATCGCTGACGCCGGCGTACACCGGAACGCGGCCGCAAACCTGTTCGATCACGCACTCGAGCGCGCGATTTTTATCCTCATCGATCAGGCACAGGCCTTCGCCCGTGGTGCTGTTGACGAAAATGCCGTGCACGCCGCCCGCGAGGAGATGGTCGGTCAGAGCGCGCAGATGGAGTTCGTCCAGTCGCCCGTGTTCATCCACCGGCGAAAGGATCGGCACCACGATGCCTTGGTAGCGGGTATCATTCATGGGTACCTCGAAGAGAAGAAATTTGCCGTTTCGAACCGGCGCAGGGTTGGCGGCCGCGGGAAAACCGGCGCCGGCCTAATCTTTTTTCTGCAGCAATTCCAGATATCGGGTGAACAACGCCTTGTCGATGGCCTGCATTTTTTCGCGGTTGTTCACATCCACCTGGGCGTTCATCTGGTCGATGTAAACATGGAGGGAAAAGCGATGGAGCTTGCCGGCTTTATCCTTGGGCAGCGGTTTTTTCAGCATCGCCCGGAAGGGGTCGGCCAGCGGATCATGGGAGCGGCCGGTCTGGGAGAAAACCAACAGCTCGCGGCTCCAACCTTCGAACAGCAGCAGGCTGCGAGCCTCCGCATCCTTGTACTGCTCGCGCAACTCGAAATAGAGCTGCTTCAGGCCCGGCTGTTTGATCCGATACAGATCGATCTCCTGAGGATCGATCAGCAGGCTGCGGACATAGGCGCGCTGAGCCTGACGCGGATCACTCATCAGATAACAGAGATCGGCGTAATACCCCCAGAGGTCGGCGCGCTGCTCTTTGACGGACTGCAGCGTTTCTTTAAAGGCTTTTTCCGCTTTGCTGAACTGACGGGTCAGGGCGTAACAGGATCCCCAATGCAGCACCTTGCCGCTGTCGACGAACGGCCGGGTCGCCTTGACCCGGCTGAGCGCCATCTGCGCCATCATCTGCTCAACCAGATCAGCCTCGCGGATCAACAGCGCATTTTTCTGCACCGCCTGGGGAATATCCTTAAACACCGCAGCCAGGGCCTCGGCGGGGTTCTTGGCTTTTTTAAAAAATTTGGCAAAATAATCCACCACATGGGCGGTGGCATCCAGGTTGGCTAAAAAGGGATTGATCGAACGGGCGATCTGCAGCTCTTTTCTGGCAGCGCTGAAATCGGCCTTTAGCAGCGCCTGATGCGCAGCCTCCAGATGCTCATCCGCTTGCGAAAAAAGATCCAATTGGTCCATGGCGTTGATTTCCGAAGAGTCCGTAGTATTGAGAATTAGATAAAAGCGTTCATGATGGTAAAGAGCAACAGGCACACCAGCCAACCGGCCAGCGGTGTGGCCACCCAGCCGGAGACGATCCTGCCGACGATTTTCTTGTTGATGCTCGAGCTGTCCTTGAGCTGACCAAGGCCCAACACCGAGCCCACCACCGCCTGAGTGCTGGAGACCGGAACACCGAGTTGGGTGAACAGATGCGTCGAAATCGCCAGAGCCAGTACGCTGATGAAAGCGGAAAACGCGTCCAGAGGAACGATATCCCGGCCGACGGTCATCATCACTTTGCGGCTATAGGTCGCAACGCCCAGTGCGATGGCCAGCCCGCCGTACAGAGCGGCGGATTGGGCGCTGAGCAGCCCGGCGCCGACATAGACGCCAAAGACATTGGCGGCGTTGTTGCCGCCTAGGCTGTACGCGCCATAGCAGCCGGTCAGAATCACGGCGTAGCGCAAGACCGTGGTGCGCCACCTCACATGGTTCAACAGCGGCCGCAGCAAAAATCCGAGGATCACGTATAAAACCGCGCTCAAGAGGCCGGCGGAGACCGGCGTCAAGAGCCAGCACAGGCCGATCTTGATCAGCACGCCCCAGTCAGGCACACCCTCCACACAGCCGATAAACAGCAGAGCGCCGATCAAAGCCTGAGAGGAAGAGGCGGGCAACGCCAGCACCGACATCACCAGCATCACCAGTCCGGCGCTCAAGGTCACCAGAAAGGCGGTGATCACAGTGGTCTGCGCCACCGCGTTGACCGTGGTCATGCATTTGGGGCCTTCGTGCACAGCGCCGATCAGCAGAAATACGATAATCAGAATGGCGGCGGTGCGAAACCGGATTAACCGCGTCGCCACCGCTGTGCCAAAAACGTTGGAGGCGTCATTGGCGCCCAACGCCCAACCGAGAATGGCGCCGCTGCTGAATGGCCAGATCATCCGAACTCAGGCCTGGAACTTGATCATGATCTCGGCCAGGCAATCGACGACATCCTCGATCCGGTTGGAGATCTCTGCCATTTGCGACAACACCTGCTTGACGTGCATTTTTTCCGCCAGGGACAAACCCGAGGCAAACAGGGATCGCGTCAGCTGGTGCTCGATCAGATCGATCTCGTGCTCCATGGCCAGAATCCGTTGCAGGCCTTCGTGGGCCCTGACGCTGACCGAGGTGTGGTCGTCTAAAAATTGCTGCACCGCCTGCACCATCTCGTCCAGCTGATTCATGGTCTTGTCGAAAATAGTCTGCAGCGGCGGGACCACCGCGGCCGGAAGCGCCGGATGCTCGCAGACCAGTTTGTCGGTCAGATCTTCGCCGACGCCGGCCACGTCATCCAGCGTGTCCACCAACCGGTGCAGATCGCCGCGCAACAGGGGCAGGAAAGCGCCCTGGCTCAACAGATCATACACGGTTCTGCGCAGCACATCGGCCTGATGTTCGCGGTCCTGCACTTCCAGCCATAGCGCCTCACAGGCTGCAGCATCGTTATCCAGGTAGCGATCGAACAGCTTTCTGCACGATTGCAGGCATAGCTGCGTTTGCAGCAGATGCTGCTCCATCTGGCGCAGCACCTGTTCTTCTTTTTTGGCAAGCGACATCATGGTTCAAGCCTGTCCTGTTGGTTATGGGCTTGCTGGTAAACCGCAGGCGATCCCGGCGGCTTAAAAATCTCCGCTGACGCCCAGGCCGGGTTTGTCCGGTAGAATCAGCCACCCGTCTCTGACCGTCACCCCTTGAAAAGGATCCTGGGCCAGCAGCAGGTTGCCGTCGAGATCGGGGAAATCAGTCAACGGCGACAGATGCGCCGCAGCGGTAATGGACAACGAGCTGGAGACCATGCACCCCAACATGATCTTCATTCCCAAAGACCGCGCCATCCAGATCATCCGCAACGACTCCTGCAGTCCGCCGGCTTTATCCACTTTGATATTGATGCCGTCAAAGGCCTGGGCCAGGGCCGGAATGTCCTGACTGGTCTTGACCGATTCATCGGCGATGATGGGGATGGCCGCCCGTTCTTTCACCCAGGCCGTCTCCTCCAGCATGTGCGCCGGCATGGGCTGCTCCACCAGATCCACTCCGTTTTGCGCCAGCCATTCCACCTTGCGCAACGCCAGCTCCTTGTCCTGCCAGCCTTCATTGGCGTCCACACGCAACGTCTTTTGGGTGACGGTGCGAACCGCGGCCAGCACCTCTTCGTCGTTGTCTTTGCCCATTTTTATTTTCAGCAGTGGATAGGGCGCCGCCTCCTCCACCTTTTGCTTCACCATCTCCATGGTGTCGATGCCGATGGAAAAAGTGGTCTGCGGCGCCTTGCGGGGATCCAGGCCCCAGAACTGATACAAGGGGATGCCCAGCCATTTGCTGAGCCAATCCATCAGGGCGATGTCGATGCCGGCCTTGGCCGCGGTCTGGCCTTCACACACGTTTTGCATCGCTGCGTTGACATCGACGAATTTCCACGGATCGCAGGCTTGCAGAATCGGGATCGCCTTTTCGATAGCGGCGACGGTGGACTCGAGGCTTTCGCCGTAGCGCATGTTGTGCGCCGCTTCTCCCAAGCCAAAGACGCCGTCCTTTTCCAGCTTGACGAACGCATATTCTTTGAATGTGCTGGTGTTGCGGCTGATCGTCCAGGCATGACGCAGATCCAGCCGTTTGGTTTTAATGGTTACCTTGAATCCGCCTGCAGACATTTTTTTCTCGGCCGCGGACGCAGAGGCAGCGGTGAGAGAAGCCGCACCGGCTACCGCTGCGCCCTTGGCAGCGGTGCGAATAAATTCTTTACGCGACATAGACATTGATATCTCCGTTACAGTCCGCTGATCACGGCATCCCGCGGATGGCTCACCACAAAGCTGATCAGGATCTCCTTTTTTTCTTTGGCCGCAACACTCAGGTTCCAGATCAGCTTGCCGGTGTCCTTGTTCCATTCGTTGGCGTTGGGCGTCAGTTTGACGTCGGAAACCTCCACATCCTCATTTCGGCTGATGGGCGCCTGATCCTGAACCGTAATGACGGCGGCTTTGCTGCGGTAATTCTCACAGGTGATTTTATAGACATATTCAATTTCAGTCTTTTTGCTGATCATGCCCTTGTTGCGCTCAAACCGTTTGACCAGTTCATGTTTGATCTTGATATTGGGATCGATGCCCAACGAGAGCTCCACTTTTTCGCCCACCGCTTTATTCTGCAAATGGCTTTTGCCGACATAATCGCCGTCCACATAGGTGATGGCCGGACCGGCGATCAACGGATATTCACTGCTGTTTTCAAAACTGCCCTGCAGATAGGCATGCTGGCTCATTTTGGGGATCGTCAGACAGGAGAGCACTGCCGGAAACACCTGGCGACGGATC
>CAZKQR010000156.1:0-9413 GCA_964554965.1 uncultured Cytophagia bacterium | reverse complement strand
TCGGTCCGAAAGAATCTCAGCTGGAAGCACTTTGGCAGCGACTGCAGCAGGCCAACCGTGCGATCATGGCTGCCGCTGAATAAACAAAATACGCTTTGACAGCAATGTTTGCACAGCCTGAACTCAGAGCTCAGGCCTTCCTCCCTTCCACGTTAATCCCTTTCTTTCCTTGTGCCGTTTCAGTCATAGCCAGCCACAATCCGGCCAAGCACAGACCCATGCCCAACAGAAACAACGGCCAGAAGAAGCTCACCCCCGCGTAACCATGCAGTTGGATATGTTTGCTGTCTTTTAGGAACGACGCCAGCCAGAGTGCAAATCCGGAGACATGCAACCAGACGGTCTTTGCAGAAAAACGCAGCGGTGATCCGGAGGCCTCACGGACCAGGACCAGACTGCAGGCCGTGATAAAATAAACGCTGATCAGAACAGGCGCCAACACCGGCCCGTACCAGGGCATGGGGATCAAAAACAGACAGTCCCACTCCATCCATGAAGAGGGCCATGCGACGAACCATTTCAATCCAACATAGTAGAGGATATCCCAGAGGCCGAACAGGTAAAAGAAAACCGCGATCCGGGACCTCAGGCTAAAGCCCGTCAGCCAGGCCATGGTCCACAGCATGACCATGGTGCACAGTTCACGCAGCACCTCGATGCCCGCATGGTTGAACGGAACCGGCGCATGGTTGCCATCCATGCCATCGGGAAAAATCAATCGCCGCAAATAGACGACGCAGATGGCCTCCAGCAGTCCCATGGCCACGGCAAAAAGCCCGCTCCAGAACAATCGTTGCCAGACAGTGCCAAATTGAGATGCGGACGGTCCGGGATCATCTGTCAATAAATCAGACGGCTCCATTTGTGCGCCCTCCATGTTAGGTCCTGTTTTTCTATGAAACAAACAAAGAAAAAGTTCCCGCGCTGCTTTTTTGCATGGGTCAAAAAAGCTGAGGGGCGCGGCGGGTCTATGAACTTGCAAACTGGCTTCTTTCCAGGCAGAGGAATGAACAAAAGACAGACGTGGCGATGTCTATAGCTGTCCGATGCAAAGGCATGGCGGAGCGGTGTTGCAGAAGGGGGGTATAGTGTGCGATTAAGGTTCATCAAAATTTGAGACCCGGCCTTTTAGAATCCGCATAGCGGCAACACAGCGAAAATTCAGCAGAGAATCTCCAACCGTATATTATCAAACCAGCATTTCCCCCTGCCGCAAAGATTCAACAGCAGATGAAGGCGATCCGGCGGCGGCGAGATGCACGGTGTTTCCACCTGCAGGTAGCGCCACTCCGCTGTGCCGGTGGCCATGGTCGTACTTGTAAACAGCTCATAGTCTTGCGGTTTGAACAGATCGCCGTGTCCGGGACGGTGCAGCCGGATGGCCAGTCCAGCGCCGCGTTCCACCGCCTCCGTTCTGACATATCCGGACAACCGATATCGCGCCTGATCCGGGAACGGGGGTTCGCCAAAGGCCGGACCGAGGGTCGTCGCCAGCCAGCGTGAATCGACTGCGCGGCTGTTCTCGATGCACAGAGAATAGGTATCGTCAAATCCGATGGTGCGATCTCGGAAAAAACGGCTGGCCCCTTTTTCCCCTTCCTGGGACCATGGCCATAAAGACGCCGGCTGCTCTGGATAGTCCAGAAGGGTCTGGGAAAAAGTGTTTACACCGGAGACGTACACCGGATGTGCTTGCAGAGCTTCGGCCGGAAGCTCGGTGGCCTGGTGGGCTGCTGCCGTAGCGGCAGGCCGCGGCAGCGTATAGAGAGAGAACTCCGCCTGATAGTCTGCGGGGCCGTGCAGCGGGTGTTCTGCCTGGCCCGGCTGTGTCGCCCGATAGCCGAAATGGGCGTCCCACATATAGGCGCACAGGCCGGCCAGCACCGGCGCCGGCGATCGCAGTTCGAAAACCGGATTGACCTCTTCCAGCATCCACATCAGGCGATGATTCCGGCCAAGCAGAATATTGTGCTTGTCATCGGTCTCTAGATGATGGTGCGGAATGCGGCGGGCGGTTTCAGGGCCCAAGACATAACAGGCCTGATAGCGTTTGCCAGACCCCGGCTCGATACTGAATGACCCTTCAGGCCACACATTGCAGAACTCGAGCTCGCCATGGTTCGGATTGCGCAGCACGCGCCAGGTGCTGCCGTAGGGAATGTGCAGGCCGGCGTTGATGTGATAGCGATAACTTTTCAGCACCTCAGACCAGGTTACCGTGATCCGATAGCGACTGACCAGCCCGGCGGCATGGTGGCCCAGCGCCTGCAGCGTCACTTTGTCAGGCGCATGGGCAATAAGATCCAATCTCCCATCATGGCCTAGATGGTGTTCAGGATTTTCATGGTCCTGGTACTGCCACCAGTAAAGCGGCATGGGCACTTGAT
Source organism: uncultured Cytophagia bacterium (assembly GCA_964554965.1). GTDB lineage: Bacteria > Zhuqueibacterota > Zhuqueibacteria > Residuimicrobiales > Residuimicrobiaceae > Anaerohabitans. Next base: position 7,026 of record CAZKQR010000156.1, on the reverse strand, counting down.
GGCCGATGACCAGCGGGCCCTGCGGCTGAAATCGCGCCTGGCACAGCTGCAGAGCGCGTATCTCGGCGATGAGCTCTCTTCGATCGAATAACAGGCCATCGGCCGGGCCCGTCTGTTTAAAAGCCAGTTTCGGCCCTTTTTCCACTTTGCGCAGATTCTCCAGGTTTAAAAACGCCTCAAAATCTCGCACCCGTTTTTTGAGTATCTCGAATTGAAAAGAGCCGGCTGCGATCTAGGCCGGCGCAGAATCGATCTGAGCCACGGTCTCTTGGCTCAATCCGGGACCGGACCAGGCAAACATCATCTGCAGCATCACGCCTGTGCAAAAACAGCAAGACCTATTGACTTCTCGCCAATAGTTATCCACGCAGGCCGCCGACGTTGATCCCTTTGATAAAATGGCGCTGCGCCAAAAAAAAGATCAGCACATTGGGGATCAGCACCAGCACCGCTGCAGCCATAAGCACCGACCACTGGGTGACTCCGGAACCGATGATCTGGGTTTTCAGAAAATTCAGGCCCAGGGTCAACGTGGCCTTTTCAAACGAGTTGATGTAAATCAACGGATTGAAGAAATCATTCCAAACGCCGATAAAGCTGAACACCGTCACCGTAGCCAGCGCCGGTTTGGCCTGTGGTAAAATGATATGCCAGTAGATGCGCCAGGGACCGGCGCCGTCCAGCCGCGCAGCTTCGTCATAGTCAAAGGGGATGGTAAGAAAAAACTGCCGCAACAAAAAGATGTAGAACGGCGAGCCAAAGAACGCCGGCACGATCAACGGCAGCAGCGTGTCCACCCAGCCCAATCGGGCGAACAGAATGTACAGAGGAATCATGGTCACCTGCCCGGGCAACAGCATGGTGGCGATGCAGAGGCTGAACATCGTCTGCCTGCCGCGGAATTTCAGCCGGCTGAAGCCATAGGCGACCATGGAGCTGGAGGTCAATGTTCCGAGCAGCACCAGGCCGGTGATGAGGAGCGTATTGCCGAAATAGCGGACAAACGGCAGCACGGTCAACACACTGTGGTAATTCTCCCAATGCAACCGTTGCGGAATCCATTGATAGGGCACGCTGAAAACACCGGACAGGCTCTGCAGCGATGAGGAGAGAAGCCACAGCACCGGCGTCATAAAGACCAGACTCAGCATGATCATGCTCAGATAAAAAACACCGTTTGAAAACCAGTGCAACAGCGAAGGCCGGTTGGTCATCATCCCCGGTTCCCTCCGGATTCATAATAAACCCAGCGGCGGGAAATGCGGAACTGCAGGATGGTAAAAAACAGGATGATGACGAACAGAATCCAGGCGAGCGTGGACGCGTAGCCCATTTTAAACTGCTGAAACGCTTTTTTGTACAGATAGAGGACAAAAAACAGAGTGGCGTTATTGGGACCGCCCTCGCTGCCTTCAGCGGAAGAAGCGGTCATGACGAACGCCTGAGTAAAAACCTGAAAAGAGCCGATGGTGTTCATGATCAGGTTAAAGAAAAGTGCCGGCGAGATCATCGGCAGGGTAATGTGGAAGAATCTTCGCCATGCGCGTGCGCCATCCAGCTCCGCCGCTTCATACAGTTCCGGTGCGATGCCCTGCAGGGCGGCCAGAGTGATGATCATGCCGCCGCCGATCCCCCACAAGGACATCAAGATCAACGCCGGTTTAGCCCAGGTCTCGCTTTGCAGCCAGAGCGGACCGGCCACGCCCACCAGCGACAAGGCCCGGTTCAACAGGCCGAATTCCGGATTGAAAATCCACATCCACAGAATGGAAACCGCGACCATGTTGGTCACCGAGGGCAGAAAAAAGATCGTGCGAAAAAACGTTTGCCCCTTCAAATTCTGATTCAACAACAGAGCCAGAATCAGCGATAAAAGCACGCCAAGGGGCACGGAGAAAACCGTGTAATAGGCGGTGTTCCATAGGCTTTTATACACCAGCGGATCCTGGAACAGGGCTTCCTGGTAATTTTCCCATCCCACCCACTGCGGCGGCGACAACAGCGACCAGCGGGTAAAGCTCATAAACAGGGAGAGAATCATCGGCCCAAGGCTGAAAAGAACAAATCCAATCAACCACGGCGAGATGAACAGATAACCGGTCAGATGGGCTTTGATCGAGTGAGGATGCTGCATTTTCATCCACGCGTTTCCAGGTTACTGTGTGAGTCTCAAGTCGTGACGACCGGTCAGGAACAGCCGGGCATGAGCGGTCCGTTTGCTTGCTTCCCAGTAAAGGGGCACTCGCGTCTGATCCAGCCACAGCTCCGGGCATCGCGGCGATGCGAACAGTACGTCGACGGCGCCGAGGCCGTGTACCGTCCAGATGAAGCCTGATTCATCCTTCATGACTTTTATCAGAGAGGCGCCCGCCAGATCCGCCAGAACCGGCCCGGCGGCGGGCTCATCGCCGTACTCGATGTCGAGCTGATGATTCGCGGTGGTATAAAAAGAGTTGGGGATCTTTAAGCTCGCCGGAATGGCGACGCCGTCCACGCGAATGTATTGGATCTCATTTCCTCTGCCGCAGCGCCGCACGGTCCACCGTCCCAAGCGATAGCTCAGCCGGGTGAGCAGCGGCGGTTCGCCGGTACCATTCGGAGCCGCTGTGCAGGTGATGCCGCCCAGATCGAAACGCAGGCCGAAAAGACCGATCAACAGCGCGTTGTACCATCCAGCCGAACAATTCAGATTCCAGGCCGCTCCATGGTGGAGCCATCTCTCCTGCGGCGATGTGTGCAGGGACAAGAACTCTGGACAATATCCCAGGGCCTGATAGGTCTGTTCCAGCAGACTCTGCCATCGCCGGACGGCATCGCCGTTGCGGGCCAAGGTCCACACTGTGACCGCAGGAAAATCCCAGTAGGGATACCAGGAAGACATCGCCGGTTCACTCTGATGATGCCTATCCCAGGCTGGAGTCAGCGACAATCCGGTTTCAGTTAAAAGATGGTCGGCGATGAAGCGGCTGCACGCATCGATTTTTTCTTTCAGCAGAAACCTGCCAAACGCGGACTCGAGAAAAAGCAGCGAGAACAGTGGATAGCTGTCCACCCGTTCGCGTGCGGCCGGCGCAAAGGAATCGCAAATAAATCCTTTTTCCTCATCCCAAAACATCGGCAGAAAATGCGCTTCCACTTTTTCCGCCAGGGCGTAGGCGCGCCGGGCGGCGGGTTCGTCTTGCAGCAGTTTAGCCATCTTTTCCATATTGCGGCACAGCGCATACCAGGCCGCGTTGTCGATGGCCACATAGCTGGTCTCAAGGCGCCCCATCTTTTGCGGAAGATCCGGATACATGCCGATGCCCGGAACCAGGCCGTTGTCGTGCGCGGCAGCGGCCAGTGCGTCGAACGAACGCCGCACGGTTGCATAATTGGCGCGAAGGATCTGATCATCGCACGTTTCGGCGTAGAGCATGAGGACCAGCTCAGAGAAAAGAAAGTCGAATCCGCCGAAACCGCGGCTGTCCATAGGCTGCAGGGAACGGGTCCAGCGCCCCGGTAGAGCGCCGTCCTGATCTCGATGCAGGCGAAGGAACGTGACCACTCTTCGCAGGTTGTCTATATCCCCCCAATGCCGTTGTGCCAGAGCGGTGACCATGTTGTCCCAGGCCCAGATCCAATAGTAGGTGCCGGGACAGGCGCGCGTCATTCCATACTCCTGCACCCTGGCTGATTCGACCACCTGCGGCACATTGGAAAAAAAACGGCTGACCGCCTCGTGGCCAGGCCAGATGAGGCCGGGCGATTCCTCCTGCAGGTGCGCATAGCGCCGCAGTTGTTGGTCGAAAGGCATAGGCTCTTGCTTCTGCGCCTGCGCAGCTGGGGGAGCGGACGAATGAAATTGAACCTTCAAGACGGAGGAGGTCCAACCGCCCGGCTCCTGACTAAAGGGCGCAGAAATAAATCGATAGCGATCTGCCGCGCAGAACGACACGCTGAAACCGTCGCCGCCCAGGTCTATCCAGGTTCCGGCATCGTACAGTTTGAGCGTACTCTGTTTATATTCGTCGCGCACATCCTCCCAGCGCGCAGTGCCGGAAACACAGCGGCGCCGGTAGATGATACGGCGCCACTCCTCGGGAATAAGAAAGTCACCCTGATAATCGCCGGTTCTTTGCAGCCATTCGCTGAGCTTGATTTGATCTCTGGCATAGAGCCGCAGGCGATCGGCGCCGATCAACTCGGGCTCGGCCCAGGTCCTCTGGCCGTGCACCGCGGTGCTCTGGGAGAGACGATTCCAGGTCACTACAAATCGGAACGGCGGCGGTGTGCGCTCATCATGGGCAGAGCGGCTCAGACAGCGAACCCACAGACATGAACCGCACACCACCATCTCCAGATCGGTGTGCCAGTCTGCTAAAGTCAGAGACGAACGTACGCCGGCCGGAAACATTTCTATCTGTTGCAGAGAAAAGGGCACGTTGACAGCTTCCGAACCAGAAGTCAATTCCAGAGAAAAGCTTAAAACGCCCTCGGAATGGTGCAGCAGTTTGGCGTTTCGGCTCACCGGCTGCAGTCCGTGAAAATCGATCTGGCTGACCGCGTTGCAGGCGTTTGCAATCTGTGCAGAGATGCGGTCGTCCGAAATCCACAAGGACTGATCAGCAAGCTCCAGCAGTGACAGGCGTTGATTCATTGTGGTTGCGTTGGTTTGAGATAAAGGGCGGATGGGAAATAGTCCGCACCCGCCGTCCGATCGGCCTTGACATCAAAATGAAAGAGCGGTTCCTCCTCCCCGTTCCAGCGCTGCGCCAGGATCTGTTCGTTGAACGGATTGAATTGAAAATCCATGGCGTCGGCGCCGACTAGGAAGCGGATCGAACACCGGCCGTTCTCCACCCCCGGCTCTTCCAAGTGAGTCGAATCGATATACCGTAAAAAATCGCGCGTATGGGCAAAACGGCTGCGCGTCTCCACCACGCAGGCGAACCCATTGCGGATCAGGTTCATTTGCTCGCGGTCGAGCGAAACCGCCGGGCCCAGATAATTATAGAAAGAAAAAATGAGATGATCCGCGTCCTGGCGGATTCGCGTCAGTCCGTTGAATCCGTCCAGCAGGCCGGCGGATAACGGCAACAGGGCCAGGTAGATGTTGAAATCGGCAATCACAATTTTCTCAACGGGCCGGCCGTCAAAGGGAAACCGGTTCACCGGCCGGCCGTCGATATAGAGCTCATCAAATGGCGCGTGGAAGGAAAAAATAAGATCCAGCCGCAGGGCGGAAAAATTTTTATGACCAGCCCGCTTGGCCGCATAAGAGACCACTGCTGTGTTCTCGTGCTGGCAGGTGAAACAGCGGCCCTCTTCATACAGATAATCCCGCGTAATCGGTGCGCCGACGACATGGCACATGTTATCCCGGCCCACGATGGAATCGTTAAAGACCATACGCGTATAGAGGCTGCGAAAGTCGGCCAGCCTTTTGACCTCCGCCGCCCTGCGCCAGCGCAGCGTAAAGCCGTCGCTCTGGCCGGCGTTGACATAGGGACGGCCGGCGGTCGCCAGGCAATATTCCGGGGTCAGATAGGTGGTCAGATCGCTCCATCCGCCGGGATAGATCTCGTCGTCAAAACAGGCAGCCACGCCCTGTTCCAGCGGCCGCACGCCGTTTTCATGATACGCTTCACAATAGGTGATCATGCGAAATTGATAGGGAAAAGGTTTATAAAAAAACAGCGCCTTCGCCTGTTGCGGAACATGAAACTGAAGGATGGCCGGAAAGGCATTTTGAATTAAAGCGGATGGATGGTTGAACCGCCTGGCCAACCGGGGCTCGAAAAAGAGGGAACGATTGAGCGCACAGGCCGCCGTGCAATGCAGGGCGGAATAGCCGCCGCAAGAATCCTCAGCATAGGCACGGGAAAAGGGGCCTGCCCACTGCTGCGAAGGCTCATGCCAGTGCATGCCCAGGTTGATCCACAGCCCATGCTCCAAAGCCAGCGCCAATTCCCGAGCTTCTGCATCTTGTGCCAGCTCTGCGGCCAGGGCCAGGAACCACAGCGTCAGCGCGGTGTAGGTCGGGCTGTTGTACTCTGCCATCTCGGCCTGCTGATGACGCTGATGCCGCCGGCTGGTGATGAGCCGGTGAAAAGTCTGCAGATTTTGTTTGCCGATGGCGCTGTAAATAGGCTGCTGCAGCAACTCGCCGCTGCAGACCAGGTTGACAAACGCGGCCAAGGGATGATTGACATTGCCGTCCGTGTAGCGCACAGTGGAAGAAATGAGCAGATTGGTCTGCAAATTTTTTAGAATGTTTTCCACGGCGGATCCATCGAGCACTGTGTGATAACGGTGGTAAATGGCCAACAGTGTGCAGGGCGAATGGGTTCCATCCTCCACGGTCAAACCGGAGAGGATTTCGTTGGCTAGTCGTGAATCCGATGCGGAGCCGCTCTCCAGCAGCGTGATCGCGTACCAGGCGGTCTCCCGCGGAATCAGGCAGAGCCGGGTCCGCGGATTATAATGGCGTTCCGCCTCCTGACGGGACAAAAGCAACAAACGACCCCGAATATCGATCACAGCAAGCATCCTCGATTGGTTCGCAAAGAATCATGAACAGAACGTGCCATCAAATTTTCCGTGGCGCAATCGTAGCGCAATCGTGGCGCAATCCACCGGATTGCGTTTCAGATTGCGCCACGGATTGTGGCTCCAAGTCATTCGTATAAATTAGAACACTAGCGTGTTTTCCCTGCCGTCCAGGCTAAAATCGAATCGCCACCCAGCCTCTTGTTTCTGTAGATCATATTTCACCATACGCTGGTCGAGATCCAACAACACACAGAATTCCAGGCTGCGCGCTCGCTGATAGAACTGAATAAAACGGTCCCGCTCGCCGCCATGGGGATAGGCAGGCACAAACTCGCTGTACCCGGACCTCCAGGCGACTGTTGCGGGCGACAGAGGGCATACCCGCAGGCGCTCGCTTCCATCCGCCAGCAGCAGCGTCAACGCAGGCTGATCAGTCATCAGCTGAGGAACCGCATAGGTATGCAGATTCCATTGCACCTCGCGTTCTTCTTCCAG
>CAZKQR010000155.1:1068-9414 GCA_964554965.1 uncultured Cytophagia bacterium | reverse complement strand
CAGTCCATCAGATTGCAGGGTGACGTTGATCTCTTGCAGGACCAGCGCCTCCGAGTATTCGCGACGGGTCTTCTGATCCACCTGCAGCGAACGCCAGCGCGAGAGTGAAGCTTCGTCCGCCGGCACCGAGATGGCGACCAGAACATCGGGTCGTTCCATGATTTTCAGCCAGGCCTGGATTTGCCAGGCGATGGTGTCGGCAAGCACCGGTTTGGTTGCGAGCACGGTGGTGAGGGGGAGGGGAATGCGGTAATACCCGCCGTTCACATCGCCCGGCTGCGCTGATTCCTGGTCTGAAAGAGCGGCTCCGCTCAGGCTGCTGCAGAACGTCAAACAGACCATCAGGGACAAGGCAGCCTTGAACGGGCGCAGCGGCTGTTCAAAAAAACGTTTTACCATCACCGGGATCCTGTGAATTTGGGGATCGTTCTGTCCACTCGTGGCGGCACCGGCTGAAAAGATCGAGCAGCGCATCAGAATGGCGCTGAGGGGAAAAGAGCTCTTCGACGCTACGACGGCCGGCCTGTCCCATCTCTTTTGCTTTTTCAGGATCAGCGATCAGCAGGTCCAGTTTTTCCGCCATTTTTTTCTCATCCGCATAGGGCACCAGAAAGCCTGTGCGGCCGTCTGACAGCCATTCTTTAATGCCGCCGGCGTCAAAAGCGACCACCGGCGTTCCATTGGCCAATGCTTCCAGACCCACGAGTCCGAAAGGTTCAGCCCACAGCGAAGGCATAGCCAGTACGCCGGCCTTTTGATAAAAACCGTGCACTTGCTCCGGCCCTGCCCAGCCATGGAAGCGGACCCGGCCGTCCAAGCCCAGTTTGTGCGCCAGGGTTTGCAGCCGCGGCAGGCAGGCGCCGCCGCCGACGATATCGATAAAAAACCGTTCGCGGCACGATCCGGCGGCGCGCAGAAGGACGTCCGCTCCTTTATAGCGATCCGTCAACCGTCCGACAAAGAGCACGCTTTTTTCCCTGGGATAAGTGGTTTGCACCTCGATGGCCGGCAGGGAGACAAAAAGCGGCAGCACATGGATGCGCGCCGCGGAAAAACCGTTCTGCAGATAGGCCTCTTTAACCGCCTGGCTGGCGGTAATCAAAGTGGGTATGGCCTTGAGCACAGAGAGAAGCCGGCGCGCTGTTGCCAGCTTCATCAGGCGGGGGAGATGTTGGCCGTTGAGCGGTTTACGGATGAAATGGCCGGTCCAGAGGCAGCGCGTTCCCAACGGGGCCTGACAGAGCCGGCGGGAAAAATAATATCTGCGGGTGTCCTTGAGACAGATCGCCACATAGTCGTGAAGCATGCCGGCGACCGGCCGCAGTCCGGCGATCCGGCTGAGAGCCTGGTGGTGATAGATGGAGTGAAAGAAACAGAGATCGGGATTCCACTCGCGAATGACCGCCTCGAGGGCGTCCGCGGCTTGGGGGTGCGCAGCGTCCGGAGGCCGGTGCAGTCCCGGCACCTGGCGGATGCGTGTGAAGGGAACCTGGGTGCTCATCCACGGCCCCTTTTCGCGCGAATAGACCAACTGGCAGGCATGGCCACGGGCTGCCAGCAGTCGCGTGGTCTCGATGATATAGCGATCGATGCCGTTGGCCGGACCGCCCCAGTTGCCGACGATGAAAAGAATGGTCATTCGTTTCTCCTGCTCCTCCTCAGCAATATAAACAATACCATCGATCAAATCAAGCGTGGATAATAAGTGTTGCTTGTTTTTAAAAAAGTGTTAATTTTATAAAATCGATGATCATCCGGCATCCATGATACCATTAGAAAGAAAAAAGATAAATTGCCCAGGAGGTTTTCATGTCCAGCTTTAAACAACCCAGTCGAAGAGAGTTTTTGGATACCAGCGCTAAAACCACCGCGACCCTGGCGACCATGGCCGCGGCCGGCTCTGCCTTTAGCCAGGATAAGAAAAAATCAAAGAGCGCCAACGATACGATCAACATCGCGGTGATCGGCATCCGCTCGCGCGGTATGAACCATTGTGAGGAATGGACCAAGATCCCGGGTGTGCGCGTGCATACGCTGTGCGATGTGGATGAAAATCTTTTTGCCGAACGGGTCGCGCGGGTGCAGACCCTACAGGGCGTAGCGCCCAAAACCGAGGTCGATCTGCGCAGAGTGCTCGACAACAAAGAGATCGACGCGGTCTCGATCGCCACGGCCGATCACTGGCATGCGTTGGCCACGGTCTGGGCGTGCCAGGCGGGCAAACATGTCTATGTGGAAAAGCCGACCAGCCACAACATCTGGGAGGGCCGCAAGATGGTGGAGGCCGCGCGGCGCTACAACCGCGTGGTGCAGGCCGGCATGCAGAACCGCAGCATTCAAGGCGTCATCGAAGCGATCAAGTTTTTGCATGAAGGCGGTCTCGGCGATGTGTACATGGCCAAAGGATTGTGTTTCAAACCGCGTGACACCATCGGCAAGAAACTGGACGCGCCTGTTCCTTCCGGAGTGCACTATGACCTGTGGCTGGGCCCGGCGCCCTACAAGCCGTTCAACCCCAACCGCTTTCACTACAACTGGCACTGGTTCTGGGATTACGGCTGCACCGATCTCGGCAATCAGGGGCCGCATCAGCTGGATATCGCCCGCTGGGGTTTGAACAAACGCGTGCATCCGAAAAAGATCAAATGCGTCGGCGGTCATTATGCTTTTGATGATGATCAGGAGACCCCGAATCAGCAGTTCTCCACCTTTGAATACGATGACGGCAAGATCATGCAGTTCGAAGTGCGCGGCCTGTACACCAACGATGAAAGCAACGTCAGAATCGGCAACCTGTTCTATGGAACCCAGGGATGGATGTGGTTGAACGGCGCCAACTGGAAAACCTTCTTCGGCCGTAAGAACGAACCAGGCCCGAGCTATGACCGCGCCGAAGCGGCCGCGGATCCGATGAACCTGGCCGGCGCCGGGGACTCGAATCATTTCGTCAACTTTATCCAGGCGGTGAAAGCCAACGATTGGATGAAGGGCACGGCGGACATTGAAGAAGGCCATATGTCCTCCTCGCTGGCGCACCTGGCCAATATCTCTTATCGGCTTGGACGGGAGCTTTATTTCGATTCCTACGCCGAGCAATTTGTCAACGATGCTCTGGCCAATGAGTATTTAACCAGGGATTATCGTTATCCCTACGTGGTGCCGGAAAAGGTCTGATCCAACCCGGGCAACCGATGCGCCCTGGCCTTTGCAATGGCCAGGGCTTTTTTTTTATCAAAAGGAGGGTTTTAGGGCTCCATGGCGTGCAAAATCGGGGCACTCAGGGGAGAAGTAAAAAAAAAGTAAAAAAAGTGTGACCAAACTCAAAAAAAGCTTGCATGTTTCATCGGATTAAAGTATTTTCATCGCAATGAATGAACACACCCACCGGTACCGTTCACACCCAAGTAAGTGTCTAACAAAACCGTTTCATCGCGAGGATTGGCAGGAATGACTCAGCAACCAATTTATTTCTGGCAGCTGGCGTTAATGGCAATGGGGGTTGCTCTGGTTTTACACTCGGTCGTTTTCAAACAGGCATGGTTGGCCTTTGGTGGGGGGAAAGGGGTGCGGTGGTCTGAGAGCCTGGTAGGTCTCCTGCTCGCCTTTTTAGCGGTGTCGCGATTCCTGCTTTAGAGGCCTCTCACTTTACGCCGGACAAGGACAGCCGTTGGTGGATGCGCTCGATGGTCAAGGGGGCGGAGCCTTCGTAGTGGTTGTTCACGTTCAAGAAAACGTCCAGATCACGCTGCAACAGCTGGGTGATGATGCGGCAGAACGCCTGGAGCTCGTCGTCTCGCGGCTGCAAAATACGATCCCACTTTAATCCGCTCTTTTTCTCCATAGCCTGACGGTCCGGACCGTGCAGGCGAATCACCACCCGTTTTTGCAGCCATTTTTCCCACTTTTCATACAGATCGATCGCTGAAGGCATATAATAGCCCTGCAGAAAGACCATGGCCGCATCGTGGGCTTTAAGGAAATCGAAAAAAGAGTGATTCAGGTAATTGGGATTGCGGATTTCGATGGCCAGAGGAAAGCGGCGGTCGCAGGAAGAGAGAAAAGAGGCCAACCGGTCCTGGAAATCCTTCTGTGAGGCCATCTTTTGTTTGTTCAGATATTCGAACTGAAATAGAATCACTCCCAAGTGCTCATGCAGCGGGGCGAGCGCCTGCAGGAAGCGGGCGTAGAGATCCGTGGAGAGGAAAAAGGTAGTAGCGCGAAGCGGACGGCTTTTATCCTTTTCATACGCATGGGTAAGGGTCAGGCTGTTGGGCGCTTTGACGGTGAAGATGAAATCAGCGGGCACGGAGCGGCTGTACTCCTGGACGACGCCGGCCTGCGGCAACGCGGCCTGATCGAGTGTGTGCAGAGACCAGAACCACTGGTCAACCTCCACGGTGGCGTAGCGCCGGCTGTATTCGGCCAGATGGTTTACCACGTCCGCAGAGTACACCAATCCTTTCCAGGAGTCATATTTCCAGCTGCAGGCGCCGATGAGCAGTCTTGCCATAGGAGCCTCTCAATAGGTGCTGTAGGCGTTCACGGCGGCCGAGGGCGTGCGGGTCCACGGGCGTTCTGCGGTTCGATCAAACGGCGGGAGGCTGAAGCAGAGATAGCGAATGATCGTCCCCTTTTTTCTGAATGCCCGTTCATAGCGGGTCGGCAGGAGGAGACGCTCGTCCGCTTCCGGATGGTGATCGAGATTGACAAGCGCCTGATGAATTACGCCGCCCTGTTCCGCTACAGCCGTCTGCGTATAGCGGGACAGGCCTTCATGGTCGGTCTTGAGATGGATCAGACCGCCGGGTTTGAGGATCTTTTGATACAGCGCTAAAAATCTCGGCGAGGTCAGCCGTTTATGGCGTTTGCTGTACACCGGATAGGGATCGGGGAAGGTGATCCAGATTTCGTCAGTTTCAGCGGGAGAGAAATAGTCGCCGATCGTTTCGATAAAGATGCGTAGAAAAGCGACATTGGGCAACGCCTGGAGTTGCGCCTGCTTGGCGCCGTTCCACAGACGGGCGCCTTTGAGGTCCACTCCGATAAAGTTGCGCTGGGGAAACTTTGTCGCCAGCGCCAGGGTCAAGTCGCCCTGACCGCAGCCCAGTTCCAACGTGATCGGCCGGTTGTTGTGGAAAATCCGTGAGTGCCAATGGCCCGGCAGGCCGTCGGGGGTTTGAAACACATGAGGCATCTTGGCCAGGTCGGCACAGCGGTGCATCTTTTTTTTCGGCATGGTGCGGCTTCCGGATGCGAAGAGTCTGGAGGTCCGGTTTTCACAGCTATTTTTCCCCTGGCTTTGGCAGGGAGGCCGCCTGTCCAGCGGTCACACCGCGGTCACAGGGCAGGCGCGCGCCCCGCCGGAAAGGCGACTTACCAGGAGCCGAAGCGGGAACCACGGAATCCGCCCTGCTGGCGGCCGCCGGATCTCGCCTCTCGCGGCCGAGCCTGATTGACGACCAGTCGGTTGTCCTCCATCAGGGCGCCGTTGAGCTTTTCAATAGCGGCCAGAGCTTCCGCCCGATTGGGCATTTCCACAAAGCCAAATCCACGCATTTCGCCGCTGTATTGGTCTTTGATCAGTTTGATTTCAGCTACCTGGCCGTATTGTTCGAATAACGTACGGACCTTGTCTTCGCTAATGGGTTTGGGAAGATTTCCGACATAGATGTTCACTCTGGGCTCCTTTGTCTTTTTGCTGCTGCATGGATCACTCAACCACAATCGAGAGATTAAGCACTCGTTCCGCGTGAACGCCCGATGAATGAGATCAAATGCCGTCGATCTGGTTTTTTTAGTTTGTTCAATATATAGGAAATAATGGTCTAATACAACCTTTATTATTGTCAGGGCCCTCATAGATCGTTTCAGGACACGCTCTGCAGGGGGAAATCCCGGCCGGGTGCCGCAAAAGAAGCATTATTTGCTTCTGACAGTAAAATTTCTTATATTGATAAAATTATTAAGCTCTTTTTGTGCGCCGGGGCTGGTTTTCTTTCGCCCTGGCCGCCTCAGGGGGCCAGTCCAGCGCTATCGATTCAGACGGATCATGAACCAGAAAAGTCAAGAGATATCCGGTCTTATTTTCAACGTTCAGCGTTTTTCTATTCATGACGGACCCGGCATTCGCACCACGGTTTTTCTCAAGGGATGTCCCCTGCGCTGTTTTTGGTGCCACAATCCAGAAGGCCTGGACCTGCTTCCTGCGCTGCAATACTGGGATCACCGCTGCACCCGGTGCGGCGCTTGCGTGGCAGCCTGTTCGAATCACCTTCACCATATAGAATCCGGAGTGCATCGGATCGACAGAGAGCGTTGTACCGCCTGTTTTCGCTGCGTCGACCAATGTTACAGCGGTGCTCTGGAACCGAGCGGCCGGCGCGTGCGGGTAACAGAGCTTTTGCCTCAGCTCCTGGCTGATCAACCCTTTTTCGCCGCCTCCAAAGGCGGCGTTACCCTCTCCGGCGGCGAGCCGCTGCTGCAGCCGCAGTTCACCCGCGCTCTGCTGCAGGCGTGCAAAGAGGCCGGCGTGCACACAACGGTGCAGACCTGCGCAGCAACCAGTTGGACGCATCTGCGTTCGATTTTACCCTGGGTCGATCTGTTCCTGATCGACATCAAGGTGCTCGATCCGGTGGTGCATCAACAGTGTACTGGCCAAAGCAACCGTCGCATACTGGAAAATATACGGCGCCTGGCTGAAACGCCTACGCCGCTGGTCTTTCGCATTCCAGTCATTCCGGGCGTAAACGACCGGCCGGAGACGATCGCAGAGATCGCCCGTTTTATCTCCACGCTGCGCACGTCTGCGCTGACCGTGGACTTGGTGCCGTTTCATCGGCTGGCCACGGATAAATACCGCAGCCTGGGATGGACCTATCAGGCTGCGGATCTCTGTGCGTTGTCCGCAGAAGCCATGGATTCGTTGAGAGCGGCGGCCGGAATCTGATTCCGGAATAATCACCTCATTCGGCTGTATGTGATAAGGGGAATGCGTTATGACGCAGTGTTCAGATTACACCTATGCCGCCCGGTTGCGGGCTTTGCAGAAAACCAAACAGCGGCATACCGAAGAGAAGCAGCAGGTGATCGGCTCCATGGATATGGATGATCACGGCCTGGTGTTGCCGCCGCCGGAAGAACGGGATGTCGTGCAGACGGTCAGCGGTTCAGGCGTTCCCATCACCGATGTGCTGTTCAAATCATTCAAGATCCGGCCCAACCATCCCAGCGGCGGTTTCTTTGGACCGCGGTCCTGCGGTGAAAATTTCCGCCGTTTGCTGGAAATGCATCCCATCATGATCGACCCCATGAGCGCGTTGGCCGGCGGCTATATGACCACGTTCAGCTCTTACCGTCAACCGGCATGGAATCCGGATTTCAATTACGATCATCTTGTACCGGAACAGGAAAGATACAAGCTCACCCACGGCATCGGCGCCGTGCAGCATTTCTGTCAGGATCTTGAGATCGGCTTTCGATCGGGGTGGCAGGGCATTCAAGAAAAAATAGACCGCTATCGGCCCTTGCACCCGGAGCCGCAGGCCGCTGAATTCTATGACGGACTGGAACACATCGTTCGGGGCATGCAGAACTGGATCAGCCGCCATGCTCAGGCGGCGCGGGAAATGGCGCAAATGGAAACACACGCGGACATCCGCCGCAATCTGATCGAGATCGCCGCCATCAACGAGCGTCTGGTCAACGCACCACCGCAGACGTTTCGTCAGGCTGTGCAATGGATGCATTGGTACCAGTTGGCGGCCAAGATGTACAATATGAGCGGCTCCCTGGGACGCATAGACTGTTTTCTCTGGCCTTTTTATTCGCAGGACACCGCGTCGGGCGCGTTGACCGATGAGGACGCTGTTTTTTATCTCGCCTGTCATTTGATCCACGACACCAGCTATATCCAACTGGGCGGTCCGGATGAAGCCGGTGAGGACACCACCAACCCGCTGTCGTTCCTGGTGCTGGAGGCCGCCCATCGACTCAGGATACCCGCCAATATCGGCGTGTGCGTCGGCGAACGCGTCGATCCCTCTCTGCTGCGCCGGGGCGTGGAAATCCTCTTTGAAGACAAAACCGGCATACCCAAATTTCTCGGGGTGGACAACACCACGGAAGGTTATTGCAAAAACGGCATTCCGGCGTCCATCGCCCGGCAGCGATCCTATTCGGGCTGCAACTGGTCTGCCTTGCCCGGCAGGGAATACACGCTGAACGATTGTGTTAAATTGGATTTTGCCGCGATCTTTGATGTCGCTCTGCGCGATATGATGGCCAACCTTGATGCGCCGCCCTCCATGGACCGTCTCTGGGATTGCTTCCATCTCCATCTCGAAC
>CAZKQR010000155.1:0-1058 GCA_964554965.1 uncultured Cytophagia bacterium | reverse complement strand
ATCGCCGTGACCGCCGCAGGGATCGATTTTCATCTGGAGCATATGCATCAGGTTTTTCCGGAATTGATCCTCGATCTGCTCTGCCACGGGCCCATCGAAAAGGGGGTGGACGCCTCTCACGGCGGAGTCGAGTTCAACAATCTGTGCGTCGATGGCGCTTCTTTGGCCACCGTGGCTGACTCTTTCGCCGCGGTGGAACAGCGGGTGGAGAAGGAACAGCGCATGAGCTGGCAGGAGCTGCTGCAGCAGCTGGACTCTGACTGGCAGGGGGCGGATGGAGAACGCATGCGCCAGATGATGCGCAGCGTGCCTCGCTTCGGCAGCGGCGGTTGCAGAGCGGACGACTATGCTGCGCAGATCGTCAGCCTGTTTACGCACCTGGTCAAAGCCAAGAAAACACCCGCCGGCTACAACATGATCCCCGGCATCTTTTCCTGGGCTGCGCATATCCTGATGGGGAAGGTGGTCGGCGCCACGCCCAACGGCCGTCACGCCCATGCCGCTTTATCCCATGGCCCGAACCCGGATCCCGGTTTCCGCAAGGACGGCGCGCCGACTGCCCTGGCACTGGCGGTGGCGAACAGCCAGTGCGGCTATGGCAACACCAGCCCGCTGCAGATCGAGTTGGATGCCGGCTTGGGTCAGGGCCCGGATGGCCGTGAGGCCGTGGCCAGCCTGATTAAAACCCATTTTGACATGGGCGGAACACAGATTAATATCAACATCGTCGATAAGGCGAAATTGCTTGCAGCGCATAAAAATCCCGCCGAGTATCCGGATCTGGTGGTGCGGGTGACCGGCTTTAGCGCCTATTTCGCCAGCCTGTCCCCGGAATTCCGCCAGATGATCATCGACCGGGTGTTGAGCGAATAGCCCAAGTTGGACCGCGGTCCTGTCAGACACGGATCCGGCGGCCTTGCAAAAATACACACGCGCCCAGCAGCCCGGCCGCGCAGGGGCAAAGAGCCCCGAATCCGCCGCCGAGCCGGACCATCGGGTGTTCCTCACGCAGATAGAGGTGCGATCATGTCAGCGACTCCCCGTGAGCGTTTTCTCTC
>CAZKQR010000154.1:0-9498 GCA_964554965.1 uncultured Cytophagia bacterium | reverse complement strand
CTACACCGGCACCAGGCTGCCTACTGAAGCGGAATGGGAGTACGCCGCACGCAACGGCATACAGAACACTCTCTATCCCGGCGGCGATTCGTTGACCATCAGAGACGCTAATTTTCACATAAACGCTTCGGACGATCCGTATCCCTTTACCAGTCCAGTGGGCACATTCAAAGCCAATGTGTTTGGTCTGGTAGACATGGCCGGAAACGTAGCAGAGTGGTGCTCGGACTGGTATGATCCGGTGTATTATGAGGAAAAGGATTCGAGCAATCCCCGGGGACCCTCTCTGGGCCAGTATCGGGTTCTACGAGGCGGTTCTTTTATGGACAATCGGGATTTTTGCCGCAGCGTGGAACGCAATGCCGGTCTTGCCGATGACCGGGTTTTTTTCGTCGGTTTTCGCGTCGCCCTGCCATGAGCGGGCGGCGCCACTGCCGCCCACAGAACAACCATCGACGCCGGTCAGCGCTGGCAAAAGTTTCTTCCAGCCCTTTGGTTTCGCCTGGGCCAGAGGTTTTCTCCGGGGGCTGAAGACGTTCATTCGCCGGACAGCGTGGACCAGCGGGCGTCATTCATTGAATCAGGAGGATCTATGAAAGTCCGGGAGCATCAGCGGGAACCGCTGCGGCGCGATCTCCTGCTCGGCTTTATTCTGTTGTCCTTATTGATGGCGGTGATCAGCTTTAAGCTTATCAAGTTGCCGCTGTCCGTGCCCATGGCGGCTCTCGGTTTTTTGGGAGTGCTGATTTTTATCTTCCCCTATATTCTCTCGATCAATCCCACCTTGCTCAAGGTTATACGCGGCTATATGGAGGAAAAGTCGCATCCTCTCTGGCCGTTGCCGGCCGTGCTGTTGCTGCTTTCCCAGCTGTATCTGGCAGCCGCAGGGCTTTTCACCCTCAAGCTTTTTTTCATGGCCGCCGTTTATTGTCTTTTGCCGGTGCTGCTGATCGCTGCAGCAAAAAAGAAAAGCCCGTCCTTTAATCTCTATGACGCGTTGACGGTTCTCTGTCTGTGGTTGCCTATTGAATTCGGCTGTTTGTCCGCCGCCTCTTTACCGCCGCAGCACGGTCTGATCGGAGTATACCAGCTGGCAGGATTGGTGCTGATGATCTATTTCTTTTTCATCGTGCGCGAGTTGCCTCCAGCCGGCCTTACTTATCACCTGAAATCCAAAGAGATTCAACTCTCTATTCAAAGCTGCTTGGTGTTTTTTGTCGCCGCGCTGATTCTCGGCCTGCCCACCGGATTTATCAGGCTGTCCCATTCGCTCCCCGGCCTGGGCGCCATGGCCGGCACGCTGCTGACCATCGCTTTTTTTATCGCCCTGCCGGAGGAGATTCTTTTCCGCGGGGTGATTCAAAATGCTTTAGAACAAAAATGGGCGCATCAGGTCAACGGCTCCAACAAGGCGCTGGCGGCCGCGTCGCTGCTTTTTGGCCTGGCGCACGCCAATAATTACAACGCGCCGTTTCTGGATTGGCGCCTCGGCAGCCTGGGTGTGTGGCATTTTCCCTGGGTGTATGTCCTCCTCGCGGCGCTGGCAGGCGTGGCTTATGGTTGGGTGTTTCAAAAGACCCGCAAAGTGACCGCAGCGGCGCTGACCCATCTGCTGGTGGATGGGACCTGGGCTCTGTTTTTTAACGGTTGAGCGTTGGATGCGGAATTTTTACCGGCCGATACCGCCGGGCCGCTGAATCCTCACACGTTTTTAGAAAAGGCTCGAGAATCCTTTCAGGAGTGAAATGATGTTAAAGACCCTGCTGCCTTTGCTGATCCTTTTGATGGTGAACGTTTGTCTGCTGGGCCAGACCGCCGGCGGTGCAGTAGTCAACAGTGGATTCATCTATCCGCGGGAAAACCGGCCGACGCCGCAATGTCACGCTTCCACGATTGTTCAGACGACGGATGGCTCGCTGCTGGCCGCATGGTTCGGCGGCAGCCGGGAAGGAGAACCGGACGTCGGCATTTGGGTCGCGCGGAGGGAAAAGGTTGGATGGACTCAGCCGGTGATGGCGGCGGACGGCGCCTGGACCCTGGGCCGCAGATTCCCCTGCTGGAATCCGGTGTTGTTTCAGCCGCCGCAAGGGCCGGTGTGGCTTTTTTTCAAAGTCGGCCCTGATGTCGATACCTGGTGGGGGGAAAGAGTGGTCTCTCATGATCACGGCCAAACCTGGCAGCAGCGCCGAACGCTTCCCCAGGGAGGCATCGGTCCGGTGAAAAATAAACCTATCACCCTGGCGGACGGCGCCTGGCTGTGCCCGTCTTCCAGCGAGCACCAGCGATGGCGGGTTCACTTTGAGATCAGCCGCGATCAGGGCGAGACCTGGCAAACCGTCGGCCCAATCAACAGCGGGGAGAACGACGGCGCCATTCAACCCACTATCCTGCTTCATCGAGACGGCCGGTTGCAGGCGCTGTGCCGCGCACACAAGGCCGGCGTGATCCTGCAGAGCTGGTCCCTGGATCAGGGACAGACCTGGAGTACGCTGCAGCCGACCCTGCTGCCCAATCCTAATTCCGGCATCGATGCGGTCACTCTGCAGGACGGCCGCTTTGTGCTGATCTATAATCCACAAAGTAAAGGTCGAAACAAATTGAATGCCGCGGTCTCATGCGACGGCATTCAGTGGATGGATAAAGTGATTCTGGAGAATCAACCCTCCGGCGAGTTTTCCTATCCGGCGGTGATTCAGAGCAGCGACGGGCTGGTGCACGTCACCTACACCTACCTGCGCGAAACGATCAAGCATGTTGTGCTGGATCCCAACAGGCTATAGAGGAGAAGAAGGATGAAAATTCGAAAAACGTCGTTTTTTCTCTGTCTGCTTTGCGCTTCGCTGGTTTCTGCACAGGGGAAATATACTTTAGAGGATTTCAGCCTTTCGCTTAATGCCCTTACCTCTGAGCCGCAGCACGTTTGGGTGAACAGCGGCTATACAACGGTTCAGCCCGAGTTCAATACGGTCATGGGCGTCGGCGAGTTCTATTCGCCGCCCTTTGCCGCCAAAGACCTGCGGCTGCAGATCGAATTTCAGGTCGATACGTTGCGCATTCCCGATACCGGCAGCAGAGGGAAAGGCGATGTGGGATTGCTGTACGCGGGAGGCACCTGGTATCCGCACAAGGTAGTTAGAAAGGGGACGTATCACCATCTGAAGAACAATCGGTTGATCTCCTTGGCTGTTGCCTCGGAGCTGATACCGCTGTATGAACAGCATGGTTTTGTCCAGAAAATTCAGTTGACCAACCGCAGCCCTCAGACGCTGCGCGCCAATCTGTCGGTCCGCCTGGATCCGGGTCATCCCACTCTGGTCCCTTTGAGCCAGTGGGGCTATGGCCAACCAAAAGCGAAAACCGGGGCGCTTGAACAGATTTCACCTACCCTGTGGAAAACGGCAGAGATGCAAATCGGACTGCTTGAACAGAACACCCGGATGGAGCTGAGCGCCGGCGATTCCTCTACGGCGTATGTCGCGGTTTTGCTTCTCCCTGTGGATCAGGACTTTCCACTGCGCTGGGACGGCCGACAGATGGAGGAGAAAACCATCGCTGTCTGGAAGAAACGACTGACCAGATATACAAAAAACATACCCACCTTGAACAGCACCATCGCGGGATTGGAATCCTATTACAAAAGGTCGGTGTTGAGCGGCCTGGTGTGTATTTGGGAGAACAACGAATTTAAGGTCAATCCCCACCTGGCTACTGGCGGCATGGATGGTGGCGTTTTGTGCTGCTATCTGTGGGACAGCGGGGGCTATGCCCCCCGGATGGTCACATGCATGCTGGATTCCGCTGTTATCCCCATCGCCCGGCAGATGGTTGCCATCGATTTGGAAAACTATTATGCGTTCACTCCTGGTGGAGAGGGTGTCGGCGTGCGCTACTCGTACAGCCCCAACGTGTTCATGCATCTGGTCTCCTCCATCGCCAGGTTTCTCGGGCCTGATGAGCAGCTTTTAACCAGCGCCAAGGAGTTGATACTTGGCGATGAACTCAAACAGGACCCGAAGACGCATCTGATCGATTACGGCAAGCAGGTCAATTTGCTGGAAATGCGCGGCGCCGGATATGAGCATTTCGTCGTCAGTCCGAACGCGGAACGCGCCTGGTGCCTGAACGAATTGGCCGAATGGGGCGCGGTACTTGGGTGGAATCCGGCACAACGGCGGGAATGGCGGGAAAAGGCCGAGTTGATTCAGCGATCACTGCGGCGTGAGTTATGGGATGAGGAGGTTCGTTGGTGGCGATCGGTGTATCCCAACGGCTATGTCGATCATGTGTACTCGATCCAGCCTTTTGACGCCCTGCCCACCGGCGTTTGCAGTGATGCCATGATCGATGCCATGCTCTCCCACCTGCGGCCCGGGGCCTTTCTCGGCGATTATGGCATTACCAGTGTTTCAGCGGAAGATAAAGTGCATTATGAGGTCGTGGATACAGACTGGTCCGGCGGCGGCGCCTACACGGGCGATGGTCCGCAGCTGGCGCAGCACCTCTATGGCGTTCAGCGGAGTGAACTGGCCTGGGATGTTTTAAAACGTCATTTTTGGATGGGGAAACATCTGCTCTATTATCCTCAGGAGCATTATTGCGACAGGCCGGAAAGCCCGGCGCATAAAAGAGCCAATGTGGTGGCCGGCCTGTGCGGCGCGGAAACAGTGCTCTTCGGCTTGATCGGTCTTCAACCCCTCGTCGATGGCCAACTGTGGATTCATCCTCAGCCGACTAAGGAGGGTTCGCTCACCATTCAGGGGTTCGGATATCGGGGAAATCGAATCGATGTAGATCTGTCCACCGGACGCCTGGCGGTGACGAAAAACGGCATCCTGCTCTATCAGGGGCCTCCCAAGCGGCTTCGGATTATTTAGCGTTTTTTTTCGGCCCGCCGGCACATCGGTTTATTCCGATTTTTCTTCAGCCGGTTTATATCCGGTAAATTCAAAAACCAATCGTTCGCTCTGCAGATAACCCAGCTGGTTGAACAGCTTGATCTCTGCGTCCATCACAAACAGCTCGGGTTTTGAACGAATCAATCCTCCTGTTGCGGCGCTGCCGGAATAATCGAGCAGATCGAGCAGGTTGCGCCCGTCGTCCAGCAAGAGATACCAGTAGACTTTGAGCGCGCAGCGGCCGCCGGGATCGATGGTCAATACATCGCCGACGATCTTGCTCGGCGGCGCCAGATGGTAATTGCCGATGGCGATCGTCGCGCGAATCGACGGCGTTTTCTTCATCCAGACATGAGCCTTGCCGACGATCTGCACCTTTCCCTCAAATGTTTCCTCATACAGATTGGTGATGATAAAGACGAATTCCATAAAGGGCCCGCTCGCATAAGCCCCTTGGGTGTAAAGCACCTTGGTGATCGCCAGGGTATTCTGCGGCTCGATGCGCGGCGGCATTTTTTCTTCGCAGGAGAGGGCGGTGAGCAGCAGGACCAGCGAGCAGATCTGTTGGAAAGATTTCATCCGCGCCTCACCATTCCGCTCGAAAGCCGATGGCGCTCCTGCGGCCGATATCCCAGGCCGAGGGATCGCTCAATTCGCCGCCGATCCGTCCGCAGGCATCGATCCAGCGCACATTGCGGTCATTGAATAGATTATTGACTTTTAGATACAACTCGGTTTTCAGCCCGCCTTTGCCGCTCGCCGCAGCCGCTGATCCGAAACAGTGGCTTTTGCCGAGGCGGAGATCGGCCAGGTGATAGCTCGGCATACGCCGGTTATTGGGCAGGAAAAGCATTTCAGGGTTGAGCGGCGTGATGCCGTCCGCAGACGGGTAATAGGTGTATGGCCGGCCGCTGTGGTATTGCCAGATCACGTTCAATCGGATGGAGGCCGGCAACGCGAACGACAGATCCGCTTTGCAGCTGTGACGCTGATCCCAACTCAGGGCATAGGGCAGGGCGGCCATGGGAAAGCCCCATTGCGCCATGTTCATCCCCTGGTTCTCATGTTCGCTGAGGCCTTTGGCTTCCATCAACGTGTAGGAGATGCTGCCGGTGCACCAGGCGCCTTTTTCCCTGGTCACCACAAACTCGAACCCCTGAGCCACGGCATAGGGATTGTTGACATATTCCGCGAATCCGTAATTCCCGGCGATGCGGCTGTTGGCCGACACAAAAGTTTTGCTGTCAATCTGATCCGTGGTTTCCTTATGAAAATACAGGGCAGAGGCCACGAGATGTTCCACGAGGTTGTAGCGTGCGCTGAGCTCGAGCGCCGTGGTTTTTTCCGCCAACAGCTCGGGATTGCCGCGCAACACTTTGACGCCGCGATCCATCTCCACATTGTCCAGGCCGGCGTACAGTTGATCGAACAGCGGAAATTGCAGATAGCGGCCCCAGTTGATGAAGAAAAAGCTTTTTTCGGTGAAAGGGAAAGCAAAGCCGAACCGGGGACAGAACTGATATTTCATTTTAGCCGGCACGGACGCGGTGATCTCTTCCGAATACTCATCCTTTCCGACCGGTATCAATTCCACGGCCGGCCTGCGGGCGCGCGGATCGAGAAAATCGAAACGAAGCCCCAGGGAGATGACCGACCGGCTGGTCGGCGATTCAAATTTGTCCTGAAGGAACAACGAACCGCTGTAGGGATTGTACTGATAGCGCGTGCTAAAGTTGAGCATCTCCTCATCGATCAGCGGTTTACCGAAATAAGAGAGCTGCGGCTCTACCTTGCGCAAGGTGGAGTGGATGTCATAGCGCTTGAATTCCATACCGGCCTTGAACAGATGGGCGGGATGCCATTGGCTGGTGATTTCCGTTTTAAGGGTGGTGCTGTTTTGCCGCATGTCGGCCCACCAGATCCGATCGCCGCTGAGGACATAGAGCAGATAAAAGTCGTACTGAAAGGGTTGCCCGGTTACGCTTTCTACCGGCCCCTCGCCGATGCGCGAACGGAGTTGACTCTGACACAGACTGAGCGAGTAAAAGAGACGGCTGGTCAGCGTGTGGTTCCAGAACAGTGTGGCGAGATAGCTGTCGTTGCGACGCCGCGGCAATCCGTCGAGATTGTACCGCCAGCTGAATTCATAATCGCGCCGGCGGTTCAGGGAATAGAGGACCTGAGTCGAAAGCCGCTGATCGCTGGAAAAAAGCCAGTCGATTTTCGCCAGGCCGAACAGCTCTTTTTCAATGGGCGATTTGAAAAAATAGCGCAGGTCTTGCCACCAGCGGCTGTCGCTGAGATGGAGCGTGTTGGCGAGGAAATAGGAACTTTTCCCCTTGATCAGAGGGCCGCCGGCTGTGACCTCCAGTTCGTTGGTCCTGCTCGTCTGCGTGCCGCCGAACAGGTCGTCCTTTTCCAGCCTCAGTCTCAAGTGCGGCTGGTCGCCGCCGTTGCGAGTTATGATGTTGACGACGCCGGACAGCGCATGGCCGTACTCTGCCTCAAAACCGCCGGTCTTGACGCTGAGCTGAGAGATGGCGCTTTTGGGCAGTTCCATCCCCAAACCGCCGCTGATGAGGTCCTGGATGGGAAAACCGTCCACCAGATAGACCACCTCACGTGTTTTCCCGCCGCGGACATGCCCCTCCGTGGTGACACCGGGCTGCAGACCGATGACGTTGTGGAATTTTTCAATCGGCAGGGTCTCCAATTGAGCGGCGGATTTTTCCCACACCGTGCCCGTTATGTCGGTTTGAATGAGGGGGCGTTCAGCGGTCACCTCGACCCCCTGCATTTCGATGGGCATGCTTTTGAGTTGCGCGGCAAGCCGGGAACGCAGATCCGGCAGAACCACGACCTCCCGGTAAACCAAGGTTTGATACCCGAGCAGGGATACCCTCACCTGATAGGTTCCGGCGCGAAGATTGTGAATCACAAATGCGCCCCGGCCGTCGCTCACTGTTCCCTGCCGTGTCTCCAGGATTAGGATCGTCGCCCCGATCAGAGGCTCCCGAGTGGCCGCATCCTGAACCACGCCCTCCAGCCGGCCCACAGTGCCGGCCTGGAGGATTTCTCCCAGACCTATCCACAACAGGATCGGCCAGTGAAAAAGCCGGAATGGGTTTAATGAGACGGACATGGGGGAGACAACGCTCCTCGTTCAATGATGGCAATGACCGGTTGAGAAAAAATCAATGTAAGGTTGGCGGTGGCGGTTTGACGAAAACTTACGAATCCCGGCGATCAAAATCAATCACGTTTTCCTCGGCGAGTTTTCCCTTGTCCATTCCAGAATAACTTGGTAAATTGGCCCACTGGCCAGCAAGGAAGAACTCTTGCTGAATCATGATTCGCGGCATCGTGCTGGCCCGCTGAAAAACTTTTCGTTTTAGGAGTTGCTTATGAAAACGATCCTTCGAATTCGACCGCTGTTCTTTTTGCTTGTTGCCCTTTATGGGTTTTCTCTTAACGGCTGCGCCAGGCGACTGGAGCAACCGCCCGCCGCAACGGATCGAAATGTCTTTAAAGAGTATGCGTCGGCCACTAAAGCGGAATACAGCTATCGCCTGTATAAAACCATCCCCGGCAAAGGCTACACCACGCACATTCTGCGCATGGTCAGCGGCAAGTGGTTGACGGAGGAAGAGGTGCAGGAGACGGAGTGGTGGCATTGGCTGCACGTCGTGGTTCCGGATACGCTCTCCAGCTCGACGGCTCTACTGATGATCGGCGGCGGCAAACGCGAAGAAGCAGAGCCCAAGGACGCCTCTTCCTCGCTGCGACAGATCGCCCTGCAGACCCACAGCGTGGTGGCGCATCTGCATAATGTGCCCAATC
This sequence comes from uncultured Cytophagia bacterium, assembly GCA_964554965.1. Taxonomy (GTDB): domain Bacteria; phylum Zhuqueibacterota; class Zhuqueibacteria; order Residuimicrobiales; family Residuimicrobiaceae; genus Anaerohabitans. Next base: position 763 of record CAZKQR010000154.1, on the reverse strand, counting down.
AGCCGCTCAACTTTATCAACGACGTCTATGGCCGGCGGTCAGAGGATGAAATTATCGCCTATGGCTGGCGCAAGTTTCTTGAAGCAGGCGGTGAAGAGGATCAGGTCCAATGGCTGGCCCGATTGCCCATGACCCGGGCGGCGGTCCGCGCCATGGACGCCATCGCCGATTACACCACGCAGACGCTTGGACGTCCGGTAACCCGGTTCGTGACCGCCGGCGGCTCTAAACGCGGATGGACGACCTGGGCTACGGCCATCGCTGATGAGCGCGTGGTGGCCATCGCTCCCCTGGTGATCGATCTGCTCAACCTGGAGCCTTCCTTCCGTCACCACTGGCAAGCCTATGGACAGTGGTCTCCGGCAGTGGACGATTACGTCCGCGAAGGCATCATGGAATGGATGGGCACTGTAGATTTTAACCGGTTGCTGAAATATGCAGACCCCTACTCGTATCATAAACAGTTGCCCCTGCCCAAGATGGTGATCAACGCTTCCGGGGATGAATTTTTTCTTCCGGATTCGTGGCAATTTTATTGGCAGGACCTGGTCGGCGAAAAACATCTCCGCTATGTCCCCAACACCGGCCATTCTCTGAGCAAAACCGATGCCGAGGAGACGGTGGCGGCCTTTTTTGAAAGCGTCGTCAAGCAAACGCCACGGCCTGATTTCAACTGGCGCGTGGACAGAGGCGCTCTGGTGATCGAGACCAGCCCGAATCAACCGCCGCAGAGCATCAAACTCTGGCAGGCCACCAACGATAA
>CAZKQR010000153.1:0-9522 GCA_964554965.1 uncultured Cytophagia bacterium | reverse complement strand
ACTATCCGAACCCGTTCAATCCGACGACCACCATTCAGTACCGCTTGAAGGAAACGGTTCCGGTCACGGTGTCCATCTACAACATCCGCGGCCAGCTGATCACCACGCTGGTGGACCGCATCCAGACCGCCGGCAGCTACTCGGTGCGCTGGAATGCGATGGATCAGTTCGGTCAACGCGTGGCCAGCGGCATGTATCTCTACCGCATTCAGGCCGGTGATAAATTTATACAAACTAAAAAACTGCTTCTGATGAAGTAAGTGTTGGAATGCTCAAGCCTCAGGAAGCGATTCCTGAGGCTTGATTATTTAAGGACCTTTTGCTTTGAAAAAAATCGTGTTGCTCCTGAGCTCTGTTTTTCTGCTTTTTGCCGCGTGCAGGAAACAGGCGCCGCGATCCACTGTGCTGGCTGAGATAGGCGATCGCACCATCACGGTGGAGGACTTTGGCCGCAATTATGAATTCGGCTTGTCCCATCTCAAAACCGGTCCAGACCGCAAGCGATCCTATCTGAACTACATGATCAACGAGGCGATCCTCTCTCAGCAGGGCTACAAGCTGGGGCTGCAGAACTCGGAGCGGGTCCGCCGCCTGGAACAAGACCTGATGAACGAGCTGTTGGTGGAGGCCTGGTTTGATCACGAGGTGGCGAGCAAGATCACGGTGACGCCGCAGGAGATCCGCGACGCCATCACCAAGGCCAAGGTGAGCTGGAAGCTTCGCTACTGGTACGAACCCAACGCCGAGTTCGCCGGCCGCGTTCATCAGGCCATGGTGGAGCGCGGCTATGCATCGGTGGTGGATGAAATATTGCGCAGCAATCCGGAAGTGCAGATGCAGCCCAAAGATTTTGAAACCGGCTATCTCACCTATCTGGATGTCTCGGATGAATTGCTCGCCGCCATTGAAAAGCTGCCCATGGGTGAAATCTCCCAGCCGGTAGAGATGGAGGGGGGCTTTTTTATCTTTCAGGTGCTGGACATCCGCCGCCAGGGGGTCACTGAAAATGAATACCTGGAACGGGCCGAGAGTTACCGGCAGATTCTCTATTATCGCAAACTGAACAAAGCCGCCGCTGCCTATACCGCCCAGTTTATGACCCCCAAAAACGTCACCACCAAGGGCGAGTCCTTTCGTCTTCTCGCCGACGCTCTGCAGGCCTGGGCGGCGCAAAAACAGGAAGGTCCGCGGGATTTCCTCAAGTCTGTGCGCACCGCTCGGCCGGAGGATGGAAAGCTGTACGAGTTGGGGCAACGGCTGGGATCGACGCTGGTCACATTTGAGGGCGGCGCCTGGACCTTGGAGGATTACATCAAACGCCTCAACCCCGGCGTGCTCAAGAAATCTTTATCCGACCGTTCTCTTTTACGCAATGCTCTGAATGCTGAAATCGCAACTGCCGTGCGTGACCATTTCTTTACTGAAGCGGCGCGCAAGAAAAAACTGGACCGGTTGCCTTCGGTGCAGGGCGAGTTGACCGCCTGGCGTAACAAATGGGTGTTTGAGGAAAGCCGGCGGCATTACGGTCAAGAGGTGCCGGAGGTGAATGATCAGGCGGCTGCTGACTTTTTTAGCGCCCACATCGAACAGTACAAGATGCAGCCGGACGACAAGCCGCTTTTGTCGGAAAATCTCGCGCGTGCGCGCCGCGACGCCTTTCACTACAACATGCTCAGCCGTCTCGACCAGGTGATCGATTCTTTAAAGGTCGCCTTTCCGGTCGTGGTCCATCAGGATGTGTTGGATACGATCAAAACGGTCGAATTCGAAAAATCACGCTGGGCCAGCATGCAGGTCTATAAACGCAGCAGCAACCGGCTGGCCGTGCCGATCGTGGATCCCGGGTGGGGGACCACTATAAAACAGTAAGCCAGCTATCCTCTCATGGAAACGGAACAATGCGTCAACTTGCTTGTGCTTTGATTTTTTTTCTCTTCCTCAGCTGCCCTGTCCGGGGGCAATCCCTGCCGTGGATGGATTCCTTTGCCGATAACGATCTCGCCGGGTGGACGTTTGTGGATGATGAACCGAACCGGGATGGCCCCGGTCTGTGGCGAGTGGACGAACAGGTCCTGCGGCAGACTTCCAACATCTATTACGGTTTGACGCCTGCGGAGGAATACGCCAAATTCCTCGGCACCCACATTCACGCCGGAAATCCCGAGTGGAAAGATTATTCCTTCAATTGCCTGGTGCGTTCAGAGGACGACGACGGCCTCGGAATTTTGTTTCGCTACCGGGATGCGCAAAATTATTATCGCTTGATCATGCTCGATGATGCGAACAACCGGGGGCCGTTTACCCGGCTGCAAAAATACGTGGACGGCGTCATGACCACTCTGCAGGAAACCCAGTCCACGGCAAAGGCCATTCCGGCCGGCTGGTTCAGCGTCACCGCGGATGTGCGCGAGGACCGCATCGCGATTTATCTCAACGGCTCTCTGCTTTTTTCAACCACCGACGCCACTTTTTCCAGCGGCGGCATCGGATTCATGTGCTACGCCAACAACGGCGCCCATTTCGACAGTGTGCGGGTCACCCCGGAATCCCTGGTCTATGAAAAGCCGGTGAACAAAACCTCCATTGTTCAGCGGCTGCCCTATATCCAGTCGTCGACGCCGCATGCTGTGCAGATCGCCTGGCGCAGTTCAGCGGCCGCCGTCGGAACGGTGGAGTACGGTACGACGCTCGACTATGGCTCTAAAGTCCAAGAGGATTCCCTTGGCTGGAAACATTGGCTCACTCTCACCGGGCTAAAGCCGGACACTCGCTATTTCTATCGTGTGACCAATAACGATGCGGTGGTGACAGAGGGTGATACTTTTCGCACGGCTCGTCCGGTTTCCGATCCCCGTGCCAGTTTTTTGATCTGGGGCGACAGCGGCACCGGCAGCGCCATTCAGTACGGCGTCGCGGCGTTGATGGAACAGCAGCAGGTGGATTTCTGTCTGCATGTGGGCGACGTGTCGCAGTTCAACGGCTCCGAGTACGACAACATTTTTTTCAAACCCTATAAGAACATTGTGAAATCCCGCCCGGTTTTCACCAGCATCGGCAATCACGACACCTATTTTGATCAGACCGCCACCTATCAGGAAAGCTTTTATCTGCCGCACAACAATCCGGACAGCACCGAGCGCTGGTATTCGTTCAACTGGGGCCATGTTCATTGCATCGCGCTGGACAGCAATGTGGATTTCAGCTTTGGCAGCCCTGAATACACCTGGCTGGTGGACGACCTGAACTCAGAAATGCGCCGGCAAACGACCTGGACCATGGTCTATTTCCATCATCCGCCCTATTCGGTCGGTTGGGATGTGTGGGCCGGCGATACGCGCGTGCAGCAGATCCTGCAGCCGCTGTTCGAAACGCAGGGCGTCGATATGGTGTTCAACGGCCACACCCATGATTATGAGCGCGGTTATCTCAACGGCGTGTACTGGATCATCACCGGCGGTGGAGGCGGGGGCTTGGATGTCTGGGGCCGTGATTACCTTCATGTGGCCAAAGATATTTACGAGTTTCATTACACCCGGGTTGACCTGGTCGGCGACAGCCTGCGGCTGCGGGCGGTCAGCATCAACAACCAGATCATCGATGATCTGCGCATCCGCAAAGGCGATCCGCAGCTGTTGGAGCCGGAAGGAAAGACCGAGCGGGAGAATAATGATGCGGCGGCTTACGCTACCACTCTGGTTGTGGGCGATACTCTCTCCGCCGCCTTTTCTTCCGCTGCGGATGTGGATTGGTTCAAGTTTAAATTGCAGGCGACTCATCTCTACTATTTTACCAGTTATGCCAGCCTGCCGACTCAATTGGAACCTGATCTCGCCCTCTATTATGAAGGGGATTATGAAACCAACTTGCTGAACGCTTCGGTGCGCGGCCGCAACAACGGCGGCGATTTCCGGCTGGCCGGTTTTTTAGCGCAAAAGACCGGTTTCTATTACGCCAAAATTTCCAACCCAATGGGCGTGACCGGTTCGTACCGGCTGCGGCTGGTCGGCGGCAGAAGCGTTCAGGACTTTTTTCAACATGAACCGGACAACACCCTGGCTCAGGCAGGCCTGCGGCCTCGTCTAGCCTCCGGCGACACGCTGGACGGCGCCATTTTCCCAGCTGATGATAAAGACTGGTATCGCCTCACCGGTCAGGCCGGCCAGGCGTTCGAGCTGGGCGTGATCCCACCTAAAGACCTCGCTATCCGCGATGTGGATACCTTTGTGTCGCTGTTGGATTCCAATGGAACGGTGCTGGCTGAAAACGATGATCGCGGCCAGGAAACGGTCTCCACCGGCGAGAACATGAGCAACACCTTTTCGGCCATAACGAGCTCCTTTCCCTATACCGGAGTGTATTACCTGGCCGTGGAGTGTTATTATACGTTAACGCGCGACGGCGTGAATCATGCCAATCCCGGCGTCGGCGAGTACCGCGTGGTTTTTACTTTGCAGCAGGAAACAGCGGTCAGCCGGGAGGAGTCGGCCGTGCCGGCCGGCTATGCGCTGCACGCCAATTATCCGAATCCCTTTAATCAAAGCACCACTCTGTCTTTCGACCTGCCACGACAGGAGGGCGTTGTGGTGGAGGTGCTGGATCTGCTGGGCCGCCGGGTGGCCCTGATCTGCCAGGATGTCAAGCCGGCCGGCCGCTATCGCCTGCAATGGAACGGCGCCGACCGAATGGGCCGGGCTTTGCCCAGCGGCCTCTATTGGGCTCGCCTGAGCGCCGGATCCTTCGGTCAAACGATCAAGATGATGCTGCTGCGATAAGGATGACCAGAGATATACCCATACTTTCTATGAAGGACCGATAGATGAAAAATATTTTTCACACAGCAGGATTGATGCTGATCTTCGCTGGGATGGCCGCAGCAGGGGAACGCGTGGTCTATGTTACCACGCTGGCCACCAGCTACACCCATGTCGGGCAAAACCAGACGCTGTCAGGTCTGTTCTATCAGACGCCGGGCGACAGCGCCTGGGGATTCATGGCCAGGCCCAATAATCGCGTCTACTCGATGGACGTCTATTCGCCCAGCGGAGGCCGGATACTGGCCATGGCCACGCACTCGGGCGTGCAGCAATCCTGGGACAGCGGCAAGACCTGGAAGACCACCAGCGACTGGCGCATGACCGAGGTCAGCATCATTCGGTTTGCGGCAGATAATCCGCAAAAGCTGTACGCAGCCTCCCCATATGGTTTTTATAAAACCACGGATGATGGGCGCACCTGGACTATGCATAACAACGGACTGGATCATCCGGATGCCACTTTTATTACCGCTTTGGTGGTCGAGGACAGCCGGGCCGGTCGGTTGCTGATCTCCACAGAGGCCGGTCTCTTTGTGAGCGACGACGACGGCGAACACTGGTTCCCCGGAACCTTGGAGGTGAATCACGTGCGCACCCTGGTGCAGCACCCGCGCGATCCGGAGATGTGGTTTGCCGGCACAGAGGAGCATGGCCTGTATCGCAGCGTCAACCACGGCAAGAACTGGCAGAAATGCGACACCGGAGTTCTGCACAGCACCTTTTATTCGGTCGTTTTTGATCCTTCGCATCCGGATACGCTGTACGCCGGCGGTTTTCAAACAGGCATCTATAAATCCAGCGATGGCGGCAAAACCTGGAAGCAGTATTTCAGCGGCCTGGCGTCGCTGGATGTTCATTCTTTGGCTGTGGATCCGGCTGACAGCCGATGCGTCTATGCCGGCTCTACGGGGCATGGCGTCTTTCTATCCCAGGATGGCGGCCTGACCTGGCGCCATCACGGTATCACCGGTGGCTATGTCTGGAGCATTAAAATTATCAACTATGGAAGATAAATCATGAAAAAATGGATGGGCTTTGCGCTTGTACTTGTTTTTGCCACGGCGGAATGGGCGCCGGCTCAATTGCAGTCTGAATCAGTCTATCGGCGCAATTTTGAGCTGCGCAAAAAAGCGTTTTTCGCTGTGTATGATACCATGCGGGCGGTCAATTACAATTCCATCGCTGCGCGCTATCGGACCGGCAAAAATCTCGCCTGGGCGGATTCGGCTTTTATCGAACTGCTGAAGAACCCCAGCGGTGATATGTTCTGGATGTTTCCCTGCATCGGCACCTATATGGCGGGCAAGGGAAAGATGTCGGCGCCGGCTGCCGCAGCCGTGCGCCGGGCGTGGAAAACCTATGCGCCGACCCGCGGCGATACCGAGAACCACTGGGCCATGTACTATGCCACTCTGTATTTGGCGGCGGAACAATGGCCTGATCTGCCGGGCTCTGAATGGTACAACGGCAAAAGCTCGGAGGAAAATCGTCTGGAAAGCCGCGATTATCTCTTTTCCTGGGCTCGATTGACCACCACCCGGGGCCAGGGCGAGTTTGATTCGCCGGACTATCTGGCGGAGTATATGATCACCGCAACTTTGCTCTCGGGCTATGCCAAGGACCGCCAGGTCAAACAGCTGGGCGCCATGCTGGCCGACTATTTTATGGCCGATTTTGCCGTAGAACATTTACAGCAGCAGTATGGCGGCGGACACAGCCGTATCTACGAGGTCAATCTGATGCGGTTCGATCGTTCCACCTCCAGCGGCTTCGCCTATTTGTATTTCGGCGCCGGGGATCCGATCACCAGCGGCTGGTGCTATTACGCCCTGCAATCCGGATACAAACTGCCCTATATGGTTTATCAGATGGCCATGGACCGCAGCACGCCCTATGTGCAGCGAGAGCGGAAACGGGTGCGCAACAACATCCGTTTCGGCAAAGAGCTCAACCCCCCGGTGTATAAATATACCTACATGAACCGTGAGTATGTGCTGGGATCTCTGCACGGCAGCCTGCTGCAGCCCATTCAACAACAGACCTGGTGTCTGCGCTACCTCTACGGCAAACCTTTTTCCATGATTTTCGGCCTGCATCCCTACTGGTCCATCGAGGAGATCGGGACTTTTTTTCCCGAGGAGATCAAACCCTCCATGGCCGGCATCACCGCCTCCAAGGCGACCTATAACAATCCGGACAAGTGGACCGGCGGCTCGTATTACGAATACACCTTTCAGGATAAAAACACTCTGCTGGTGCTTTATGACATCCCTGTGGGCACGACCAGCAACCATATCGACGGGTTTTTCCCGGCTAATCTGCAGGAGCGCAGAATCGATCCCAGCGGCTGGATCCTGTGCAAGGCCGGGGATGTCTACGCCGGCTGGTATCCCCTGCAGCCGGTGGAGTGGAGCGAAGAGTACGAGTTGCGCACTTTGGTGTGGAACCTCGGCACCGGCAGCACTCGCAACGACGGCACCATGGATCTGCGCAACCATCGCCTGCGCAGCTGGTCGCTGCAAAACGGCTATGTGATTCAGGTGGGTTCTTTGTCCGAACATGGATCCTTTGACGCATTCTGCCGGGCGGTGGCGGAAACCAGACCTGCGGCGGTTTTGCAGCCCGGAAGGGTCTCTGTAGAGTATCGAACGTGGGATGGACGACGGATGGAATTCGCCTATCCTGATCAGCGTAGACTGGACGGCCAGAGAGTGGCGTATGAACAGTTCAAACTGTTCGACGGCCCATTTCTTCAGGCAGACGTGGACAGTGAAATGCTGACGATGCGCTATGGTGGGAAAACGCGGATTTATGATTTTAAAACAGTGACCATCAAGTAATCAGCCGGCACTCGGCGCTCAGGTGGCGGCCGTCCGTTCGCCACCTGAACGCCGGGCAACGAAAAGCCGCCCCCAAAACGGCGCTATCTCGAACGAGGCGACGCCGGACGAATCCATGGAAACCGATTCCCCTTCATTCCAGAGATCGAGCAAGCCCTCGATGTCCTTCACAGAGCAGGTCACGCCGCTGGGGCTGTTGTTCAGCGCGACGATGATCTGTTCCTCTCCACAGGATCTGCTGAAAACATAGATCCGTTCTTCGTCATTCACCAGCAGGGTTTGAAACTCACCGCATTGCAGCGCCGGGTGGCTATTGCGCAGATGAATCAGCCGGCGATAGAGCTGATGCAGCTCATGGTCAAAGGCGACGACTTCCGTTTCGCGTCGCATGGAGCCGTCCGGCAGAAACCGGGCCGGGGCGTACGGCTGGTCCGGCCAGAGCATCGGCTGCCGGCAACAGGGATCGTTGGCCCCCCACATGCCCGCCTCATCGCCGTAATAAATCATCGGACTGCCGACATAGGTCATTTGAAACAGCGCCATAAATTTTTGCAGTTGCCGGTGCTGCTGTGTGGGCTTGGTGATGCGGTAGCGTGGATTCCGCGCCTGGGACCAACTGCCATGGCGGCTCCACTGGCGGTAGGGCGCTCCATCCGGATTTGCGATCAAGGTTGGCAGGCGCGGTGAATCATGGCTGTCGTACAGGTTCTGCATCGCGTAGGCCACCTCGGCGGGAAAAGCCTGGCGCAGGTCGCGCAGCCGTTGATCAAAGGCGGAGGTGGGGATCCGGGTCTTTTGGTTGATGAAATATTCAGCGCAGCAAAACGCAAAGTTATAATTCATCACCGCATCGAATTCATCGCCCTGCAGATAGGGCTGCAGGACCGGAATGGCATCGATCACCTCCGCGGTCAGATAGGCCTGCGGATTGATCGATTTGACCAGGCGGCGCCACGCTTGCCAGAACGGGTGGGCGACGCAGAATGCCACATCCAGACGCCATCCGTCGATGCCCGCGGAAAGGTCGCCGTTGTTGTGGGGATCCATCCAGCGTCTGGTCGCCTGAAAGATATACTCCCGCGGTCCCTGCACAATGCCGTTTTCATCCTGCTTCCACTCCGGCAGTTCCCTGAATCCAAACCACCCCTGATAATCGAAGGTTTTCCCGGCCCGCGGATCATCCCACCTTTTAACCTTGAACCACTCCCGGTAGGCTGATCTCTGCTGCTTTTCCCGCAAATCCTGAAAAGCCCAAAAGGTCACTCCCACATGGTTGAACACGCCGTCCAAAATGAGATGCATGGAGCGACGATGGATTTCCTGAATCAGGGTTAGCATCAGCTGATCCGCCTGCGTCCATATCCAGGTGGAGGGGTCAGCGGGATTTTCTTTGCTCAGGGCCTTGCGATCCTCTTGCGGATCCGGCCCCAGATTGGGATCGATGTGATGATAGCTGGCGCCGTCGTATTTATGGCTGGAGGGTGCGGAGAAAACCGGACACAGATACAGCGCGGTGACGCCCAGATCCTGCAGATAATCGAGCTTGTTGAGAATGCCCTGCAGATCGCCGCCGTATCGGCGCCGCTGCAGATGAAACCAGATATCGCGATCGGGATGCGCCTGTTCGTAAGGCTGGCGTTCATACCAATCCGAGGTCCAGGGATGGATCTGCCAGGGTTCGCTGAGGTCATGGGGCCAGGCGCCCCGCTGGTCGGCCAGGGTGGGATCGTTTTCAGGATTCCCGTTGCAGAACCGCTCCGGAAAGATCTGGTACCAAACGGCCTTCTTGGTCCATTCAGGGGGAAAGTGTGCTGTCACGAGTCGGCGTAGTGTATGGTGAAGGGGGGCCGAGCCATTGTGTCCGGCGC
>CAZKQR010000152.1:0-9543 GCA_964554965.1 uncultured Cytophagia bacterium | reverse complement strand
GCAGGTTTTCCTGAACCGTGCCGGAGAACAGAATGGTCTCCTGGTTGACGATGCCGATCACAGCACGCAGATCCGCCAATCGGACATCGCGCAGATCATGACCGTCCAGACGAACCACTCCTATATCCGGATCATAGAACCGCGGCACCAGGTTGGCCAAGGTCGATTTTCCCGAGCCGCTGGCGCCGACAAAAGCCACGGTTTCGCCGGCCTCAATGGTCAGATCGATCTGCCGCAACACCGGAACGCCGGGCTCGTAGCCGAAGGTGACCTTGTCAAATTCAATGGTTCCGACGACCCGGCGCAGCCTTTGGGCGTTCGCTTTTTCGATCACCTGAGGCTGCATGTCGAAATACTCAAAGATCCGCTCGATGGCTGCCAGAGAATTGGACAGCAACACGTTCAGGTCGGATAGCCGTTGAATCGGCCCATAGAACATGGTCAGATAGAGCAGAAACTGAGTGAGCTCACCGACGGTCAGCTGACCCTGCAGAATCTGCCGGCTGCCGTACCAAAGCACCAGCCCCGGCGCGGTCAGCACAACAAATCCGACCAGCATTTCGTTGAGCGCGGAATACTGCACGGAACGGAGCACCCGGTTGTACAACTTGTCCGACTGGGAAGCGAACCGTTCGGATTCCTCCGGCTCGCGGGTGAACCCTTTGACGATGGTCACTCCGGCGATCTTTTCCTGCAGTCCGCCCGAGATCACCTCCACGCGCTGTTGAACCTCCCGGCTGGCCCTGCGGATGCGGCTGCCGAGCATCTTGATGGAAAAAAGAAATATCGGTATAAGCGCCAGAGCGATCAGCGTCAACGTCGCATGCAGATTGAACAGAACGATGAGCAGCACAAAAAGAAGGATGCTGTCCATCCACACATTGGTCAAGGCCGAGCCGACAAAATTTTGCGCCTGCGCGATGTCGTTGACCATGCGCGAGACAATCGCGCCGGTCTGCCTTTTGGCGAAGAACTGATGAGAAAGGCGCTGGACATGATTAAAGAGCGCCACGCGCAGATCGCGGATCATGCGATGACCGGCCTTGGCGGTGAACAGACTGCGCAGATAGCAGGCCGCCATCCAGAACAGATTGACGCAGACGAGGATCACAATCAACCGGTTGATCTCGCCGATCTGATTTTCAAATCCCACGGCGCGGGCCGGGATCACCTCATCCAGCACCAAACGCAGAATATAAGGAAAGAACAGCGGACTGAGAAACTTGCCGATGCCGGCCAGCGTGGCAACCAGATAGTGATGCGCATGGGGCTTGGCATAAGAGAGAAAACGCACGATCGAATTATATTTCTTGGCTCGCGCTTCAGCGATATCGAGGGTGTTGCCGACAACGTCTTTGACCGCCAGGATACGGTTCGGCAGCAGATCCGTCTCAAGATAAAAAGAATGATCCTGCAACAGCGATTGCCCCGATTCCGTGATGCCCGAGGGCAGCTGGGAATGCGGGATCGGCGCCGGCAGCAGAATATCCTCCTCCACCCGCAACACCAGAACGCGATAATCCTCATACGAGGATTCCGGATTGATCGCGTCCAGGATCAGCGCGTCCAGAATAATCTCGGTCAGATCCCAGCGGTTAAAGACATAGAATCGCTTGTCGGTGCGTGCAAGCCCCGCGTTGAGATAACGAGAAACGTTCTCTTTATGCGTCAGATGATAAACGATCATAGTCAAATGGATTGATGATAAACCAGCGTATGTATTCCTTGCCTGAAAGAGCAACGGCCTGGGGCCCCAGCGCTAAGCGCATCCGAAACCGCAGGGCATCCATTCGATTGGCGCGTCGGCAGCAGCGGCGCCGGATTCTTACCATCCGCCGCCGCCTCCTCCGCCGCCTCCCCCTCCGGAAGATCCGCCGCCACTGCCTGAGCTGGAGCCCGGCGCTGTGGAGGCGGACGAGATAGAGGAAGAAAACGAGCTGCTGAAGGAGGAGGTAAAAGAAGAGAGTCCCTGTCCAGACCAGGCGCCCGGCTGATACCAGCCCAGAGTGCTCTCGAGCTGCTGATCATCCTGGAACAGCCGGGCGAACTGCTCCGACCACTCATGTTCCACATCCAGCGCCAGAGCATAGGGCAGGTATTTCTCAAACAGGCCGGGAGTCTTGTCCGGAGGATAGAGCGTATCCCAGCGGGACTGTTCCGTCGCCGTGAGATACATCTTGAATCCCTCCACACGGTCCATCACGCTTCGGCCGGCCACGGACGGCGCTTTGAGCAGGTGATAGAAAAAAAAGTTCAGGAACACCGTTGCACAAAACACCACAACCGTCCACGGGCTGGTGGCCCGGCTGAAAGTAAACAGGCCAAACAGTTCTCCGGCGAAGAATGGAAGTGCAAAGAGCGTGACAAAGACCGCAGTCGCTATGGAGGCATAGCGCACACTCGAGCTCAGTCTGACCGAGCGCCATAGATAAAATACCACATAGACCAGAGCGAAAACGCCCATGCTCCAGAACAGCACCCAGACAGCCATCCAGGCGGCATCTGAAGAACGGAAAGCAAAGGCAGAGGCCGTGAGCACCAGTGCCGAGAGCAGCACACCGGGCCAAAAATAGGCCCGGTTGGTCCTGAAATAGGTGTCATTATAAGCGGTAGTGAGCTGCTTTTTCAATTGAACCATGGCGGCCTGAATGGTCTCGTGGTTGTGCTGCTTCAGATCGATTCGACCGGTTGATCCGAACAAAGCATCCAAAACCTTTTGTTCGTCCTGGGAAGGAGTTTCCGCCGCCTGTTTGCGCACCAGAGAATACACCTCTTTATCCTTGCGGATCAAAAGATGGCCCCGAACAGCCATGTGAACGATAAACGAGGCGAAGGCTTTATCGTCAAACCTCATGCGCATAAGGTAGCGGACCGCATCCGGCCTCATACCATCCGGCGGCCGGAACTGTGGGACGATCACGCCTTTGGCAGGATCCCGACCGACCCGGCGCCAATGAAAGGTGTAATAGGCGAGCACCAGAAGCAATCCTGCAAGCCCGACGACAAAACCCAGGTTGTCCTGAAAAAAGGCGCTCCACACCTCCTTGCGGTCAGGCTGCCGGATCACCCCTTTCGGCCAGGTCAGGACGATGGTGAGCCCTTCCTCGGGGCCAAGAGGCCGTGTGGCGGTAAAATGGTAGCCGCCGTCCTCCTGGCGGATAAACGCAAGGCCCTTCTCCTTGCTGCCTTGAACGCCGGTGAATCCATCCCAACCGATGGCGGAAGCGCCTACGGCCGCCGGCAGGTAGACCGTAGCGGCTACGGTATCGATCGCAAACGCCCAGCCGTTGCCCGTCACATTCCAATAGAGCTCATCATGGCTGGAAAAAAAACCGATCTGCCGGCGTATCTCATAAGTGAGCGTGTATGTGTGAACGCCGGGATCTATCAGGCTGTTTTCGTCCCCCAGATAGATATGAACGCCGTTGCTCTCCGAACGGGAGAACAGTTTTTCCTGCTCCCCATCGCGGGAAGCGGCCTTTATGGACAGCGGTACGGTGAAGCGATGTCCGTGCCGGTCGCGATAGCGCGTCGGCAGAGAGCGAAAGATGCCATGGCGGATTCGATCACCGGTGGAAAACACCCGGATGGTTTCCGTCACCTGCATGCTGCCGTCGCTGCGGACCTGAATAGTGCTGTGATAGTTGAGGATCCGTTCCTGTTCCTCAGAGCGCAGCAGAGAGCCGGGCGCCAACAGCAGAATGAAAACAAGGACAGTATAACGCCACCACATGATTACAGTGCCCATGCTCAGAATCCGACCTGCGGCGGCTGCTCTTCTTCTTCCCGGCCTTGAAAAAACGGCTCATCGCTGAATCCGAACATCGGACTGATCAGATTGCCGGGAAACGTGTGCACCGCAATATGATAATCTCTGACCGTAGCGTTGTAATAACGCCGCGCCATCTGCAGCTGATCTTCAATGTCGGTCAGCTCTTTTTGCAATTCAAGAAAATTCTGGTTCGCCTTGAGGTCCGGATACGCCTCGGCTACAGCGAGCAGGTTTTTCAGCGACCGGGCCAGGCCGTTTTCCGCTTTGGCCCGCGATGGGATATCCTGAGCGGTCATGCAGCGGGTGCGAGCCTCGGTGACCTCATTAAGCACTTGCTTCTCATGACTGCGATAGCCGGCAACAATGTTCACCAGATTGGGAACCAGTTCAAAACGCCGTTTCAGCTGCACCTGAATGCCGCTCCACGCCTCCCTGACCATGGTCCGTCTTCGCACCATTCGATTATACAGCAACACCAAGCCCAACACCACGATGAGCACGATTCCGATGAAAATCCAGAACATGGGTTACCTCGCTTTCTGTGGAGCCCGGTTTGTCCGAGCCGAACCGTTCTTTCGCTTTGGACGAAAAAGTATGAACACCAGCACAAAACTCGATGGCCGTCAAATTTTTTCAAGATCGCCGCTCCATCCCTCAGGCGGTGTAGAGACCTTACGCCCGCCGCAGGATTCTGCCGGCTTTTTCCCCGCTGTGCTGGGCGTTATGGATGACCATACGTCCGTTCACCACTACGTGGTTGATGCCCTTGGGGTATTGATGTGGGGCCGTAAAGGTGGCCTGATCGATCACGGTCTGTGGATCCAGGATCACCAGATCGGCAAACTTGTTCTCCTGCACCACACCGCGGTCGGCGATGGAGAAATGGCTGCAGGGCAATGAGGTGATCCGGCGGATCGCCTCCGCCAGGGGCAATATCTTTTTCTCCCGCACATAGGTGCCGAGGTAGCGCGGGAACGAGCCGTAACTGCGCGGATGAGGCATGCCGCGGGAAAGGACGCCGTAAGGCGCCAGACTGTCGCCATCGGACCCGACCATGGTGTGGGCATAGGCCAACACAGCGGCTGTATCCTCTTCACTCATGGCAAACCCGCACATGCTCACATCGCCGTTTGTATCGATCATCAAACGGCGGACATACTCGTACGGGTCGCTATCGCCGGCCAGATGTGCCACGGTTTGGCCTTCACACGGCTTACGCTCCGGGCTGGATACCCGGGTGATCAACACACTCTCCCAGGAGCCCAAAGCCTCTATCTTGTCCTGCACGAACGCTTTTATTTTCAGCCAATCCTGCTCACGCGACAAACGGGCCACAAGATCCTCGTCGCCCCCTGCGCGGCTCCACATTGGAAACATCAGTTTTAGCGAGGTGCTGTAAGCGGTGTAAGGATAGCGATCGCAGCAAACCTCCAAACCGTCCCTTCTGGCCTGATCGACCGCTTGCAGCAATCGAGGCGTCTTGGGCCAATTGCGTTTTTGACAGGCTTTAAAATGGGAGATCTGCACCCGGCATCCGGTCGCAGCAGCGATGGCCAGGGCTTCGTCTAATGCCTCCTCTACCCGAAGATCCTCATTGCGCATATGGGTGGCATAGACAGCGCCCTGTTTTGCGACCTCGTTGCAGAGTTCGATCAGTTCTTCAGTATTCGCATACATACCCGGTTTGTACTCAAGGCCTGTAGAAAGGCCCAGAGCGCCCAGAGCCAGATAGTCGCGCAGAATGGCGCACATGGTGCGCAATTCCGATGCGCTCGGCGGACGGTCATCCGGCCCCATCACCGCTTCGCGCAAACGGCTGTGACCCACCAGCGCAGCCACATTGAGACAGACGCCGTTTTTTTGCAGCTGGTCAAAATAACCGGCCAGGTCGCGCCAGTTCACTGCAATCTCGTATTGCCTTTGCAACGAAGCGATGGTTTCCCTGGATCGCAATTCATCCAGGGGATAGGGGGAATCGCCACAATTACCGCAGATCTCGGTGGTGACGCCCTGGCGAATTTTGCTCTCTGCATTGGGATTTGCCAGCAGCGCCACATCGCTGTGCGTATGCACATCGATGAAACCGGGTGTGACCGAGAGGCCTGAAGCATCTAGGCGTCGATGACAGGAACGGCCGCTCAGATCACCCAGGGCCACGATCCGGTCACCACGCACGCCGATGTCCATGACAACCGGTTCATTCCCCAGCCCATCATACACCAGTCCGCGAACGATGAGGAGATCGAATTCTTTGCGTTCACACGCCACGCCCACAGAGCCGGCAGCCGCAGCGGTCAAGGTCGAGGCGATAAAACGTCTTCGATTCATCAGGGTTGCACCTCAACGCGGAAAGCTTTAACCAGAATGCCGCTGCCGGCCACCTTTTCACCGCTGCGAAGATTCCTGCGCTCCCCGCGCTGGAGCGGAGTAGTGCGGCGAAGAGCACTTTGCCGTTTCTGCAAACCCTGAACAAACTTTATAAAAGCCTGGACGTCCGTTTCGGAACCACCATGCTCTGCCTTTTCCAACAGCCAGTTCAGCTGCATCGGATTGTGTCGCGCGGCGAAAAGATAAACGGTCGTCCTGCCGATATCCTGTTCATCGAACACCCGCCATGGCGGATCAATTGGTGCGTGCACGCTCTGTCCGGCTTGCACCTGGTTCTCCGTCTGGCCGGTCGCTGGAAATAGCCGCTCGATTCGTCCATGGCCGTTTTCCAGCACAATGATCAAATGGCAGGGATTGGCCGGTTGCATTTCCAATTGCAGGCGGTCGCCGACGCGCACAACCTCTCCGTTCCGGACCTGTTTCGCCTGCCAGGAACCATCCGCCGCTTTGGACTCAAAAGCCATGTGATAGACATAGCCGGTCGGCGCTGATTTGGTCTTTTGCTCCGCCTGCACATCAGCAGTCAATTGGGACAGATCGCCGCACTTGACATCCGCTTCTATCTGCACATGATAGCGCGGCGGATCAGACTCCATCACATCGATCAGCACTTTTTTGCTGACGATATAGCCGGTGGCCATGCTCTTGATCTCGTCCTCCACGGTCATGTAATTGTACACTTTGCTGTAGGACTCGATATACAAACCAGTGCCCTGTTCTACCGCTTTGCGTTCCGCATCCTTCATGGCCCTTTCCTTAGCCGCCTGCATGGTGTCGGTATCACCCATATAGGCCAGACCGTCCACCGTGACCTTGACCACAGCTGCAGGGTCCTGCGCTGAACAGACCGCTGCCGCGATCCACAACAAACAGCCAACAAAGGCGTTCTTCATCGATCCGGCCATATCATTCCCTCGCTTTTTCACCAGCCGGCTCATCAGCCGGTCAGATACCGGGAAAGGTCCCCTTGTTATGTGGTTCAAGATAATTTGAAATTAAAAGATTATCAAGAGCTATTTCACTCCCAGCCAACAGCTGACGTTCGCAGCGAACCAGCAGTTGTGAGTAGGAGCCCCGCAGGCCTTTAGCTCGCCTCGGCGATGGCGCGGTACATGGCCACCATGTTTTGTGGAGAGCTGGTCACCTGAATGTTATGGCACGGGCCAGGGATGTAGCCGTTATAGGCGCCGAGCACACGAATGTTCTCAAACACCTCCTGACGGATCTCCTCTTCCGTGCCGAACGCCAGAGTGTATTGGTTGTCGATAGCGCCGTGAAAGATCACCTGTTCGCCGAAATCATCGGCCAGCCCCTGCCGATCCATGCCTTGGCAGCGCCACTGGATGGGATTGAGCACGTCGATGCCCAGCTGAATCATGTCCGGAATAATCGGCCGGACCGCTCCGTCGCTGTGATGAAAAACAAAAGCCCCGGCCTCGTGCACCAGTCCGATCATGGGCTTCATTCGCGGCAAGAAATATTGCCGAATGTGCTGCGGCGAATAGAGCAGGCTCTCCTGTGTGCCCATATCCTCAGCCACCCAGGAGACCAGCACACGGCCTGGAATGGCCTCATACAGCCGCCGCGTCTTTTCATAGCACAGATCGTATAATTTCCCCAAGCAATAATGGACGATCTCGGGATTCTCGTGCAGGTCGATGAAGGCCTGTTCAGTGCCGCGCAATTGCTCCTTGTAATCCATGAACGGCTCTGACCCGCCGCCGATGATCACCCAATCCTCCTTGCCGCGGATCTCTTTTGCCAGATGACTGAAATCCCACCAGTCCGCAGAAGGCCAGGTGTAATTGGCTTCAATCTCCTCCACCGTGGTGTAGTGGGCCAGAGGATGGTGATCCACTACGCCGTCCAGCCCGCTGTACACGCCGCCGTCATAGGCGATATCTTGATAATGTGCGCCGAACGCCGTGGTGTTGGGCGCGAGCTTGGGTCCCACATAACGTGGCTCCACCCAGAGGCACAAATCGATGTCCAGTTTCCGGCATGCGGCCTCATAATCCGCCACGTTCAAATAGCGGTAGAGATTGGCCAAGGCCTCCGGGGTGGCGGTGAGAAACGTCGGCAACCGGTCCGGTTTGCGTCGATGCAGCACCTCCAGCCAGCGTTCACGTGACGTCATCAACTGTCTGCTCCCTCGTTTTAAAAAAACACTATCAACCCTCCAGCGCAAAGGCCGGTTTATTGGTCTTCCATTTTCCGCGGGTGAAATCCGGACACTCGACCGGCACGCCGCCCTTTTCAATGGACAAACCTGAAAGCGGAATCACCACGCTCATCAACACAGAGTCATAGATGCTGATGGGCGGTGCACTCTTTTTGCGCACCGCCTCAAGGAACAGCGCCAGTTCCATATAATCCGTACCGCTGTGTCCAGCCTGCAGCGCCTTAGCGCCATGGGTGCGCCACCAGACATGGTCATAGCGGTCCTGATAAGGCGGAAACGGCTCCCATTCGTGATACTTGGGACTGATGCGTGTAAGATACACTGAATCCCGCTGTTCGTTATAAATCCCCTCGGTTCCCTGTATGGTCCAGCGGTTGTCATAGGGCCGCGGCAGTTGCATATCGTAATTGATGATCAGGCTGTTGCCCTTTTTAGTCTTAACCGTGGAGGTGACGATATCGCCCTGACGGTAGGTCAGGCGGGCGTTAGGATGATCAGGCCCGAATTTGCGTTTGAAATAAGCGTTTACGCCCAGTGAACGGGTGGCCACGGAGGAGATGGTGTCGAAATAATCCCCATAGCCCAGATCCATCCAGCCAAAGACCGGGCCCATGCTGTGGGTGGGATATTGATCGCGATTATAATCGAGAAGGAAACGGCCGCCCCAGCGCATGTGCCCTTCAGGCGTAAAAAACCAGTGATCGACGCAGTCGTGTGAATGGGCGGCATGACAATACACGATCTCGCCCAACAACCCTTTGCGGATCATGTTCAGCACCGCCAGGTTGTCGCGGCGAAAACTCCAGTTCTCCAGCATCATGCACGGCACCTGCGTCGATTCAAAGGTGTCCACCAGGTCCCAGCACTCCTGGAGCGACAGAGCGGCCGGCACCTCCACGGCGGTATACTTGCCGCAACGCATCGATTGCACCGCCATGCGTGCATGCCAATCCCATGGCGTGGCGATCACCACCGCGTCCAGATCCTCCCGGCAGAGAAGCTGTTGAAAGGCCTCCTCATCTCGATAATAACCCTCCGGTTTCGCCTGTCCGCTTTTTTCCACCATGGCCTGCGCCTGCTGCAGGTTTTCCAGGTTGATGTCGCATAAAGCCGGAAAACGCACACCGGGGATCGCCAACAGAGTCTGCATTAACGAACGACCGCGAGAGCCGGTGCCGATAAAGCCCAATCGCAGTTCTTT
>CAZKQR010000151.1:0-9555 GCA_964554965.1 uncultured Cytophagia bacterium | reverse complement strand
AAAAGCGGTGGTACTGGGTATCGGCCGCGAGGGTTGCGGCGACGATGCCTTTGGCCCGCTGCTGGCGCAGCGGCTCGGCAGCCACGGCCGGCTGACGGCCCTGGTGGCTGAGGAGCTGCCGGAAAACCATACGGAACCCATCAGGCGCCTGGCGCCGCAGACGATTCTGCTGATCGATGCGGTGGATTTCAACGGCCTGGCCGGCCAAATGGTGCTGCTGCGCGAGGAAGAGTTGACCGCCGTCTGCTGCTCAGCGCATCATGCCTCCCTGCGGCCGCTCATGCGCTACCTGTCGTTAACCACCGGTGCCCAGGTCAGGTTGCTGGGCGTACAACCCGACGCCTGCAAGCCGGAAACAGCCTTGAGCCGGCCGGTGTCGGAAACGCTGTCTGTGTTGCACTCCCTGCTTTCGCATGGTGAGACCGAAGAGGAACCGTCTGAATGGACACCCTGATCATCCTGCTGTTCGTGATACCCCTTATGGGCGTCGTACTCGCAGCCTTTGGCCGTTCTTCTCAGGCTGACCGTTTGGCGTTGCCGGCCATCTCTGCGACTCTGATTGTTCTGGTGCTGTTGCTGGCAACGGCCGATCTGGTTACGCCGGTCATGCGCGTTGCCATTTCCTGGAATTGGCTGCAGGGGCTGCAGCCGCCGCTGAGCTTCGGCTATCTGCTGGATCCCTTGAGCTGGTTGTTGTTGACCGTCGTTGTGGTGCTGGGTTTTTTGGTCTTTCTTTTTTCCAAGACCTATCTCAGCGATCAGAACAAAGAACACCCGGGTGCCGAGGGAAGGGCGCGTCATCATGCTTGGCTGCTGCTGTTTGTGGTCGCCATGATCGGTGTGGCGGTGTCGCCCAACTTACTGCAGTTGTTTTTCTTTTGGGAGACGACAACCCTTTGCTCGTGGGCGCTCATCTCTCACTACCGGAATGCCGAATCCCTGCGCGCCGGATTTAAAGCGTTGTTGATGACGTTCAGCGGCGGTATCTTTTTTGCCCTGGGTCTGGTTTTGCTTTTTGCGCAGACGCGCAGTTTTGAATTTTCCGCGCTGCGCGAGCTGCCCCAGGCGTGGCGGTTTTGGGTTTTCGGCTGTTTTGTCGTGGCCGCCTGGGCTAAATCCGCGCAGGTGCCGTTCTACACCTGGCTGCCCGATGCCATGGCCGCGCCGACGACGGTGTCCATGTATCTGCATGCGGCGGCGATGGTCAAGGCCGGCGTGTTTCTGATCGCCCGCCTGACCCTGGCGAATCAGGAGCTGTCCTTCAGCGCGGGCGTGCTGCTGGCCGCCGGGGCGGTGGTCACCATGATCACGGCGCTGCTGTTGTTCTTTTATCAAAACGATTTGAAGCGGCTGCTGGCCTATTCCACCATCGCGCATCTCTCCTACGTGTTGTTCGGCCTGGGTCTCGGCGTCATGGGCAGTGGTCTCGGCTGGTACGCCGGCGTCATGCACATCATGAACCACAGCGCGGCCAAAGGGCTGCTGTTTCTCTGTGTCGGCGCGATCTCTTATACAGCCGGTACGCGGCAAATCAGTGAACTGAGCGGATTAGCCCGAACCGCGCCGTTGATCGCCATCGCGTTTTTCGTCGGCATGCTGGCGCTTCTCGGCGTGCCGCCGTTCTCTTGCTTTTACAGCAAGTTTTATCTGCTCACCGCTGCGGTGAATCTCGGCGGCGTAGCGGGTTTCACGTTGCTCATTCCCTTTATCCTGGAGATGGTCGTTGCCTTTGCCTGGTTTCTGCATATCGGCCACAAGGTGTTTTTCGGACCGGTCTCCGAGTCGGCCGGCCTGGCGACCAATCCGCCGCTGTCCATGAGCGTGGTGCTGATCATTTTAATGCTGCTCACCCTGGTTGCTCCCTATTTTGCGTTGTATCTGATGCGCTGTTTCGGTCTGTAATTTTTACCGCCGCGGGTGAAGGAGAGTCCCCCTATGACTGGTTTTTTTATCGCTCTGCTGTTCTATCTGATCGGCGCTGTGTTGGCTTGGCTTTTCAGCAGCAAACGGACATGGGTGGGCTCCATTACCTTAACGGCCCACCTACTGGCCGCCCTGCCCCTGGCGGGCGTGGTTGTGGCGGCCTTTCGTCACGGCACGGTGACGATGGAATACCCGCTGTGGACCATCCCTGGCATTCATGGCGAGCTTTTTTTTAAAATCGACCCACTCAGCGCGCTGTTTCTCGCCATCATCGCCCTGGTCGCCATTCTGGTACCGCTGTACAGCCGCGGCTATATGCGGATGCCGGAATATGACGATTACAATCTGGCGGGTTTTTATCCGGTCCTATCGCTCTTTTTTGCCGGAGTCTGCTGCGTGGTGGCGGTGGCGGACCTGTTTTTCTTTTTTATTTTTTGGGAGATCATGACCCTGTGCTCCTATGGGTTGGTGGTTTTTGAGAAAAAAGACCGGGAAAAAGGCCGGGCCGGCTTGAAATATTTTATCATCACCCACATCGCCACGGCGCTGATGTTTGTCGCGGCCATGATCCTCTATCGCGAGAGCGGTTCTTTTTCCTTTCAGGGTCAGAGCGATGGCATGGCTTCTCTGCTGGCCACGCGGCCCTATTTATTACACCTGGTGTTGCTGTTTTTCTTTTTAGGTTTTGCGACCAAGGCGGGCATTCTTCCCATGGGCGATTGGCTGCCCGGCGCCTATGCGGCCGCGCCCACGCCGGCCACCGCCGCCTTCGCCGGCAGTATGACCAAACTCGGCGTGTATGGCATTGTGCGCGTCTTTGTCGATTTGCTGCCCATCAGCGCGTCCACGCAGATTTGGGGCGCCATCATTGCGGTGTTCGGCACAGCCTCTATTTTTATCGGCACGCTGACTGCGCTGGTTCAGGACGACGGCAAAAAACTGCTTTCCTTTCACGTCATCGGACAGATGGGCTACATGTTCCTCAGCATCGGCATCGGCATTTATTTCCTCAACGGCCGGCCGCTGTTGGCGTTGGCCGGTCTGTGCGCCGGCATCTTTCATCTGATCAACAATGTGTGCTACAAATCGTGTTTGTTTTTCAATGCCGGTTCGGTGTACTGGAAGGTGAAGACCTTCAACATCAACCGGGTGGGGGGGCTTGCGCGTCTATTGCCGGTCACCGCGCTGTGCACTCTGCTGGCCTCCTTTGCCATCGCCGGGTTGCCGCCGTTGAACGGCTTTGCCAGCAAATGGCTGATTTATCAGACCGCCATCGCCGGTTCAAACATCGCCCCGCTGTTTCTGCTGTTGGCGGTTTTCGCCCTGTTTATCAGCGCGGTCACCCTGGCGTCGTTTATAAAATTTTCCACGGCGCTTTTCTACGGAAAATATGCGGATCATGGCAGCGGGGCTAAACCCGGCGAAGTGCCATCGGGCATGCAGCTGAGCCAGGGGCTGCTGGTGGCCGCCTGCATAGGCCTGGGCCTTTTTCCGCTCTGGCCGCTGCAGTGGATCAGCCAGGCGGTGTCCGGTCTTTTGCCGCCGGCGTTCTTGCCGCCCGCCTCAGCCCTGGCCGGCGAACAGACGTTGCACGGAATGGCGCTGCAGTGGGGCGCAGGAGTAACCGCCGCGTGGAATCCTTTATCCCTGTTGCTGGTTTTTATCCTCTGCTTTGCCCTGGTCTTTGGCCTGTATCGCTTGACCAAACCGGTCCGCCGGGTGGAAACGACCTGGTACTGCGGAGAAGAACAGGCGGATGACCAGGTGCGCTATCAGGCCCACAGCTATTATCTGGCCTTCAAGCAGCTGTTCACACTGCAAGTGGGCAGATATCAGCGGCCGGGTGTATATCCGACCATTCGCTATCCCAGAATCGTTTTTTCCGACGTCGGCCGGCTTAAAAAGTTGCTCGACCTGGATCACTGGTTTTATCATCCTCTGGCTGCCGGCTTTCAGAAACTGGCTTTTCGCTTCAGCGCCACCCATAGCGGCATCCCGCACGTCTATCTTCTCTGGCTGCTGTTGGGGGCTGTCAGCGCTGTGGTTTTATTGTTTGTGCTAAAATAACAAAGGGCCTCCCATGACATCCAACGAGCTGATCGAACAATTGCGCACCCGCTTTGGACCGGCTATCCAACAGGCGGAAAAAATGCAGTCCAACCTCGTTATGGCGACCGTGGACCGCAAGGACTCGGTGGAGGTGAACCGGTACATCTTTCATGATCTGCAGGCCAGGTTTGTCGTCGCGGTCGGAACGGACTTTCGCGATGTAACCGGCCAGTATTTGGTCGATTACGTCTATTCGCTGGCTGAGAGCCATCAGTTTTTGGCCATCCGGTTGCCTCTCCCTGCCGACGATCTTTGGATCAACGCCATCACCGGTGCGGCAGATATACCGGCCGCCAACTGGGCTGAGCGTGAGATCCAGGATATGTTGGGGATCGTTCTTCGTGACCATCCGGATCCTAGAAGGCTCATGCTGGCGGACGATTGGCCGCAGGATCTGCACCCCTATCGCCGCGACATGCCGCTGCAGACCTATCCCGCATCGGTGAACAACGCGCCGGAGATGAAAAAAGCGCCGGAAGGGGCCACCCTGGTGCCCATCGGCCCCTTTTTCCCGGTGCTGGAAGAGCCGGCGCAATTCCGCCTGTTTGTGGAAGGGGAAAAGGTGGTGGGCGGCGATTACCGCGGTTTTTACAACCATCGCGGCGTGGAAAAGATCGCCGACAGCCAGCTGAACTATAACCAGGTGCCGTTTCTGGCTGAACGCATCTGCGGCATATGAGGGTCGGTGCACAGTACGGCGTACTGTCAAGCAGTAGAACAAGCAGCAGAAATAACCGTCCCGGCGCGCGGCCGCTATATCCGTACGATTCTGCTCGAATTGGAGCGGGTTCAAAGCCATCTTTTATGGTTGGGCATCGCCGGACACATCATCGGTTTTGACACGGTGCTGATGCAATCGTGGCGCATTCGCGAGCCGGTGATGTGGCTGTGTGAAAAGATTACCGGCAACCGCAAATTGCTGGGTATGAATCTGGTCGGCGGCGTCCGCCGCGATATACCTCAAGAGATTCACGCGGAGCTCTTGCAGGTGCTGGCCGGCATCGATAAAGAGAGCAGAAAAGTTTTGGACGCCATCAGCACGGACACCACGCTGTTCATGCGTTGTGAGAACGTGGGCAGGATCAGCGCCGCAGATGCCGTGGCGCTGTCTCTGTTGGGTCCAACCGCGCGGGCGTCCGGCATCGGCCGCGATATCCGCGTGGATCATCCCTATGCGGCCTATGGTGAAGTGGGCTGCCAGGTGATGGTGGAGACCGGGGAGGATATCTGGTCGCGCGTAGTCGTGCGCATGAAGGAGACGTTGGAAGCGATCCGCATCATCCGCGATTGTCTCGCCTTGATGCCCAAAGGACCCATTATTGCCGACGTCACCGAACGCATCCCGGCCGGCCGTATCGGCCTTTCTTCCGTGGAAGCGCCCAGAGGCGAAACACACCATTTTGTCATCACCGGTGAAGACAGCCGGCCCTACCGTTGGAAGGCGCGAGCTCCCACATTTCAAAACCTGCAGGGCATTCCGGTCATGGTTCAGGGCGAGAACATCGCTGACGTGCCCATCGGCCTGGGCAGCATGGACCCCTGTTTCTCTTGCACCGAGCGATGGGAGACCGTGGATCTGCGTAGTGGACGGGTGCGCGTCTACAGCAAAGCCGAGTTACAGGAGCTGTGCAGAAAGCGTTATTCAATCCGTTGAGCAATGCGCCTCTTGGATGACAGGGGCGAAGACCTTTGACCAGGGAGTCCGCATGTCCAGCTCTGTGCTGCAAACGGTCGCTCAGAGTGCGATCAATGTTCTGCTGGTGTTGCTGTTGTCCCCTCTGTTGGAGGGGGGGATGCGTAAACTGGTGGCGCTGGTGCATTCGCGCATCGGGCCGCCGGTGTATCAGCCCTATCTGGATCTTTTAAAGCTTGTGTCCAAAGAAGAGATCGTCAGTTCTTCAGACGGTCTTTTCCGCTACAGCCCGCTGATCTGCCTGGCGCTGGTGCTGGCGGCCGCGGTGCTGACGCCCATCGGCGCGGCGCCGCCGCTGCAGGCGAGCGGCGATGCCATCACCTTTGTATACCTGATCACCTTTTCCTCCGTGATGATCATGATGAGCGGCATCAGTTCCGCCAGCCCCTACGGCGTGATCGGTTCCGCCCGCGAAATGATGATGATCCTCATGGTGGAGCCGGTGATGCTGATCGCCCTGATCACGCTGGGAGTTAAAAGCGGCTCCATGCAGTTCAGCGATATGATGATGTATCACGCGGCCCAGGGGCCCACCCTGTCCACATTCGTCGCGGCCGTGGCGCTGTTCCTTTCCATCATCGCTCAGATGGCACGGCTTCCGTTTGATATGGTGGAAGCGGATCAGGAGATTATGGAGGGACCGTTTGTCGAACAGAGCGGGAGCAAACTGGCGTTTTTCAAGTGGGCTTTCTACGCCAAAGAGCTGATCTTCGCGGCGTTGTTCGTTTCTCTTTTTATTCCCTGGCCGGTCTTTGCCGGTTATGGGCTGAACCTGCTTTTCGGCTTGGTCAAAATGGTCGTGGTGCTGCTGCTGGTCGGCGTGGTGCATGTGGTGAATCCGCGCTTGCGCATCGATCAGGCGGTGCGCTATTTCGGCGTTCTGATTTTTGTCGCATTGATCGGCCTGACCTTCGCCCTGGTGGGCGCCTGATCCGCCGGTACTCTATTCAGAATCGGGAAGCGATATGTTCAAAGCCAAACTAAAAGAAGCGATTATCTGTTTCTCCCATCCACGGGTGACTCTGCCCTATCCGTTCGGCCCCGGCAACCCGGTGGCGGAGGGATTCCGCGGCAAGCTCGATATCGACGAAACCAAATGCGTCGGCTGTGGAGGCTGCGCCAATGTGTGTCCGTCCCGGTTGATCCGCTTTTACGACGACGGGACGGCCACGCGCATGCAGTTCGTTCTCGATCGCTGCACCTATTGCGGCCGCTGCGCCGAAGTGTGCCCGGAGAAGGCGATCACCATGACGCAGCAGTTCGAGACCGCCACGGATGATAAGAGCGATCTGTACATCGAACAGACGCTGTACATGGCGACGTGCGCCCGCTGCGGCCGCTGTTTTGACACCAGCAACAGCATTGATAAAATTCCGACGCGGCGGCAGCGCGAGGGCCGCAATTATCGCGGACCGTCCATGCCGCATGGCGCGCCGGACGGCGCGACGGCCGGTGCGGAGGGAAAGCCATGAGCGAACACACGTTGATCACGCTGACCTTGGCGGTGCTGATCACCTCCATCGCCGCCATCGAAATCCGCGCCATGCGCACCACCTCCTTTGCGTATTTACTGCACTCGATTTTTCTCTGCGCCATCATCATCGCCTACGCGACTCTCAATGACAACGAGAGCTTGTACCTGTGGGCCGGCACCTGTTTTCTGACCAAGGTCCTCCTCATCCCCTGGATGCTGTTTCGTTTCATTAAAAACGTGCCGCCGATCGAACACAAACCGATCATCGGGTTTGCGCTATCCGTCGCCATCCTTTCTCTGTTGATGGTGGTTCTGTTCGCCCTTTTCCGCAAGGTCATCATTCTGATGGCGCCCACCATCACAGCTCAACAAGAGCCGGTGCGCTCGTTGCTGGCCGGCGCCTGCACCATTTTTTGTCTCGGCCTCTGGGGCCTGCTGACCCGCCGCGATGTGGTCAAGACGGTGATCGGGCTGGCGTTGCTGGAAAACGGCGTGCATCTGGTGTTGCTGGCCCTGGCGCCCCAGCTCAAAGAGACCACGATGATCGGCATTTTAACCAATGTGGTGGCCGTCGTTTTTCTGTTGCTCTATCTCAGCACGCAAATCTATCATGTGTTCGGAACCACGGATTCAGCCCGGTTGTCGGAGTTAAAGAGATAACGAGGTTTTTCATGCCAACGGCCCATTCTTCGTTGTTGCCTTTACTGTTGATCCTGCTGCCGATCTGCGGCGCGCTGTTTACCGTGCTGTTCGGCTGGGTTAAAATCAGGAACGCCCGGGAGATCAACACGCTGGTGATTCTGGCCGTGCAGCTTTACGGCACCCTGCGTCTCGCGCTGCTGGTGTTCAACGGCCGTGTGGTCCACTGCCTGGGCAATGCCATTTGCATCGACGGCCTGAGCGCACTCATGGTGATTCTGGTCAACGCGCTGGTGTTTCTGGTGGCGCTCTATTCGGTCCGTTATATGCAGCACGAGGTGGCGGCCGGCGTGATCAGTGACGGCCGGCTGACGCTCTATTACAGTCTGCTGCAGCTGTTCACCGGCACCATGAACTGGACGGTTACCACGAATCATCTGGTGATGCTCTATGTGGCCATGGAAGCTTCCACCCTGGCCACGGCGTTGCTGGTGGCGTTCTACCGCAACCGGCCCTCTTTGGAGGCGGGTTTTAAATACGTCCTGCTGGTGGTGGTGGGCATGACCTTCGCGCTGTTCGGCGTAGTGTTGATGTTCGCCGCCGCGTACCCGCATCTGGGATCTGCGGGTCTATTGATCTCGGAAGTGGGGCGCATTGCCGCGGTGATTCCGAAAAACATCGCTCTTTTGGCCATGGCATTCTTGACCGTAGGATTTGCCACCAAAGCGGGCCTGGTGCCTTTTCATGCCTGGTTGCCCGACGCCCATTCAGAGGCGCCGGCGCCCATCAGCGCCCTGCTCTCCGGCCTGATCATCAAGCTCGGCGCCTATGCGCTGACGCGCACGGTTACGATCTTTGCGCCGACCTACCACGCCATCGTGGTCTTTATCGCCATTCTCAGCACGCTGAGCATGGTCGTGGGCATAGTTATGGCGCTGGCGCAGGATGATTTGAAGCGGATGCTGGCTTTCAGCAGCGTCAGCCAGATCAGTTACGTCTTTGAGGGATTAGGCCTGGGCACCTATCTTGGCATCTATGGCGGACTTTTTCACCTGGTGAACCATACGATCATCAAGGCGCTGTTGTTTCTCAGCGTCGGCGCCCTGATGTACGCAAACCGTGGCCGGCGGCGCATTTCCGAACTGGCCGGCATGGGCAAACAGATGCCGATCACGGCTTTTTGTTTCATCGTCGGCGCGCTGGCCATCAGCGGCCTGCCGCCGTTGAACGGTTTTGCCAGCAAGTTCACCCTCTTTCTTGCCATCGGCGAGGCCGGGCTCTACTGGGCGCTGGCTCTGTCCCTGTTCACCGGATTATTGACGCTGGCCTGCCTGATGCGGGCTGCCTACCTGGTGTTTTGGAAAACCAGCGACAGCGGAGCCGTGCAGCCAGTCAAAGAGGTCCCCTGGTGGATGTCCGTGGTTATGCTCATCCTGGCTGGACTGTGTCTGCTGATCGGGTTGTATCCAAACCTTTTCTATCCGATCCTGCACCAAGCGACCAACGCGGTGCTGGCGATTTGGAACGTGGGGCAGCAGGCTGGAGGGGCCCCACCGGCTCTTTATTGACGATATGAGGCGCATCATGCTGAAAAACCTGGCCACCAAAGCTTTTCCAAAGTCGCTGTGGGTTTACCACACCAACTGCGCGGCCTGCAACGGTTGCGACATCGAGATCATCAATGTGCTCACGCCCTATTATGATGCGGAACGGTTCG
>CAZKQR010000150.1:0-9655 GCA_964554965.1 uncultured Cytophagia bacterium | reverse complement strand
TTTACCCCTGTCGATCAGGGGTATTTTTTTGTCGTTTTTCTAAAGCTGTATCAAAATGAAACAAAGTGTTTTCTGCTAATACACAGTCCCAGGAAGAGAATATGCTTCAATGGATTGTGCCGGTCAAGGAGGGGAGGGGAGGTAGTGCGGGCAACTCCGGGGAATCTTACTAGTTAATTACTATTCAATTATCTTACCGCACTCCACAAAGAACCCCGTATTTTTTCATCGTCTGTTCTGCTTCGATCGGTTCACGGCCGTTTGCTTGGCATGCTGTTTGCGATAATCCGGATTTAAAGACAGGATAGTTCGGCCTGGCGCCGGCTGTTTTTTCAGGTTGCGTGCGTTTTTTCCAGACAGGCGATTCATGGATGGTATTGAAATAGCAGTTGATCGAATCGGTGCATTTCAGGATATTGCCCTTTTTCGAGTCCGGGGATATGTGGACACAACGACGTCCCCGGAGTTGCAACGTTTGCTGCTGCGGACGATGGAGGAAGGGGTCTGTCAGTTTATTGTCGATTTGGGATTTGTCAACTATGTCAGCAGCGCGGGGTGGGGAGTCTTTGTCGGAGAAATTCGCGGATTGCGCGAAAAAGGTGGTGATCTTAAAATCATACAGATGACGCCTGATGTTTTCGAAGTGTTCGAGATGCTCGAATTCAACCGGATCCTGCAGTGCTATGATTCTCTGGAAGAGGCTATCGATGATTATGAGATAAGCCGCGGTTTGGATTTGCGCTCCATGGTCACCATCAAAATGGATGCGTTCAAGAACCGGGAGGGTTGGGCGCAGGATACAAAGGCGGAAGAGTGGGTTGCATTGCCTCCAAGCGGCGGGCAGGAAGCCAGGCCCGGCTTTCGCCCGACGCCCGGCGCCAACCGGCGACAGCCCGGAGAGCTGGATCTGCCGCTGACGGAGAAGGTCAAAAAGTTGGTCACGGAAAACCCGCTGATGGGGCCCTGGGCTATTCGCAAGCAGCTGTATTCGCCCCGTTTCGGCTACACCCGGGTGGGTTATTTCAAGTTGTGCTCCCTGATGAAGCGGATCGGCCTCGATACCAAAGCCAAACGCTATCGTTTTTATCGATCCCGTTAGCGAAACAGATGTTCTCGATGGCAGCTGCCGTCCGTGAATGCTTCTGGGTCTTGCCGGGTCTTTTTTGAGTAGGAGAACCTCATGTTTTGCACTGTGGGCCGTCGGTTTTTCATATTCGTCCTGTTGTTTCTGCTCTTCGCCGGGGTGTCCGTTTTAGTTGCCCAGACGCTGCCCACCCTGAAGCGAGAGATTCGGGTCAAGCCCGGCGATGCGCTGCAGCTGCGCATTTACAGCGGCTACATTCCCAGCGACCACAAGTTCATCACCCTGTTTCAAGATTCAACCAAGATCATTGACGGCGACGGCAACATTGAGCTGGCGTCCCTGGGCAAGGTGCATGTCGCCGAGTTGAACGGCCGTGAAATCTCCGAGGTGTTGGAATCCAAGTTCAAACCGTTCATCGAAAGCCCGAAGGTATCGGTCACGCCGCTGGCGCGATTGACCCTGCGCGGTATTTTCGTCCGTCCCGGGCTGTACCGGGTGGATTTGAACACGTCGTTCTGGGAATTGATCAAGCAGTGCGGTGGATTGCAGAGTTTTGATCTGTCCAGCCTGTATCTGCAGCGCCGGGGCGAGTCGATGTATGTGGATTTTGAGACCGCCTATTATGAGGGCACCTCGCTGTATGAACTCGGCATCGAATCCGGCGATACGGTGGTTGCGCCGCGCATCAACCGCTTGACCATGCAGACGGTGATGCGCTACTTTTCCTTCGGCATTTCCTTGGTAACCTTTTACGTCACGCTGTTGAATTATCGCAAGTAATCCTTGATGAATCAATATTCGGAAGAACTGGAAGGGTTAGGGGCCGCTCCGGCCGAGTCTGGAGGCGGCATCGATTTCGGCAAATTTTTGCGCGGCTTTTGGCGGCGCAAGTGGATCCTGCTGATCTGTACGGCGATAGGCGCCGGCGCTTTTTACAGCTCGGCCAGGAACGATGTGCCGATCTACAGCACCAATTTGACCATTCAGGCGCGGGCGTTTGACCCGGATGCGGAACGGCTGATGGAGCGCGACCGGGTGATCGCCATGAAATCGCGCACGTTTTATGAGCAATTGACCGCCAAGCTCGGCTTGGCGCTTTCACTGTCTGAGGGCAGCGTTTGGGACAATGCCATTTTTTCCGAATTCTGGACCACGACCACCCCGACGCCGGGCAAATACCGTCTGCGCATCGACGACGGCGGCCGTTTTTTTCTCTATTTCATCTCTGAGAATAACAGTGAGACCGCCATCGACAGCTGCAGCGTTTGGGACGTGGTGGACAAAAGCCGGAGCGCTCACGGGTTCACTTTCAGCCTGCGGCCGGATTTCGTGGCGACCAATAAAGAAAAGACGTTCAAGATCAAAGAGTTCAACCGCGCCATCAGCGAGCTCGTCAACAGCGTCAAGGTCGAGTTCAACTCCAAAAGCGGTCTGATGATTTTAACCATGACCGGCACGGACTATGAAACGCTGCCGCTGCGGCTAAACCGCATCGCCGAGATCTACCGCCAGGAGTCTTTGGGCCTGAAAGACCGGGATATGGATCGCGGGCGTCAAAATCTCGAGGCGAAAAAAGACGCGGCGGAGCGATCCCTCAAGGAAGCCGAGGCGGCACTGCGCACGTTCCAGGAGCGGTATCCGCTGTCGCTGGAGCGGGAACGGTTGAACATCGGCAACCAGCTCGACGGCATTAACCTCGAGTTGAAGGAGCTGCCGACTCAGCGCGAAAAGATCTCTCAGCTCCTCGAGCGTCTATCTTCGCCCGGACCGGGCATCGATCCCAATCAATTCCGCCAGTTCATCGTCACCGAGCTGTGCAATTGCGAACCCATGAGTCAGGAGCCCTACCTGCGGGTGCTGCATGCGCAGCTGACGCAACAGCTCCAGGATATGAGAACGCTGGCCGGGCAGTATGCGGCCGACAGCCAGGTGTTGAAAGACCAGCAGGCCAAGATCAACCAGACGCAGGAGGACATCATCGCCTTTTCCTCCAAGTTCCGCTCCACGCTGGCGGAGCGCGAGAAAGCAGCGCGCGATAGACTGTCGCTGGTCATGTCGCAGCAGCGGCAGCTGCCGGCGGATGAAAACACTCTGGCGGAACTGCAGCGGCGGAAAAAGATCTGCGAAGAGAACTATGACAATTTGCTCAAGGAGCTGGGCCGAATCGATCTGGCGGGCCATGTCGACGGCGAGGATGTGACCATTCTCGACCCGGCGAGCCGGCCGACCTCGGCGGGCGCCAGCAAGACTAAAAAGATCGCACTCGGCGCCGGTCTGGGGCTGATGCTGGGTTTGATGCTTTCCGCAGGCATCGATTGGGCGGACAAAACCATTCGCTCGGTGGAGGAAATTCAGCAGGCGCTGAACCTGCCGGTGCTCGGCGTGATTCCGGTGGTGGACTTTAAGGATATCCCCGAGTATCATGATTTTGAAA
The DNA here is from genome assembly GCA_964554965.1 of uncultured Cytophagia bacterium. Classification (GTDB taxonomy): domain Bacteria; phylum Zhuqueibacterota; class Zhuqueibacteria; order Residuimicrobiales; family Residuimicrobiaceae; genus Anaerohabitans. The sequence continues at coordinate 6,137 of CAZKQR010000150.1, read as the reverse complement.
AAGCCAAACACATCGACCGGCAGCTGGTGACGCACGACTATTCTCCCACGCCGATCGGTGAAGCCTATCGCGCCCTGCGCACGCAGATCCTTTTTTCCAAAAAACGGGAGCGCATTCACACCCTGGTGATCACCAGCGTCGGCCCGGAGGACGGCAAGTCCTTCACCTCCAGCAATCTGGCCATCATCTTTGCCCAGCAGCGCACCAACACCCTGCTGGTGGATGCCGACCTGCGCCGCGGCGTTCTGCACAACACCTTTCGCATGAAAAAAGAGCCGGGGCTGGCGAACTATTTGAACGGCAGCATCACCTTGACCGAAGCGGTGCAGCAGACCCACATTCCCAATCTGTCGTTCATCAGTTACGGCACTTTAATGCCCAACCCCTCCGAGCTGTTGGGCTCGCTGCAGATGCAGCGATTCTTGAATGAAGTCAAACGTAAATTCGATCTCATCCTCTTTGATTCACCTCCCCTGGAAGCTGCAACGGATGCGGTCGTCATCGGCACCCAAGTGGATGGCGTGGCGTTGGTGGTGCGGTCGGGCCGGACGCACCGGGACCTGGCAAAAGAAAAGCTGGAAATTTTTTCCACTGTTCCAGCCAATCTCATCGGCGTGATCTTGAACGGCGGCGACTCCGTTCTGGCGCAGAATTACAGTTACTATCACTACTAATCTCGATCGGAACATTGGGCATGAAGATTCTGGTGACGGGCGGCGCCGGTTTTATCGGGTCGCATCTGTGCGCCCGACTGCTGGATTTGGGTCACACGGTGACCGCATTGGACAATTTCAACACCTACTATCATCCAGCCGTCAAACGAGACAACGTGTCCGGGCTGCTGGCGCATCCCCGTTTTCAGCTGGTGGAGGGAGACATCCTGGATCAGCCGCTGCTGCAGCGGCTGTTCAAAGAGAACGGATTTACGGATGTGGTGCATCTCGCCGCGCGCGCAGGCGTCCGGCCCTCGATTCAGGAGCCGCAGCTCTACGACCAGGTCAATGTCACCGGCACGATCAACCTGCTGGAGCTCGCGCGAACGCATCAGATAAAAAAATTCATCTTCGCCTCTTCGTCGTCGGTATACGGCAACAACCGCAAGGCGCCCTTCAGCGAGGCCGATGCGGTGGATCATCCCATTTCGCCCTATGCCGCCACTAAACGGGCCGGGGAGTTGATCTGCTACACCTATCATCATCTGTACGGCCTGTCCACGACCTGTCTGCGTTTTTTTACCGTCTACGGTCCGCGGCAGCGTCCGGACATGGCGATACATAAATTCGCCCGGCTCATCGCCGGCGGGCAATCGCTGCCGGTGTTCGGCAACGGCGATTCCCGGCGCGACTATACGTATATCGACGACATCCTGCTCGGCATCGAAGCGGCCTGGACGCATTGCAGCGGCTACCACATCTATAATCTCGGAGAATCGCAGACCGTGGCCCTGCGCCACCTCATCCATCTGCTTGAAGAGGCGCTGGAGAAAAAGGCCCGGCTGGAGTTTCACCCCGATCAACCCGGCGACGTCGCGCTAACCTGCGCGGACATCTCCCGGGCGCAGACGGAGCTCAACTATCACCCGCAGACGAAGATCGAACAAGGGATCCCCCGTTTTGCGGCCTGGTTCAAAGAAAAACAAAAGTATCTGGTATAGCGGAGGGCCGGCCGCGCCCTTGGGCGGAAAAGCCGGCTCCACTCCGCACCGGTCATCTCCACCATCACTCATCTTCGCTGAAAGGGATCATGGTTTCAGAGAAGGAAAAATTTATCGGCGGCATCATGAAGCTCGTCGACATCATCGTCATCGCTTTGGCGTTCCTCGTCGCCTATTTCGTCGATGTGCGCATCCGCACGCTGGCGCAGTTGAACATCAAAGCCTATGGGGATGTGCCTACCTTGGCGGGCTTTTTCTACTTCGTCTCGAACTATTGGCAGATCCTGTTGGGCTTTCCGCTGATCTGGGTCAGCATTTACTCCTTGAATGGCGTTTACCGGGGCTTTCGCCTGCAGACCAACCGCAAGATGACCTGGAATCTCTTTGTCTCCAGCGTCTGGGCCACCCTGGCCTCCGGCAGCCTGATCTTTTTGCTCAAGCTCGAACTCTACAGCCGTCTCTATTTTTCTATCTTCATCCTCACCGCCTTTTTGCTTATCCTGGCGGAGAAGCGCCTGTTCCTCTACGTCCTCGACATCATCCATTCCAAAGGATATAATCAGGAGAACCTGCTGATCGTCGGCACCGGCAAACGGGCGCGCGACTTTATCCGCGCCGTGCACATGCATCGAACGTGGGGGCTGCGCATCGTCGGTCTCATCGATGACGAACACGGATTGTACGGCAAGGAGGTGGAGGGCTATCGTGTGATCGGCCGGCTGCAGGACATCCCCTTTCTGGTCAACCGGCTGGTGATCGACCGGGTCATCTTTGTGGTTCCGCGCTTGTGGCTGCATCGCATCGAGGACGCTCTGCAGGCCTGTGAGGAGGTGGGCGTGTCCAGCTCCATCTCCCTGGACCTGTACAATCTGCACATCGCACAGACGAGGCAGACCGATTTCAACGGCTACCCGCTGCTGGAGTTTGAAACCTTTCATGCCCAGGAATGGCAGCTGTTCATCAAGCGCGTGATCGATATCGCCATCTCCGCCGGCATGCTGCTGCTGTTTTCGCCGCTGATGGTGCTGGTGGCCCTTCTGACCAAGATCACTTCGCGCGGTCCGGTTTTCTTCAAGCAGATACGCTGCGGCCTGAACGGCCGCAAATTTATTTTCTTCAAGTTTCGCTCCATGGTGGCCAACGCCGATGAGCTGAAGAACGACCTGATGCAGCATAACGAGATGGACGGGCCGGTGTTCAAGATGAAACGCGATCCGCGCATCACTCCGTTCGGCCATTTTCTTCGCCGGACCAGCATCGACGAACTGCCGCAGCTGTTCAATGTGCTCAAGGGCGACATGAGTATTGTGGGCCCGCGGCCGCCGCTGGTCAATGAGGTGGAGAACTATCAGATCTGGCAACGCCGCCGGCTGAGCCTCAAGCCCGGCATCACCTGCATCTGGCAGGTGAGCGGCCGGAACAAGATCGGTTTCGATCAGTGGATGAAGATGGATCTTGAATATATTGATCACTGGTCTTTGCTGTTGGATGCAAAAATTTTAATCAGAACCATCTTTGTCGTTCTGATCGGTTATGGGGCTGAATAAGGCGCCGGTGCGCTTCAAGACGGCCGCCCCCGAGGGCAAGGATCGATCGAATGACCGCCCTGGTTTTCACCAGGGCCTCCTTTTATCCGTACAGGGAAAAAAGCTCTATGACCGCTGCTTTAAACCGTTTTCGCCTGTTGATGATTGCGCCGCAACCCTGGTTTCAGCCGCGCGGCACGCCCTTTAGCGTTCTGCATCGCATCAAAGCGCTGACCACCCTGGGCCATCAGGTCGATCTGGCAACCTATCATGTAGGCCAGGATGTGCCGATGGAACGGCTGCGGATTGTCCGTGCCGCCCGGGTGCCGGGCGTGCGCCGCGTGCGCATCGGTCCTTCCAAAACCAAGGTGGTGCTCGACCTGGCTCTGTATCTCCGGGCCCGCGGTCTGCTGAAGAAAAACCACTATGATCTGCTGCACACCCATGAAGAAGCGGGCTTTTTCGGCGTCGGCCTGGCGCGCCGCTGGAAACTGCCCCATCTGTATGACATGCACTCCTCACTGCCGCAACAGTTGTCCAATTTCAAATACTCCCGCTCCAAGGCGCTGGTGTCGCTGTTCACCCGGCTGGAGGAACGGACCATTCAGTCCGCCGGCGCGGTGATCACCATCTGTCCGGAGCTGCAGAACTATGTGAGCGAGCACTACCCGCAGGTCACCAGCCTGCTGATCGAGAACGTCGCCGACAATCAAATCGTTTTCCCCGCAGAGCCCGGTCTGCAAGAAAAAATCAAAAGCGAGCTGGGCCTGAACGGGGAAAAGATCGTGCTCTATTACGGGACGTTGGAGCCCTACCAGGGCATCGATCTGCTGATCGAAAGCGCGGCCCATGCGCTGCGCACCAGCCCGCGGCCCATCCGGTTTGTAGTGGTCGGGGGGCAGGAGGATCAGATTCGCCGCTATCAGCAGCAGGCGCACACGGCCGGCGTTGACGGTTGTTTCAGCTTCACCGGGTTTGTCCCGCCGCAGGCGATTCCCAGCTATGTCGATCTGGCCGACGTGTTGGTGTCGACCCGCATGAGCGGAACCAACTCTCCGCTCAAGATCTATTCGTATCTGCGCTCCGGCAAGCCGGTGGTGGCCACGGACCATGTCACCCACACGCAGATTCTCACCCCCGAAGTGGCCGTGCTGGCCGCGCCGACAGCAGAGGCCTTCGGCTGCGCTGTGCTCTGGACTCTGGATCACCCGGAACAGGCGGCGGCGATGACCAGCGCCGCCGGCCGCCTGGCGGAAGAAAAGTACCGTTATCAGGATTATCTGGACAAGGTGCAATGGATCGTCGAGCAGGCGGTTCAGAGCGGTCCGCGCGGGTGACGCGGCGTTTGCGTTTTTTCTGCGGGCGCAGACGTCCGCTCTTTATTTGAGGAAGGCATGTGCGGTATTTGCGGCATTCTCTATCGTGATCAGGAACAGCGGGTGGAGCCGGCTCTGCTCAAAGCCATGACCGACGCCATCCGTCATCGCGGACCGGATGATGAGGGATTTTTCATCCGCGGCCCTGTAGGGCTGGCCATGCGGCGGTTGAGCATCATCGATGTGGCCACCGGCCGGCAGCCGATCTTTAATGAAGACGGCTCCATGGCCATTGTATTTAACGGTGAGATATACAACCATCGCCAGATCCGCGCCGATCTGCAAGCCCGCGGTCATGCGTTCCGCACTCAGGCGGACACCGAGGTGATCCTGCACGCCTATGAAGAGTACGGCGTCGACTGCGTGAAAAAGCTGAACGGCATGTTCGGCCTGGCGGTGTGGGATGGCCGCCGGCAACGGCTGTTTCTCGCGCGGGACCGGCTGGGCGTCAAACCTCTGTATTACTATCTGGACAACCATCGCTTTGTCTTCGGCTCCGAGCTGAAGGCCGTGCTGCAGGCGCCGGAGCTGCCGCGCCGGGTGAGCGCAAAAGCGCTTGATAATTTTCTTACATTTGAGTATATTGCTGGCCCTCTCTCGATCTACGAGAACGTCTTTAAACTGCCGCAAGCGCACTATCTGCTTTGGGAATCCGGAAAGGTCACACTCCGTCCCTACTGGCAGTTGACCTACGGCGCCACACAGGGGAGTGAGGGTGAACGGGCGGAAGAATTGCTGGCGCTCCTGCAGGATGCGACCAAAATACGATTGATGAGCGAAGTCCCCCTGGGCGCGTTTCTGAGCGGCGGGTTGGACTCCAGCTCCATCGTCGCTCTGATGGCCCACAGCAGCGATCGTCCGGTCAAAACATTTTCCATCGGCTTTACTCATTCAAGCTACAATGAACTGCCGTACGCGCGCGCGGTCAGCGAGCGGTTCGGCACCGAGCATTATGAGGAGATCATCACGCCCGACGCCGTTCGTCTGACCGAGCGCATCGTCGGGCAATTGGATGAGCCGTTCGCGGACTTTTCTGTCTTTCCGACGTTGATGGTTTCTGAAATGGCGCGCAAGCATGTGACGGTCGTCCTGTCCGGCGACGGCGGCGATGAGGTGTTGGCTGGTTATGACACGTATCTGGCGGATCGCCTGGCGCGGCGCTATGGCCGCGTGCCGGCCTGGCTGCGGCATTCCCTGATCGAGCCGGTGATCCGTGCTCTGCCGCCGACGGAGAAGAAAAAGGGAGCGATCAACAAAGCGCGGCGCTTCATCGAAGGCCTGCGACTGCCGGCGGATCTGGGGCATGTTCGCTGGATGATTTTTCTTCAGCAGGCTGAAAAAGCCGCGCTGTATACGCCCGAGCTGATGGCCAGCCTGGCGCCGTTCGATCCCTATGATTTCATTAGGGAGAAATTCTCCGCAGCCTCCACCGCAACGCCGCTGGACCAACAGGAATATGTGGACATTCACACCTATCTGGCCGACGACATTCTGGTCAAAGTGGACCGGATGAGCATGCTGGTGTCGTTGGAGGCGCGCACGCCGTTTTTGGATTATCGCTTTGTCGAGTTTTGTGCCACG
>CAZKQR010000149.1:0-9666 GCA_964554965.1 uncultured Cytophagia bacterium | reverse complement strand
GAACGATCTCTTCAAAAAAGATCCCGCGCGGCTCGATGCGGACCGCCTTTTCCATCACCTGGCCGAGGGACACGGCTTTGCCCTCGTCCACATCCTTCTGATTGGCGCCGGCCTTGACCATTGCCGTTTTTTCAGCGGTCATCCGGCAAAAGGCGCCGGATTTGGAGAACCCGGTCAAGTCGGCGCCGAAATTGCCCAGCCAGACCGTCATCAGCGCACTGTAGAGAATAGCGGCCCAGACCGCCTTGGGCGTGGCACGACGCCAGAGAATGGCGATCCAAAAGGGCGGTCCGAACACCAGGCCGATGGAGAGCATAAATTTAAAAACGCGTAAAAAATCCTGAAAATAGAGCGTGATCAACACGCTGACGACAAGGACGAAAACGGTCACCAACCGGTTGACCAGGACCAGCTCTTTTTGTGGACAGTCCGGCCGAAGCGGCTCGTAGATCGTTTTGGTGAACATGGCGCTGGCAGAGACCAGCAAAGCCGACACGGTGGACTGCAGGGCAGCCAGCAGGCAGACGATCATCAACCCGATCAAACCGGGGCCCAACAACTGTCTGGACATGTACCCCCAAATCATGTCGGGATCGGAGACGGCGTTCTGATACAGGGCGAAGCCAATCAAGCCGGTAAAACCCCAGAGAATGATGGCAAACCGCTTCATCATGTTGCCGTTGATGCGGCCCAACCGCGAAGCCTCTTCATCTCTGGCGCTGCCCATGACCTGGGGATTCTGCGGCGCGGATTCAAACACGATCAGCCCGACGCAGACCAGCGAGACCACATAGTACCACGGATACTCGCTGGTGGCCAGCGTGCCGAACAGGTTGAACACTGATTCAGGCACGGCTTGGTGCAAGCCCGAAAACCCACCGACCCGGACAAGGCCAAACGGCAGCAGCAGAAAGGAGAGCACGATCAGCAATACCCCCTGAAACGCATCGGTGATGGCCGCGGCGATGATTCCTCCTGCCACCGTATAAAACAGAACGATGATGGACAAGGACAGCAAAAGAAAAGTGGGATTGATGACCGAAACGCTCGACTGCACCTGACCCTGGCTGTTCAGCGCCTGCAGTCCTTCGTATTCCTGCTTCTCTGCGTTGTTCAGGGCTCTTGTTTTTGCCGTCGCCCTCAGCTCATCCATTCTGGTAAAATTGCGGATATAACTTTTTTCCTCCACCGTGAGCTGATGCTCCTGCTTGGGCATGACGATCTGAACGGTTTTTTGCAGCGTGATCATGGCCAGGCTGATGTTGGCGATCAGGTAAAAAATGCCGATCAGGGCATAGAGGGATTCCAGCGGACGGCTTTCAAAGCGCAACCGGAACACTTCGGCCATGGAGCTGATGCGCAGTCTGCGCTGCCACACGGTGGTGATCCAGTAAAAGGGCGTGGCGAACAGCGTGAACAAGTGCACCCAGATGCCGGCCATGCCCATACGAAAGGTCTCGCGAGATGCGCCCACCGGCACGTCGGATCCGGTGGCCATGCCGAAATTCATAAAGGTCTGCAGCCAGGTTCCGATCCGGCGGCCGCCCATGAGAAAATCTTCCTGGTTTTTAATGCGGCGGGCGACCACCACGCCGATAAGGATCAAGATCAAAAAATAGGCGATAATAATCATCGCATCGAGAATATGCAGTCCGAAAAGATACATCCTTCCACTCCCAATTGACCACCAGAGGAATACCGCAACGGTGTAAGAGGAAAATTGCGGAGATCATTCGCATGGCGAGTACTGGTTTTATAATGATCTGTTGTCTACTATCTCTTCGATCGACTCTGCGATGGTCTGCAGGATCAGCGACAGACTGGTTGCGCCGGCGTCCGGATGGCCTAACGTTCGATCGCCCAGCCGAGCCGACCGGCCCCGTTTCGAAATCAACGCGGCGGTGGCCTGGGCGCCTTGTTCGGCCGCTTCCGCCGCTGCTCGGGACAGCTCCTTCAGATCGGCGGTTGGAAGCGTTCGCACAGCCTCCACAGCCGGGTGCAGGCTGTCCAGGATGGTTTTATCTCCGATCTCGGCTTTGCCGCGCCGCACCACCGCGCTTTGCATGGCGGTCAGCATCTCCCTGAACTGGTCTGTGCCGAACGCCGGGCAGCCGGCCAGCCTTTTCCCCGCATCCGTGAACATGGTGCCGATCAACGGACCGATGGCGCCGCCCACTGCGGTCAAAAAGGCCTCGCCGGCATCTCTGAATAAACGATCCAGCGCTTCATTCCCGGTATAGCTCTCAATCGCCTGAAGAACGGCACGGAACCCGACCACCATGCTCACGCCGTGATCGCCGTCGCCGATGGCGCCATCCAATGCGTTCAGCCGTTCCTGGGAGCGTTCAAAGACGTTGGCGATTTGATGCAGGATGGTCAGCCAATCCTGTGTGCTCAGCATGTCCTTCTCTATGTTCACGCTGTTTGAACCAGGCAGGCGCTGTCGCAAGGTTGATCCAGCAGCCTGGTCAACTCTTCATCCAGGCGCATCAACGAAATCGAACAGCCGGCCATCTCCAGAGAGGTGCTGTATTCGCCGACATACGAGCGATGGATGCTGATGCGGCGCTGCGCCAATAGGGCGGCGACTCTGCGGAACACGATATAGAGCTCGCCCTGCGGCGTGGCGCCGAGCCCGTTCACCAGAACAGCAACCCGATCGCCTGGTGCAAACGGCAGGTCCTCGAGGATTCTGGTCATCATCCGGTCCGTGATCTGATCAGCGGGCAAGATTTTTTGCCGCGACTCGCCGGGTTCGCCGTGAAGGCCCAGCCCGATTTCCATCTCATCTTCGCCCATGTGAAACGTGGCTTTGCCGGATGCCGGCACCATGCAGGACGTGAGCGCCACGCCCATGGATCGCGTATGGTCATTGGCCTTGGCCGCTGCAGCCGCCACCTCTGCCAGAGAGGCGCCTTCTTCGGCCCGGGCGCCGGCTGCCTTGATCACGAAAAAATCGCCGGCAATGCCGCGACGCTGATCCCTGGCGTCTCTGGGCGCAGAGGCGACATCGTCCGTGATGACCACGGTGGTCACCGCGATCCCCTGCTCGGCCGCTCTTTCCGCAGCCATTTCAAAATTCATCACATCGCCGGAATAATTGCCATAAACATAGATCACACCCGCGCCGCCGGAAACGGCGCGGGTGGTTTGATAGATGATCTCAGCCGAAGGAGAGGCGAACACATGGCCGACCGCGCAGCCGTCGGCGAGCCCTTTGCCCAGGTACCCCATAAACAAAGGCTCATGTCCGCTGCCGCCGCCGATCAACACGGCCACCTTTCCCTGGATGGGCGCCTCCACCCGCATGACCGCCTGTACTCCGTCGATCCGACGCACCCGTTGCGGAAACGCGGCAGCATAACCTTCGATCTCCTCTATGGCATACTGAAAGGGATCATTGATCAGCTTTTTCATGGAGCGCTCTATTTCATCAAAGTCATTTTCTTCACCTGCATCGTAGCGCCGGTCTCCAGCTGATAAAAGTATATTCCTGACGGCGCGCTGCGGCCCGCCTGATCCCGTCCGTTCCAGAGTACGCTATAGGTACCCGCCGGCTTGAATTCGGCGTTGACGAGGGTTTGAACACGCTCACCGGCTAGGTTGAATATCGTCAAAGTGACCGGAGCGGCCACGGATACTTGATAACGAATAGTCGTCGTCGGATTGAAGGGATTGGGATGATTTTGTTCCAGGCGGAAGGTTTCCGGGGCCGTCAAGGGCGTTGCCGTAACCTCGCTGCTCCCTTGGCCTTCCTTGATGCGGTGATACCGGTCGAGCGCTAAACCGGTGTAAACCTCCTTCAAACCCAGCGGCCAGCGGATGACAATCGAGTCGATGGAAGCCGCTGTGCCAATGCCGAAATGGATGAATTGGTTGTCTTGGATTTTCCAGGTAGACGGCACGCGCGTATATCTCATCTGTTTTTTCCCGCCGGCGTAACAGGTCACCAGGGCGCCGATGGCATCGCGATTAGACTGCGTGCCTTCCAGGATCATGCCGATCCAGTGATTTGCGTTGCCCTTGTTATGATAGATCAGAGAGCCGAAATCCAGCGAAGGCACATAAATATCGAGAAAGCCGTCCATATCATAATCCAGCATGGTGGCGCCCTTGCGATCGCCCACCGTGGTCATGCCGACATAGGGCGCTACATCGGTAAGCACATGGAGGCCGCCTTCGACTTCTTCATTCAATAACAGCACATCCATGTCCGTCCAATTGTTGATCTGGATGTAGATATCCTCGTCGCCGTCGTTATCATAGTCGCCGAGGTTAAAAGAAGCGCCGATGTGGGGATTCCAGCCATTCAACCCGGTTTCGTCGGTAACCTCGACGAAAGTGCCGTTTTGATTTTGCCAAAAAGAATTGGTGCCCGGATCTTCGCTGCCGTGGCGGATTTTGAAAAAGTCCCAATCGCCGTCGGCGTCATAGTCGAACCAGGCGGTGAAAAAAGTCAAAGAATCGGGTTTGAGTCCAATGGTTTTCGCCACCTCGGTAAACACCCCATTATTGTTTTGAAACAGCAGCCAGCCGGCGGACAGGTCCGGGTCGCCGTCCAGGTCATAGTCGATCCACTGCAACCGGGCGCTGTAGGCGCCGCGGTCGCCGGTGTTGCCCAAAGGATTTTTTCCCGCCAGACCAACCTGCTGAGCGATGTTCTCAAAGACTCCACCGTTGTTGCGAAAAAAGAAAAAATTCTTGTTATTGGTTTGGCAGACGACCAGATCCAGATCTCCGTCCCGGTCGTAATCGGCCCAGGCGCCGCAGTCGAACCCGTAAACCGAGAAAAATCCCGGCGCGCCGGCGCCTTTGACGCCGGTGGCCTGGCTGACGTTGGTAAAGACAGTGTTATCGTTTCTGAACAGGGCCATGTCGTAATCGCCGCCGTAGAAAAAGTCCTTATCGCCGTCATTGTCATAGTCGGCAAAGATGTTGCAGCGCGTGGCGTTTTGAGTATCTTCAAAAGCCATGAGTTGCGGCGAATTAGGCATGATGTCGCTGCCATACAGACCCGAATTATTCAAGTACATTTGACTGTAAATGGTTCTTCCCCGCCACTTGACGGAAAAAATGTCAGGCCAACCGTTATTATCGATGTCGGCGGAAACAGCGCCCCAGCGATCCATGAGCACCTTGGGAATGCCGATGGTGCTGGAGTTCAGCAACTCATACTGCGTCAGATCCTGAGCCGTCGTTATCGCAGCCAGAAGCAGAAAGCAGCAAATCGCAGCAAGCTTTTTCATTGTTTTTCCTCCCAAATGGGCGTTCCACAGTTTTTGGCCCCGGCATGGCCAACGCTCGCTCCTTGGGCAAAAACCCGAGCGCGATCATCGCCTTTTTATCTTGTTATGCTGCCAAAGCCCTCCCGCACGGCGGCCAACGCCGGCTTGACGCAAAAGGGATAGGCGATATACGCATCCGAAATCTGCGGCCAGGCATCACACAGGTTCCAGAGGAAAAGGCCCCAGCACTCCGGTTGCGCTGAAAAATGTTGAATCCAGAACCTCGTCGCATCCGTTTGCAGTTGTTGCGTCGACTGAACCAGCTCTTCCACCGTTTGCGGCGCCGGCAGGCCGTTGGCGCGAATGGAGTCAAAATAAGATTGCACGCGATAAGAATCACCCGAACGGTTGGGATCAGCGCAATGCATGTACCAATGCTCGTTAAAAGGCGGCCAGAGCTTGTCGGCCGGAATACACTGTTTCAATACAGCCAAATCCGGCAGACCGATATGGCCCATCTCTGTGACCATATTGGGAAAGCAGCCGGTATAATACTCATCCCGGTAGGAAGCGCCGTGCTTCCATAGATGTACATCGCCGCTGGCCGGGGCATTGGGATGCTCGTGATCGTGCGAGAACGGCGAACTGACGATATAGGGCCGGCTCGCATCGAGGGCGTGACAGACCTGCGGCAGCAGCTCGCGGTTGATCCGGTTGCGCCAAAACTCGGGAACGTTTTCCTGCAGATACACCCAATCCACCTCGTTATCGCCGCACCAGATGAACAGCGACGGATGGTTGCGCAACTGCTTGACGATGGTCTCCGCCTCCTGTTTGACTTCAGCGAGGAAGGCATCATCCTGGGGATAGACGCCGCAGGCGAACATGAAATCCTGCCAGACCAGAATCCCCAGGCGATCACAGAGATGATAAAAGGCTTGCGACTCGTAGATGCCGCCGCCCCACACGCGCAACGTGTTGATATTCGACTCGACGGCTTTGCTCAGCAGCTCTTCATATCTTGCGTCGTCGATTCGGGCATAGATTGCATCGCACGGTGTCCAGTTCATGCCTTTGAGAAAAACCGGCTTGCCGTTCACCTTGAAATAAAAACTGCGCTTGTTTCCTTCCAACGGCTCTTCAACCATTTCGATCGTACGCACGCCAAAGACGCCTTCGCAGCGATCGATCTCCTGATGATCTTTCGACAGAGTGATGGAATAGGGCAGCAGGGCCGGCGCACCATGGTTGTGCGGCCACCACAACGGCGGATTTTTCAGAGTAAACGATTCCGACCGATGGTTCATCGCAGCATCGAGGGTTAAGGCGATTGGACGTTTTTGATCGAACACCTTCACATCGATGAGGACCTGACGGGGAAGGTCGTCGTGTACACCGATGGAAAATTCAAGCGTTACCTGCGCGGTGGATCCGGCGATCTGTTCTGTTCGAATCCACACGTCGGTGATTTCCACAGGATCGCAGACCAAAAGCTCCACGGGCCGCCAAAGGCCGATCGTCACCAATCGTGGGGCGATATCCCAACCGTAACCGGCTTGCGCCTTGCGGCTGCACAATCTTTGCGGCGGCGTTCGCGCCAAAAGGGAATCGCGATGAATGCGGGGGCTGTAGGCCGGCGAGGCCAGGCACACGCGCAGATCGTTCTCGCCGCTGCGAAGCTCGGTGGTAATGTCGATTCGCAAGGGGGTGAACATGTTCTGGTGACTGCCCAGTCGGTTGCCGTTGAGATAAACAGTGGCGAACGTATCCAGCCCGTGAAACAGCAGAAAGACCCGTTTTTCGCTTTTTATCTTTTCAGCCTCCGGCACGCGAAACGTGGTGCGATACCACCAGTCCTTTTCCTCCATCCACAGGCAATGATCACTCTCCAGGCCGTAAAATGGATCCGTGATCATTCCGGCAGCCATCAGATCAAGATGAACGTCCCCGGGGACGGCAGCCGGCAGCCATCCCTCCGTTTTTTCATCCCGGTGGAAATCGAACCGTTCTCCACGGCCATGGTCGCAGTAGCGGAGCAGCCAGTTTCTATTAATGGATTCTGATTTCTTCATAAAAAAGAGTTTACCATTATTTTGCGGATCACAAAAGGCATCAGGTACAACGTGCACGGCGACACGATGCGGCAACAGCCGCGTGGCCAAAACAACTATCTTATCAGCATCATTTTCTTTGTGGCTCTAAATTCCTGTGAATGGAAAACGCAAAAATAAACACCGCTGCAGACATTTCCATTGTTATTATCTTTCGCATCCCACACAACGGTCTGGTGGCCGGCCGGTCTTTGCTCGGAAAGCAGATTTCGCACCAGCCTGCCGTTGATATCATAGATAGCGACAGTCGCCAGACCTGGTTTGGCTAACGCAAACTCGATCGCAGTTTCCGGATTGAAGGGATTGGGGTAATTGGTCAGTTGCTGATAGAATACCGGCGAGGCACTAAATTGTTCTTTCACGGCGGTAATGGCCTGATGTTCACTCTCTAAAATATATAAAGTTGGAAGGCTATGAGTCACCATATCATCCGTGTCCACACCGCCCATAATTAATTCCCGTTTGCCGTCTCCATCCATGTCCAGCAGAGGAAATCCATAACGAGCGCCGGTTTGCATCTCCCACATCGTTGCATTCATCGGCTCGCCGTTTGGAAAATACATCTTGGTGTAGGTAAATGAAAAAGACGACATCTCGCCGGCAAAACCGCCTTGATACTCAATATCGATCAGGCTCTTGATGTCCTTGGAAAAAAAATAAATATTCGGTTTACCGTCGCCATCCTGGTCGCCCAGATGACCGCCGATGCACATGTTGGTGGCGCCGGCCGTGCCTTGTTTTGGAACAACCCGATTCAGCAATAAAATATTATAATCCGACAGGGTGGATGGAAAGTCCTGATAGGGTTGCGTGTACCATACCTGCCCGTCCAGATCGCCAAAAAAAATATCGTCGACATTATCCCCATCAAAGTCGGCCACAACGGGCCAGCTCGGCAGATGATAGAACAGTGCACTGCTCAACGGGGAGACGACGATCGGGTCATAAAGGTCATTGCCTGCGGTACGAATTCCCATCAGCGTCTGGGCATGATCACTCACGAGGATATTGTCCATCAAGCCATCCCGGTCGATGTCGATATAGCCGTTATACACGCCGTAAAACCGCATGCCGTTGGTTAAAGATCCGCTGGTGTAGCGGAGGGTGATCTGTGGGGCGTCTGTGTCGAAATTCGTCATTTCCAAAATGTTGATGATCGTGCCCTCGTTCCACCGGACCACCTGGCCGCCCCAAATGCTGAGCTTGGCATCTACGGCGATAATATCCCAATCCTGATCGCCGTCAAAGTTTTTAAAATCCCATACGCCTCTATCAAAACCATGCCCTTCGGCGATGCCATACCAAAAGGTTCTGGGAATCCGGTTCGTTGTTTTGGCAGGCTCTAAAAAACCACCTGATAAGTCAGAGTTTAAATTTTTACCGTTCCATTCATGAATGGTCATCCATTGCTGCAAGGTGGCCGCTTCCTGATGGATTTTTACCAGCTCGAGTTGTCCGTCGCGATCCAAATCGAAAAAATTAAGCAGTTCATTATCCTTATAGACGATGTGATACTGATCGTCTGCAAATGCCTCATACAAAAGGTACGTTTGGGTGGTCACATCCCAGACCAGGAATTCGCCCCACCCATCGCCGTCGATATCCATTCCGGCATTTACCAGATTACCCTTGACAAAATCATTCAAGGAGGAATGCCATACCTGGTTGAATGTATTCCCATTATCGCTCTGGGCACGGGCGTGGCCGATGATCATCAGGCTGCACATGAACGCGATAAGAGTATTTCTCATTTTCCTTCTCCCTTTTCACCTATATCAAATTGTTGAGGGTGTCCATTCATTGGCGACCCCAGCTGCGTTTCACCACTCCCAACAGCTCCTTTTTACCTTGTTGGACGCGTCTCGACTGCAATCATGCGTAAAAACAAGGGCTCCAGTTCATCAACGAGATGTCAGCGCACAAACAGCATCTTTTTCATACTCGTCGTCGAACCGGCGGAGAGACGATAGCTATACAGACCGCTGGGCAGCGGCTGGTTGCGATCATCGCATCCTCGCCATTGCACGGAATGCGTGCCGGCCGGTTGCATCCTGTCGACCAGGGTGGCGACTTTTTGCCCGGACAGATTGAACACCTCCAGCAACACCGCGCCGTTGGTCGCCAGCGTATACTCTATTCGGGTTTCCGGATTAAAGGGATTCGGATAGTTTTGCGCCAGGGCAAAAGCGGCCGGAACCTGTGCGGGCTGAGCGGAAACGCCGGTGCCGTTGGACTCGGTGATCTTGTGATACTGATTGATCGCCAGGTCTTTCAACACCTCCACATTGCCCAGTGGCCAGCGAATGACCACCGAGTCGATGCTGGTGGCC
>CAZKQR010000148.1:6962-9691 GCA_964554965.1 uncultured Cytophagia bacterium | reverse complement strand
GGATGGATATGCGTCGGGATGATGCCGCGCCGGGATGGACGGAACCGTTGGATGCCTCCGCTACCGAACGAGTGACCTTTTGGATCAAGGCTGAGCCCAACACCTGCCCGGTTTGGTTTTATGCTCTGGACTGGCCTTCTCCGGCTGGTTTTAAAAATGTTTCAACCGCCGTACGCATTGAAGGGGAAACGGTGATCACTCAGGATGAGTTTGGAGAATGGATGGCCCGGCTGAACGCCTTTAACGGCCAGTGGCAATTTGTATCCATCCCCTGGGCTTTTCTGCAACTGGCCGATTCCGCTGCCGTTCATGCGGTGGTGCCCTTTAGCTTTGTTCATGAGGGAACCAGCTACGGTGGAGCGGACAACGATGGCCCGGCCTATGCGTTCACGCCCGCTACTTTGTGGAGCCTGACCTGGGCGTCGGCCACAACGGATGATGGCCCGAAGGGCGTATGGAATGCGGCCTATGCCACCTCACCGAACTGCAAATGGAATCTTCCCCTGGGCAGCCCCGGAGTGCCGGATCAGCGCTGGAGCATCGACGAGATCGTCTTCTGCCTGAACCAGGGCACCGGCATCACCGATGTGGACGGAAAGGCTTCGATCATGCCTCTGGAGTACGGTCTGAGCAACAACTATCCCAATCCGTTCAATCCTACGACCCAGATCGAGTATTCCATTCCCATCTCCAACCCGGTGTCGATCGACGTGTATAATGCGTTGGGTCAAAAAGTCAAGACGCTGGTGAACCGCACTATGTCGCCGGGGACGTACCAGGCGGTCTGGACTGGCACGGATGATTCCGGCAACGCCGTTCCATCCGGCGTGTACTATTGCCGGATGGCCTCGAGCCATTTCAATTCGGTTAAAAAAATGTTGCTGTTGAAATAAAGGTCAAAGAGGGGCAGAGTTCTTCTGCCCCTCTTGATCGGCGAAGGGGACGCACGATCGTGGATTTTTACGATGAAAGCGCATCATGGCTGCCGAGGGCGTCACAGTGCAAACACATTTCAGGCGGGCTGTTCCTTTTTTGACGATTTTTCTGTTTGCTTTCACTCTGCGTTTGATCTATGTACAGGACTATCGAAACCATCCCTTATTTGCATTTCCCCAGGTCGACGCTGAGACCTATCTCACCCAGGCCAAACAGATGGCGGATGGCGATTTTTTTCGAACCAACCGCTACAGCTTTTATCAACCGCCGCTTTATCCTGTCCTGCTCGCCGCGTGCATGTACTTGGTCACCACGCAGCTCTTTTGGATTCATCTTTTGCAAATGATTCTGGGATCCATCAACTGTCTTTTGCTCTACAGGGTGGGTAAATACTGCTTCACCCCTTTCACCGCTATACTCGCTGCCGTGGCCGCCGGTTGCTATTGGCCGCTGATCTATTTCGACGGCGAGCTGCTGCCGCCCACCGTGGCCATCTTTTTTATCTTGCTATTTATGCTATTTTGGTTCAAATTCACACAATCATCCAAAAGGTCGGTGCTTTTCTTGTCCGGGATCAGTTTGGGATGCGCCGCGATCACCATTCCCAACGTCCTTTTATTCGGCTGGACAGCATGCCCCATCTCTCTCCTCTCTCCGGTCGCGCGCGGAAAGACCGCCACCCATTGGATACACGCTTTAAATCGGCTGTCGATCTTTGCCGCCGCGTCGATCTTGCCTCTGGCGCCGGTCTCGCTTTATCATTGGCATGTTGAAAAGGTTTTCGTGCCGATCTCACACAACGGCGGCCTCAATTTTTACATCGGCAACAGCCCGAAATCGGAAAATGCGGCAGGCATTCGTCCCGGTGAAGAATGGGATCATTTTGTTTCAACTCCGCAGCGAGAGAACCCGCACCGCGTGCTTTCTACCGCTGATTTTTCAAGGTTTTGGTACAAAAAAAGTTGGCAGACGATCAGCCGCCGACCGGTTGAATGTATCCACAATCTTGCGCGCAAGCTCTTTCGTCTCCTGGATGCTTATGAAACCAAGCGAAATATGGATATCTATTTTTTTCGAGATCAATTTTCCACCCTCATGAAGTGGCCGTTGTTGGGTTTCGGCGTCGTACTGCCTTTCTCGCTTCTGGGCCTGGTTTGGCCACGGCCGGCAAACCCACGCTGTACTTTTCTGGCCTGGTATCTTTATATCTATGGATTCTCTGTGGTTCTTTTTTTCGTCACCGCGCGCTACCGCCTTCCCATGGTGCCGGTGCTCTTGTTGTTTGCCGCGCACGCCTTGCAGCAACTGTTTCATCGGTTTCGCACAAAGAGATTGCCATGGAAGCAGATGGCATTCATAATCACAACGGCTCTGTGGATTAATCTGGATCCAACCGGCGCACGCCCCAGTCAAACCCAGCAAGCGGCCTCGCAAGCGGAGAGCTGGTACTATCTGGCAAGATCGATCGGCGATGCCGCAGACCGGCAAGGCTCCTCCGTGGATCAAGTGAGCGGACTTTTGAACGCCATCCGGACCATGCAAGTTGCTGCACACTGCGATTCCTCTTTTTCTTATCCGTATACTTTTATCGGCATCTATTCGGTGCAAATCGCCAAGGAGCGGCTAAAAAAGATCGTTTCACAGGACACGCCCGATGATGAAAAAAAACGGATCCTGGCGCAAGTAACGTCTCAGTTAGCCTTCGCCGAACGCCATTACCGTCAAGCGCATTTGCTCGCCCCTCACCAGGTCTCTCCGGTTTACAATCTTTGTCTGGCGCTCTACTATCAGAA
>CAZKQR010000148.1:0-6862 GCA_964554965.1 uncultured Cytophagia bacterium | reverse complement strand
CGGCCAACCGGTCAGTGCCAGGACCGTTCCCTGGACTATCGCCTTATCACCCTCTTTAGCTCAGGATAAAGCGGTTCAGGCAGCGTTGGCTGATTTGAATACGATCGCAGAATCCTGTGGTGTCCAGTTTTCCATTCCCCAGGCGCAAACAACCCTGTCCGGACAGGTGGTCGTCATCAGCCGTACGAATGGGAAAAAAGCCGCTGAATTGCTTTTGCCGCATAAAGACAAATGGCTGCCCGTGCGCCATCCTGAAGGCTATAAAATAATGACCGTGGGCCAAGAGCCCAATAAAACTCTGCTCATTTCCGGCGGTTCTCCGCTCGGCGTCGCATACGGTCTCTATTGGCTCTACGACCGCATGCGCGTGAGCAAGACGCTTCCGAATTTGACGGTCGACAGAGAGCCTTCGCTGGCCCTTCGCATGACCCGCAATATGGTCACCAGCAAAGACGACCTGCATCGGGCTCTGCGCCTCGGCCTGAACACGGTATTTGGCGAGAACCCGCTTAATCTGATCCCCTGGGATTGTGAACCAGAGGCCGGCGAGAACGCTGCAAAACGAGAAACTGCCAAAGCCTTGATTGAGTACGCGCACGCCTTGCACATGAAATATCTGGCCTTTGGCACGGATTTCACCTTTCATCCCTCTCTGCTGCAAGAGTTCCAGGCCACCTTGTCCCCCGATGATCCGGCATTTTGGGAAGCGGTGCAGGCGAAATACCGCCGGCTTTTTCACGCGATGCCGGAACTGGACGGTCTGGCAAATTTTCTCGGCGAAGAGCAGATGTATTGGGGCGACTATCAGACCTTTGATCCCATCCATCACGGCGTCGACTGCGACTGGAGTCTGGAAAAACGCTATCGCACGTTTCTCATCAAAGTGCGGGACGTCGTTGCCGGGGAATTCGGCAAGCTCTATTTTCATATCACTTGGGATAATTCACCCGGCGAAGTGCACGCTCAGCCGCAGGTGTATCAACGCATATTGGATGAAACCGTGCCGGTCGAAAATTTTTATCTCATCCCCAGCTCAACGCAAAATGACCGTTGGTGGTTTCAAGCTTTTAATCCGACCTTTAATCTGACTCCGCATGACATGCTGGTCATCTTTGAGACCATGGATTATCATCATGGCGAGAATATGTTTCCGACCTATCCCGGGCCCTATTACCAGGCCTGGCTGCAGTTGGTGCTTGGCGGCGAACCATGCAATCTGCAGGGCGCCAACGCCGATATGCCGGCTCAAGATGTCTGGAACGAAACCCGTAATCTCACCGCCTACACGCTCTATCGTCTGATGTGGAATCCCCATGAAGATGTGCAGACCATCGCTGAGGATTTTGCCGCCATTCATTTCGGCCCGGCGGCTGCTGCGGGAATGGCCGACCTTTTCATGCTATCGCCCATCGCCTACAAATACGGGCTTTATATCGAGCCGGTCACCTATGGACAGTTCACCTCTTTGCCGCACATTCGGGTCGGCTCGTTTGTCGTTCAGGGATTTCCTGCTATCGATAAGGGCAAGGAGCACATCGAGTTTTTACGCCGGCTCTATATACGCTGCAAGCCCTGGATTCCAGAGACCCTGTCTTACCTGGACCATGGCCTGGAAACCGCTGCAACCATGCGCAGCAAATTCGAACTGGTTGCTCCGGCTTTTACTGATGAAACGAGAGCGAATCAAGTGGCTCAGGCGCTGGACATGACCCGCCTGTTGATTCAGACCAACAACCGCTACGTCAAGAGCTTTTTTTCTTATTTTCACTATCTGGAAAGCCCCGATGAATCCAGCCGGCAGCAGCTGACCGAACACGTTCACGCCCTGCAGATGGCCTGCGACCAATTCCAGCGCATCCCGGGATTCGGCTATGACCTGGCCGGAGTCCGTCAGCTGATTGTCAATGCGCAATCGCTGCTGCAGGACAGGGTTGCGGCTGAGAAGGAACTTTTAGAAGCACCTACCATGGCTGAGATTGAAACCGCGGTCGCCCGAGAACAGGAGAAATATGCGCGTATTCTGCAGGATCATACGGAGCAGGCGGTCCGGGTTTTGCATTGGCAGGGCCGGGTGGATGGCGTGGATATCTTGAAGGTCAGAGACAGGAGTTTGGAGATTGAGCACGTCAAATGGGACGCCATCTATTTCCAAGATCGAACATTTTTTGCCGCACTTCCACAGCGGCCGGTGACTGTGATTCCCAAAAACCTTGATTCCCGGCCCATGCATCCATTTGTTCTGGAACAGCCGTCCGCGGAAAACGGATACACCGCCAAAATTCTCCTCAACGATCTGCCCGGCGGCGCCGGCTGGTGTAAATTCGACCTCTATTATATCGATAAAAATCCACAAGAATTGGAGATGCTTCCACCATGGGCTCATCGATAAGGCAAAAGCTGTTCCGCACTTATTTCGCAAGATTCGCACTGTTCTGCGTTCTGAGCGTCGGCTTGTTCTTTTTGTCCGGCGCCGCCTGGAGTCAGGCCGGCCTTTCCGGAGAATTCATTTTTCAACCGGACAAGCTTTTGCACGGTCACACGCATGCCTCCTCGCTGGTCGAATGCCCGAACGGCGACCTGCTGGCCTGCTGGTACGAAGGCGTAACGGATAAAAGTGCGGATGTGCACATTCAGGCGGCCAGGCTGAAAAAAGGCGGAGAATGGGGTGATCCCTTTCTGCTGGCCGACACGCCCACCTTGTCAGACAATAATCCATGCATGATCATCGACCGGCAAAATCGTCTTTGGCTGTTTTATTACACACTGCTGGGCGGTTCCGAACAGCCCTGGGAAACCGCTTTTTTACGGTTTAAACAATCCTGTGATTATGAAAACCAGGGCCAATCGGTTAACTGGAATTATGAGGCCGATCTGCCGGTACAGGTCGCGGACTTGGACACGATTGTATCTAGACTATGTAACGAGCCGGGCTGGATTACGTCAGATGCTGAAAACCTCTGCCGAAAAGCACACCAGCATCTGCGCAGCCAATTGTCCCGGCGACTGGGATGGACCACCCGGGCGCGGCCGCTTATTCTGTGTTCCGGTGAGCTGATGCTGCCCATGGCATCGGAGATCTTTGGCATCGCAACCATGGCCATCACCAATGATCAGGGACGGTCCTGGATTTTTTCTCAGCCGCCGTTGGGCTACGGCGTTGAGCAGCCAACTGTCTTTGAACGATCGGACGGCGCCCTGGTGGCTTATTTCCGGGATTCAACTCCGATGCATCGCATCCGTTCAAGCATCTCTCAGGATCGCGGCAGGACCTGGTCCTCTATCATGGCCGGCGAATTGCCCAATCCCGGCTCAGGCCTAGAGGTGCTGCGTTTACGAAACGGCCATGTCGTTCTGATCTACAATGATGTGGAAAACGATCCGCGCAGCCGGCTGGCGGTTTCACTCTCCTTGGACGAAGGGAAGACCTGGTCCTACACCCGTCATCTCGAGAACAGCCCGGAGGGTCGTTTTGATTACCCCTCTCTGTTGCAGACTCGGGATGGCCGGTTGCACGCCGTCTACAGCTATAATGTACAGACCATTAAACATGTCTCTTTTTCAGAAATTTGGATCATGGGACAAAAGTGACAGGTAAGGCTAATATGTTTTTTCTTGCAAAACGATCGAAACTATTTCATGCTTGCTGGATCTTGCTTTTGCCGGCAAAAGATCTGTTTGCTGCATCGTTTGATGAAGGACTCATGCACGGCTTTTTACATCCGCCCCGTGATTGTCGTCCGTACACCTATTGGTTCTGGCCAGCCGGCGCTGTCACTGAGGAGGAAATTACCTGGGAGTTGCAGCAGATGCACGAGCAGGGCATGGGCGGAGTTCTGATCAACAGCGCTTTTGGTCCGATCTATGAAAAAGGAGCGATCCCCTTTTTATCCGATGATCATCTTAAAATGATCCGGCATGCGGTGCTGACGGCCAAAAACCTGGGGATGAAAGTTGTACTCAATTTCAGCGGAGGTTGGGTGTTCGGTGGATATTGGCTGCCACCCGAGCAACGCAGTCAAAGTCTGGTGCCGGCCTCTTTGGAATTGAAAGGACCGGTTCATCTATGCGCTGAATTACCCAAATTCATCAAAGCGGCCGATCACCGGGGCGAGATCTCGGTCGCGGATATTCCCGATGGCGAAAAACTGGTTGCCGTCGTAGCCGGAGAAATTAAAGACGGCAAAATCATTGCTTCGACTCTTGTGGATCTTACGTCCCGGGTGGTCCATGATTCGCTGAACTGGACCGTGCCGCAGGGTCTTTGGCGACTGACCGTCTTCTGGCTTAAATACACCGGCCAAAAAACAGTGTCGCCGGACTATGGCCAGGTGCATTGGTGCGTAGATCATTTCAGTCGATCTGCGATGAAAAGCTATTGCGAATATATCGGCGGAAAATATGAGCAGGCGGTGGGTGATGAGTTCGGCAAAACCGTTATGGCTTTGCATTGCGACAGTTTCGAGACGGCCAATCTGCCGGACGGATTTTACTGGAGCGACAGCCTGCTGGCCGAATTTCATGCGTACAAGGGGTATGACCTGACCCGGTATCTGCCGGCGCTGTGGTGGCCGGTCGATGATCTCGCTGCAAAAATTCGTTATGATGTGAATGATTTTCTTCATCAGGCCGGTCTAAGGATTTTTTTTCAAACTTTTCTCGAGTGGTGTCATCGCCATAACCTTCAGGCCAGTATGGAGCCCTATGGCTTTACCACCGACATCATCGAGGGCGCCGGCATGGCCGATCTGCCTTTCATGGAGGTCACTCCCGGTGAAAAAGACGCAGTCCCCTGGTTTGACACCCGCATAGGTCCGAAACGGTATGTTTCCTCCGGCGCAGATCTGTATGGGAGAAATATCATCGGTGTGGAGGCCTACACCTACTTGCATTGGGAGATTTATCGCGCCACCCTGGAGGAGCTGAAAATCGCCAGTGACGGCTTTCTCTGCGCCGGCGCCAATCTCTTCTTTAACCATCTCTATGGCTATACTCCCGAGCGGCAACCCGCCCCTTCACGAACTCTGCCCTGGGCGGCGGTCATCAATCACACCAATCTGTGGTGGAAGGATTATCATCATCTGGCGGACTATATCGGACGATGCTGTTTTCTCCTGCGCCAGGGCCGACCGCAAAAAGACATTGCGGTGTATTCTCCCCTGGCTAACCAATGGACCCTTGATGTCAAAAACGCCCGCAAATGGACCAGGGAGTTCGACTGGGGCGTTCTGGGTGAACTGATCTTCGCCAACGGCTATCAATTCGATCTGATCAACGACGAGGTTCTGCAGCACCGCGCGGCCTGGCATAAGGGCATTCTAACCGTGAACGATATGGAGTACAGGATTTTACTTTTGCCGGACATCAGCGCCATGCCGGTGGAAACCCTGGAAATCATCCGACGGTATGTTGTTGACGGCGGTGTGGCGATCGCCTTGGAACAATTGCCCAAGTCTTCAGTCGGACTGTCGGATCATGCGGTCAAAGACCTCCGTGTGCAGTCTCTGATCCATGAGATGTTCACTGAACCGGTTGGCCCAGATGGAACAGGAGAGAAGCCGTTCGGCAAGGGACGTACGCATTTCATCAAACAGGTCCTGCATCGACAGGATGCCTTGGACCGGCGCAGCAGCCCTCTCGATCCTTTTGTCAACACGTTGCGCGGATGCCTGCCCCCGGATGTGTCCATCGACTTGACCGCAGCAGGATTGCGGGAAAACAACGGGCTAAGCTTTTTTCATCGCCGGCTCGGCGAGGACGACCTTTATTTTGTCGCCAATATACAGGACCGGCCATTCCGGCTGCCGCTCACTTTCCGGGTTCATGACAAAATACCCTGGCACTGGAATCCATATGATGGATCCATCGCCCGGTTGTGGCACTATCAACAAAACCCTCAAGGCATCGAACTCTCCATCGAGCTGGCTCCCTTTGAATCCCTGTTTGTGCTTTTTCAGTCGGGCCAAGATAGCAGCTGGATTTTAGCCGGCGATTTTCACCGTATTGTGAATGTGAAACAGGACACGATCATCGCTGCGGCCAGGATGAATGGTCGCCATCATCTGCGGGTGCAGAGTGGCAGGCGAACCGTTTCTCTGTCTTGCACGGTTCAAGGCATTCCTCCGCCTTTTGATCTGTCCGGCCCGTGGAAGATGACCCTGGCCGACGCCGGCGTCGACACTGTGTTAACGCACCTCGAGTCCTGGACCGCCCATACCGCCACTCGCCATTTCAGCGGCGCCGGGTGCTATGAATTCCATTTTACGCTTCCTGCAGACTATCTGGTTGCACCACTCAGGCTATGGTTGGATTTAGGAAAAGTGGGCAGCATCGCTCATGTGCAGCTGAACGGTAGGGCGATCGGTACACACTGGATGAGCAACACCCATTTGCCCATTACCTCAGCTGTCCGGCCTGGAGATAACCGCTTGGTCGTGGAGGTCACCAACACTCTGATCAATCGCGTCGCCGATCTCAGGCAGCCGGTCCCGGTCCCTGCAGAGCTGATCCCCCATTATGGCAGCGGGACAACCGCTTATACTGAAAATTTTCGCGGCCCGGTCGGTTTTGCCGCGCTGCCCGCTTCCGGACTGATCGGACCGGTCCGCATTATTGCTGAAAAGATAACATCCATTCCATTGAGGTAACATGA
Organism: uncultured Cytophagia bacterium; assembly: GCA_964554965.1. Lineage (GTDB taxonomy): Bacteria > Zhuqueibacterota > Zhuqueibacteria > Residuimicrobiales > Residuimicrobiaceae > Anaerohabitans. The sequence goes on along the minus strand of CAZKQR010000148.1, from coordinate 213 downwards.
AAAAAAAGCACATGCTGTTCACTGTTTTGCTTGCGGTCGTTTTGCTGAACCAGTGTGCGGATCAGCCCGCAACTGATTCCCCTGTTCTGACTTTCTGGCTTTGATGCCATTATGCCTGTTTAATGCTTCATCTAATAGTGGACAACTAAAAAAGCCATTAGCAACAACAAACAACCCGGAATTATTTATAACCTCAAGCATTTCATTTTCAGG
>CAZKQR010000147.1:0-9719 GCA_964554965.1 uncultured Cytophagia bacterium | reverse complement strand
CACCAATTGATGCCCCAGCCGTATGGATTGGCCTGCAGCCAATGCTGCCATTGGCTGAACAGTTCGACCGCATAACGGCGGTCTCCGCTCAGGGCATAAGCCTGCGCCAGAGTGACAAAATGCTGATGCCGGTTCAACTCCCAGATGTATTTGACGCCCGGCGACACATCCGCCTGCCAGTAGTGGATTTGAGTCCAATAACGGAGAGGAATGCTTTTCTGCGCCACTGAATCATAGTGCCAGTCGATCTCACGCTCAAAGGCCACCGGTTGTGAAAAAATAGAGAAACGGTGGCGGCAAAAAACATCCGCCGACTGCAGCAGCGACGGTTCTTCGTCCGGCCATACAGCGCGACAAAAACCGGCCACCTGCTCCCATTCATCCTTTTGCCAGGGGAAAACCGCCTGGCGGCGAAAAGCATCCACCAGATCCGCCAACTGCTCCGTAAGGGTGCGCGAGGGTTCAATCACCCCCTGCCGAATGAGAAACTGCTCAGGCGGGATCACGGTTCCCGATGCCGGCAGCTGCCATCTTAATAAGCGGCCGCGCACATTGTGCTGCAGCCGGTAGCCGATCTCGGGCAGACTCATCGCCCGCATTCGCTGATACCACGTGATAGTATTTTTCGCCATGGTTTTCCGGTCCGCTATTCTCTGATCCACTGTGAATCCTGCGAATGATCCAACAGCGATGCACGGGTGATGGAGCGATCTCCGAACCGCTTGCGTACCTAATCCATGACCCGTTCCAGGCGATCCGCTGACTGAGCTTCATCCGTGAACAGCTGTAGCTGTTCCCCCACTCCTTCCAGATGAGAGACCCCGACGCCGAGAAGACGAACCGCCCGGTTGCGGCGTTCAAAGGCGGTGAACAGTTCTTCGATCGTCTTTCGGATCAGGGTGGTTCGGTTGGTCGGCTGCTTGAGGGTGCGCGATCGTGTAAAGGTGGAAAAATCGTGCAGCCGGATCTTGAGAGTGATCGTCCGGCCGTACAGCTCTTTTTTGCGCATCTCTTTGGTCAGATCGTCGCACAGATAGAAAAGTGTTTGGCGCAGAGTCGCCTCCTCCGATTCGTCTTTATCGAAGGTCAGCTCACGGCTGATGGATTTCGCCTGCCCGTCGTCCCTGACTTCGCGATCATCCAGTCCATGGGCCAGGCGCCAGTAGTGCACGCCGCTTTTGCCGAAACGATCAGCCAGCTCTTTCTGCGAAAAACGGGCCAGATCGCCGATCGTGAGGATGCCCATGTGCTGCAGATGCGGCAAAGTTTTTTCACCCACTCCCCACAATCGTCCGATCTCCAACGGCTGCAGAAACGCCTGCACCGCATCCGGCGTCACAATGACCAGCCCATCAGGCTTGCGCAGATCAGAGGCGATTTTAGCCAAAAACTTGTTCGGCGCAATGCCGATGGACGAGGTCAAACCAGTGGCGCCGACGATCTCTTGCTTGATCCGCCGCGCCATGTTCTCCTTGCCGCTGTACAGCTTGTGCGTCGAGGTTATGTCCAGAAACGCCTCATCGATGCTGATCTGCTCCAGATCGGGTGAATAGTGATCGAGGATCGTCATGACGGAGCGCGAGACCTCGGCGTACCGCTTACCGCGCGGGTACACGTACACAGCTTGCGGGCAGAGCTGCCAGGCTTTAGAGATCGGCATGGCCGAACGCACGCCGTAGACTCGCGCCTCATAGCTGCAGGTCGAGACCACGCCGCGGCCCCTGCCGTTATTAGGATCAGCGCCGACGATGACCGGCTTGCCCCGCCACTCGGGATGATCGTTCTGCTCGATGGCCGCAAAAAACGCGTCCATATCGATATGCAGGATGATGCGTTCAGACATAACCACAGATGGTCAAGTCCATGGGTAAATGAAAAGTTTCAGACTCGGGCAGGCCGCACAGCCTCGAACGGTTCGGAGCCAGGGCCCTGAGAGCCATCCCGTAAAAACAGCTCGATGGTCTTCTGCCACTCTTCAGCCTGTTGGTACGCGCACAGGCGCAAACCCGGCCGGTGATTGCCAAGGATCATGCGGGACAGCAGCACCGGCTCATGATACAGACATAGAACCGGTTTGGCCAGAAACAGGGCGTAACAGATTTCGTAGCCAACCCCCAGCGAGGGATTGGACACCTCGGCGATCACCCCATCCGCCTGCTGCAGCCAGATCACATCCCGTTGGTAAATCTGCTCCGGCGTCAGCCCGCTCTCCTGATGCCAGACATCCGCAGCAACGATATGCTCCGTCAGCACCACATGGCCAAGGTTTTTTATATGATCGGCCATTCGCTGATAGGTCGGTAAAAAATTTCTGCCTCCGGCTATGGAGGCGGCGAAATAAATCTGCATAGAATCGAATCTCCAACTCGCTTGCAACCAATGTACAGGCTTTCGAGGACAATATCCACGCAATTTTTTCAGCTCAGACCGCAGCAGGTTTTTCCACCCAGATATAGGAGCGCACGCCTTCGTCGATCAACCGCATCAGCAGCGGCTGCAGGCCGGTGATTCGGCAAAAGGCGTAAATCTGCAGGCTCATCTGGTTGAACCGCCGCAACAGCCAAGCTTCAAACTTAATCGAACGCAGCAAGCGATTGAGCAAACGCCCGCTGAGGAGCAGCGCAGCCGGCAGCTTGGCGGCGTATTTGACCTCTTTTTCCAAAGTGCCGCATTCCACCGGCACGAGTCCCACGGCCGACGCCAATTCGCTCAACTCCTGCGGACGATAGGCTGTATGAAAATACCGGCCGTCCGCATCGCCGTGTACGCCGTACTCGGACAGACAGCCTACCTGAACCCAAGCGGGTTTTTCACCTTTATGATTGGGTGTGGTGATCAGCGCCCGGCCGCCCGGTTTGAGCACATGGGCGATGCCGGCGAACACCGCGGAGGGATTCAGACAGTGTTCCAGCACTTCACTGCATAGCGCATGATCAAAAGAGGCAGGCCGGAAGGCGTACAGCCGTTCCGCGTCCGCCACCACCAAGCGTTGATGCAGGATCTCCGGCGTTCGCCGCAGGACCGCCCGGCTGAGGTCCATGCCCCAGCGAGCGCCATTCTGATACGCGGCGAGATAATGGCCGCTGTTGCAGCCGATATCGAGCAAGGAGCCCTGCATCCGCTGCAGAAAAGAGAAGATGAAGGCTTTGCGCAGGCGGCCGTACAGGGTTTGATAGACCACCTGCTCTTCCGGATAGTTGGCGCCTACGGTTTCGTAAAATTCGGCCAGCGTTTTTTTGGATCGATTCACAGGTTGCCTTTATGCAAAAGCCGCTTGAAGAGTTCCCGCTCCTCCCGGTAGAAAAAGCCGGTCGCAGCCAGCAGCAGGGGAAAGCCGAGCAGCAACAGTGCGCCAAGCCAGACGTGCTCCTTCACCACCGGGGTTTTGGCCAAAGCAAAAAGAACCGCTGTGACCAGACCGAGGTGGAGCAGACGTTTCCATTCATAGCGGATCGGATAGCATTTTTGTGAAAAAAAGAAAAGGCTGCCGGCCATGGCGACGTACGAGAGCAGACGCGCCCAAGCAGCGCCGTCGATGTCCATACTGGGGATCAACGCCCAGTTGGCCAGCAGATTCACCGCCACGCCGGCCAGCGTAGCCCAGATGATGTAGACCGTTTTGTCCTTCAGATATACGCCCACATAAAAGTTCAGATAGGCGGCATAGAAAATATAGGCCAGCAGGATCACCGGCACGATCCGGTTGGCCGGCCAGTACTCTGGACCGATCAGATGATAAGGGCCGATGGACAGCCGGGAGATCGGCTCGAGAAAAACAGAGATCAGCAGAAAAACGAAAAAACAGACGGCGATCAAATAGGTCAGGGCCCGCCGGTAGACGGATTCCGCATCCGCCTGTTTGGCCACGGATAGAAAAAACGGCGGCCAGGCGAATCGAAAAGCGGCGACCAGCAGCGCCATGCTCATGCCCAGCTTGCTGCCCGAGTTGTACAATCCCACCGACTGCAGGGAGGCCAGGCGCTCTAAAAAAATCCGGTCCGCCGAATCCATCAGCGCAATGGCGAGTCCTGAGGGCAGCGCGGGAAGGCCGAAGAGAAACAGCTTTTTTAACAGCGGCGATGAAAAAGAGAGTGCAGCCCGGCGTTGGAGCAGGGGCAGGGTCATCACCAGCGTGACGACGGATGAGACCAGGTTAGCCCAAAAGATCCCCTCCACGCCCTGTTTGCGGTAAAAAATGAAATAGAGATTGGCGGCCAGGTTCACCGTCACATTCAATACTTTGAAGACCATATAAGAGACGCTCTTCTCCTCCGCGCGCAGCACCAGCAACGGAATAAAGGCGAGCGTGTCGCAAAACAGCGCGGCGATGACAAGGCGGATTAAAAGATCCAAAGAGCAAGCCATGGAAACCGGCTCCTGCAGCAGCCACTCAGATAATTGCGGCGCCGCAAGCCAGAGAACACCGCTCAGCGTTGCACTGGTGATCAGCAGGCTGATCAGAGTAGTGGAAAAAATCGTCCGCCGGCGGGATTCATCCTCCGCGGCGATATAGTAGCGCAAAAAGCCCGCATCCAGGCCGTACACATAGATCAGAGTCAGAAGCGCCTGCCAGGTCATCAGCACGCCGGCGATACCAAAGGCCTCGCCGCTGAACAGATTGGTGTAGAGCGGCAGCAGGAGAAATCCGATGGACCGGTTGACGATATGGCCCAAACCGTAAATCGCCGAATGCCTGAAGAGCCGTTTCATGGAAACAAGCAGGGACATGGGCTGTGTGTCATTTCGTTCAGCGTTCAGGATGATGATCGCGAGAAGAGGATCCGATCTACTCTCAGCTTTTGTACAGCGCCGGCCTGCGATCATTGAACAGATGGTTGGCCGGATTCAGCCACTTGTCGTCCGCCTGGCCGGGATCGATGTCCCGGGCCAGCACCTCCTCCAACAGCTTGCTTGCCCGGGCCATGACCCTGCCGCGCGGATCCGTGATCTGGCTTTGACCGGTGAAATGCAAAGATTGGCCGCCACGGCGATCGTGTCCCACACGGTTGGCGGTGATTGCGAATACGCCGTTCTCCAGACAACGGGTGACCATGGCCGCCTGGCAGTAGGGCATCACCAGGTTGGCGCTGTGGCAGATGATCTGGCCACCCTGCAGAGCCAGAGAGCGCATGGATTCGGGAAACATCCAGTCAAAGCAGATCATCAAACCCAGCTTGGCGCTGCCGATGTCATAAACGCTAAAGGGTTTGTCGCCGGGATCAAACCATTTCTTTTCTTCATCGAACAAATGAATCTTCCGGTAACAGGCGATGAGGCCGCCGGGCCCGATCAGAACCGAAGCGTTGAAAAGGCGGTCCCCGGCTTTTTCCGCCAGCCCGGCGACGAGGTGGCACTGCAGCCGTTGCGCCGCAGCGATCAGAACGCGGCAGGTCTCGCCCTGTGGAACCGGTTCGGCGGCCGCCTGCGCCTCTTCCCTGCTGCTGAACCAGTAGCCGCTGTTGAAAAGTTCGGGCAGTACATACAGGTCCGCCCTGGTTCTCTCCAGCAAACGCAACGCCCTGCGCCGGTTCCGCTCAGGTTCGTTGAACCGGCAGTTCATCTGAACCGCAGCAATTTTCATAACGTGCTCTCGTTCTCCCTGAGAAAAGATACCGATTCTCCTCGTTACATTCAAGCCCGGACTCAAACCACCGTCCAGCGGATGGTGAACAGGGGCTCGACCTCCACGCGCCGGTCCATGCGTTTTTCCAACACCTGAATGAGATCATCCCGCTTGACGACGATCTCATCCTCCACTTCAAAAATCTTTTTGCGCATCAACCGTTTGCGGCTTTCCAAATCGGCGATGGTGCGATGCAGGCGGTGCTGTTCCAGCGGGGAGAGCTCCTGGCGCGATTGCCGGGTCAGGGCTTTGATCTGCTTTTTAATGTCCGTCAGCTGGCCTTCGGCCGCCGTCATCATGTCGTCAGACCACTTTTCCAGCTTTTCACACTCTTCGAGAAAATAGGTGCGACCCTGCTCTTGTGAATTCTGATTCAATCGGGCGATGGCCGACTGCGCTTCCTGTTCCAGCCGCCGCTGAATCGCCTCCACCGGCGGCTCCACCGGCTCGGCGTGGCCGCGGCAGTAAAAGAGGTGTTCGCATTGATCCTGGTCCAGCAGCTTGCCGCGGTCGTCCATCGCGGAAAAGATGAGATGATCCTCCGGTTCGATGGATTCGATATGCAGGTGATGCAGCGACAGCCAACCACTTTTGCGTTTCAAGGACTGGACCATCGAGATTTTCACCGGATGGCGGCTGATGTCGAAAGAGACGCGCGCCGTCGGCGTCGCGATCCGGCGGCCGGCATCCAGCACATACTCGCCGAGCGGATGGGACAGGCGATAGAGATGAATATCGTCCACCGCTTTTTTGTCCTTGGAGATCAAATTGTACCGGCCTGCGGGCGTCGTCGGCAGCGGCGGATCCAAAAGATTCAGCTGCATGGTCTGGTCGTCGAACCGGGCCTTCTGCTGCAGCACATGGCGGCTGAGTTCCCAAAAGTACATGCCCATGCGACTGAGCTGCTGGCGGGCGTCTTCCAGGCGAAGCTGCAGCCGCGATTGCACATCCTGATCAAAATGCTCCAACAGCAGCCGGCGGGTGTGGTCGAGCCGCTGCTGAATGCTCTGCTCCATCTCTTTCTGCAGCGTCTGAAACGCTTCGTCGATGGCGTCGCGCGATCGGCACTGCTGATAGATGGTCAGAATCCGGCGTTCAAAATCCACCCCGGATTCGATGTTGCCGAGAATCTCATCCGAGGCGCCGAACACACCGTTGAAAAGGTTGAATTTGTCGGTCAGCAGCTCGTAGACGCGCTGATCCGCCAGATTGCGCTCGTTGAGAAAGTTGATCACCACCACATCGAATTTCTGGCCGTAGCGGTGGCAGCGGCCGATACGCTGCTCGATGCGCTGGGGATTCCAGGGCAGGTCATAGTTGATCACCAGTGAACAGAACTGCAGATTCAACCCTTCCGCCGCCGCTTCGGTGGCAATCATGATGTCGGCCGAATCGCGAAAATGCTCCAGCAGCGCAGAGCGCAGATCCACCGCACGGTTTCCGGCGGTACGGCCGTTGTCTTTGTTGCGCTCCAGCCAATCGGCATAGATGGCGTTGGCGGCCTGGTCGTTATTGGCGCCGTTAAAGAGCACGAAACGGCCGTCATAGCCGTGCCGGCTCAAAAAATCAGCGATGAAGGACTGGGTGCGCCGGGATTCGGTAAAGATTAAAGCCTTGCGCCGAGCCCCCATCTTGTCCAATTCCGCAAAGCCCGCCTCCAGGGCCTGCAACAGCTTGTCCGCCTTGGCCTCTCCGGGGATGGAGATGGCCTTTTGCAGCAGCCGATCGATCTGGCGGATCTCCTCCTGCAAACGCACCGGATCGATGGGCTCGCCGTTCTTATCCAGCTCCTCATCACTCTCCTCGAGGAAATCCGCCTCGATCTCTTCGGAACGGATAAAGTGACCGATAAAATCATCCGATCCGCCGAATCCATTGGCCATGTTTTCCAAACGGACCTTGATGGCCACCAGAGTGCCGATGACAGCATGAATGGAGGAAGCCAGCAGTTTATGCAGAATCAACGCCATGAGGTGGCTCTGCTGTTTCGGCACAGCATACACGACCTCCTGGCGGAGAAATTCGGTCAGCGCATCATGAAGGGATTGCTCCTCATCGTTGGGATGAAACGGCAGGGTCATGGCCCGCCGTTCAGTGTACTTGACATATTCGGAAACCTGATTGCGCAGCGTCCGCTTGCAGAACAGAGAGAGCCGGTGCTGCAACTCGCTGAAATCGCCCTCCAACCCGGCCATCTGATTGCGAAAGGCCTGCAGATCGCCGAAGAGATGCTCATCGATCAACGAGGCCAGACCAAAAAGCTCGGTCAACGAATTCTGCAACGGCGTGGCGGTGAGCAATACTTTGCGCCGGCCTTCCAGCGCCCAGCGGATCTCCTGAGCCATCTTGTTCGAGGCCTGAAAGACGTTGCGCAGCTTGTGCGCCTCATCGATCACCACCAGGTCCCAGGGCATGGTGCGAATCTGCGTGCTCTTGCGGCTGGCGAAATGGATGGAGGTAAGCAGCACCTGCGACTGATCGAAGGGGTTGCTGAGGCCGCGCAGCTGCGCCTCGCGATAGGAGGCCGCGTCGAGGATCATGTTGGGCAGGTGAAATTTCTCCTGCAGCTCCAGGCTCCACTGCTTGCGCAGCGAAGCGGGACAAATGACCAGCAGGCGTCGCTTGCGCTCTGCCCAGAACTGGCACAGCAAAAGACCCGCTTCAATGGTTTTACCCAGCCCCACCTCATCGGCCAGCAGCACCCCTTTGGAAAAAGGCGAACGCAGGGCAAAGAGAGCGGCGTCGATCTGGTGCGGGTTTAAATCCACACAGGCATCAAAGAGCGAAGAAGAAATCTTTTTAACGGTATCGCCGCTGTGATGGCGGGTCAGTTCGTAAGCGAAATATTTAGCATGATACGGAGTTGACATGGTTCCTTGAGCAATACGGTAAATAAGGATGAAGCGATCTGATAACGGCCATGGACGATATGGATGACACCTAGAGTGTACTCTTAACGCACCGGCGGTAACGGGATCCGTCCTCCGGCGGCCGCGGACGGCATGGCCTGCGGAAGCCACACCATCATGGCCCCCGGAGCACGGTTATCCCAAACAATATAAGGAACCGCTTTCACCTCCACCTGCCGCGGGGCCGGCATGGATTGATAGAGCTCAGCCTTCCACGACAGGCTGTCGGCTGCGAGGCCTTTGCCTTTCAGTACCGTCAGGCCGTGGAACAGAGAGGGATCCCATTCGGCGGTCAGCGGGCAGGTTGCCGGCAGAAAGATCGAAGAAAGCTCTGCCGTGTGATCACAGGCTTCCAGACAATAGACCAGCGGACCACGCTGGAGCGCCGTGCGTCCGGCGTCCGCTTGGACTCGAGGATGCGCGATCATGCGGCGCACCGGCATGTCCAAGTTCAACTCCACCTCATCACCGGGCTGCCACATCCGCTCCAGCACAAAGTAGCCTTTGTCCATACGCGGAACCACCGCCTCGCCGTTGACCTGGACCGTCGCCTGATCGCACCAGCCTGGCTTGCGCAAGCGCAGCGCAAAGGCAAATGGTTTTTCCGGGGATGGTTTGATCCGCACACGGCCGTCCCACGGATAGTTGCCATGGAGCTGAATCGACAGCCGGCCCTGAGGCAGAGTCACCTGGATTTGCCCTTGCAGGTACAGATTCATCCATACGGAATGATCATCCTGCGCACACACATAACCGCCCAAGGAGGCGATGGTGCGCGCCACATTCGGCGGACAGCAGGCGCAGCCGAACCAGGGGGAACGGTGCTGACCGCCGTCGCTTTCCAGACGGTTGACGTAAAAAAACTTTTTTCCGTCCTGAGAAACACCGCTGAGCATGCCGTTATACAGACAGCGTTCGACGACATCGGCATAGCGGCTGTCGCCGTACAGCAGCGCCAACCGGTGATTCCATTGCGCCAACGCGATGGTGGCGCAGGTTTCCTGATACGCGGTCGGATTGGGCAGATCGTAATCTTCCGTAAACCCCTCGTTATGACTGGAAGGCCCGATGCCGCCGGTGATGTACTGGTTGCGCTCGATGGTGTTGCGCCATACGCGTTCAATCATTTTAAGCAGGGCTGCGTCATCGGTGACCGCAGCCACATCGGTGGCGCCGGAGAGCAGATA